>NZ_JBSHAW010000004.1:0-122490 GCF_053611685.1 Streptomyces sp. NPDC054786 | reverse complement strand
CCCAACAACGCCAACCCCGGCGTTCCCCGGTTGACCCCCCCACCCCCCCCCCGGCACTGTGGGGCCCCTCCAATATTAGACCCCGGGGGTGGCCCGCAGTTTCCCCTGCGGGCCACCGCCCCTTTTTGTCCGCGAGTTACGGAACGAAGCCGGGAGCATCAGTCGCAAGATGCTCCCGGCGCGGCGACTCTCTCATCGTCGAGAGCAGCCGTCTCGTGCTGTTGGTCCGCTGCAGAGAGGGTGCCTCTTCGGCCTATTTGGATTCGACTCGTCCGAGCGGGTTGGGGTCGGCCGTCAGCGCGTCACACGTCGCCTGCCAAGCGGAATCCCCGGGATAGAGCTCTGTACGGAGGTAGGCCCATGTGAGCCGCTGGATCGCAGCCACTCGCTCGGGGTTCTCGTCCGTGGTCTCGCCGACGTCATACCCAGAGACCCCGCCGAGCCCGTGCTCCGCGTCGAACAGCGTGAGCAGGGACTTGGGGCCCGGCGAGAGGAGGTACGGATCGGTGTGCCAGTCCGGGCCCCGAACCGTCAGGTGGGCAGAGGCATCCTTGTCACCGGCGACCACGAGCGCGGGCGTCGTCATCTCGGAGAAGTCCGTGGTCAAGAGGAAAGCGAAATTCTCGGCTGTGGACTCGCTGAGGGCATCGCCGCCTCTGCCGGGCGCGGCAAGCAGTACACCCGCCTTGATTCGAGGCTCGGCCAGGTTCACTTCCGTTCCGTCGTGCGGATCGGAGAGCCGGGCGCCCAGCAGCAGACTCGCGGTGTGCCCGCCCATCGAGTGCCCGGCTACGGCGACCTTGCTTCGGTCCAGGCGCCCGAGGAGCTGCGGGACGGCAGCCTCGATCACATCGAGCTGGTCGAGGATGCACTTCATGTCCTCGGCCCGTGATCGCCAGTACAGAGGCGCCCCGGGGGTATCGGGATCCAGTCTCAGTGTCCTGGAGCTCAGATGGGTGGGCTGGATCACGACGAAGCCGTGCGCCGCCCAGAAGTTGGCGAGGGGTGCATAGCCGTTCAGCGAGGAGAGGTGGTTCGAGTAACCCTGGCCGTGCGAGAGGAGGATGACCGGCAGGTCGCTCCCGGTCACGGGCGCGGAGACCCGTACCTCCAGGTCCACGGCTCGGCCGGGAACTAACAGCACCACCGGACTGACCGAGAGGACTGGAGTGGGCGAGCTGCCGGCTGGATAGGTCGATGCACTCATGACGCGTATTTCCCTTCAATGGCCTCTGCTGCCGGTCCCGTTCGGCCGGCAGCGGGTGAGGCGGTCAGAAGCGTCCGGCTTCAGCTAAGCTGAACCGGAACGTTGTTCCGTTTAACATACGGAGCAGTGTTCCGCTTTGTCAACGGCCGTCGAAAGGAGAGCGTGGTGCCCGCTACAAGCCCCTCCGGGGAGGTGCCGGCCCGAAGCAAGCGGGCCGACGCGCAGCGCAACCAGCAGACGCTGCTTGCCGCCGCCGCTGCGGTGTTCGTCACCTCCGGCGTCGATGCGCCCATCCGTGAGATCGCGGCCAGAGCGGGCGTCGGGATGGGGACGATCTACCGCCACTTCCCGACTCGGGCGGATCTCGTCGTCGCCGTCTACCGCCACCAGGTCGAGGCATGCGCCGAGGCCGGCCCGAGCCTGCTGGGTAGTGCCGACTCTCCGCTCGCAGCGCTCCGTCAGTGGGTCGACCTCTTCGTTGATTTCCTGGTCACGAAACACGGGCTCGCCAACGCGCTGCAGTCGGACACCAGCGGCTTCGACGCGCTGCACACCTACTTCCTCGACCGCTTGGTGCCCGTCTGCGCGCAGTTGCTCGACGCCGCGGTCAACGCTGGCGAAATCAGGCCCGGTACACACGCCTACGAACTGATGCGCGGCATCGGCAACCTCTGCATCGGACGTGACAGCGACCCTCGCTACGACCCCCGCCGCTTGGTCGAACTGCTCCTTGAGGGGCTACAGCGACGACCACGGTCTTCCTGATGCCTACGGTGAACTCGTATGCGGCGAGGGGTAGTTCGGACAGCGTTGTGTCGCCAGGCCGCCTGGGTGGCAGGACGAGCATGCGCCGCCAGATCGATGACGACGAGGGGGCGGCGCCTTGTGCGAATCGTCCGCCGGGGCAGCGGAACGGTGGTGACCTGGCGGCGAGCCCAGATGCTTCCGCTGTCCGAGCTGGGCAGGCTCGTCGCGAGGATCGCCGAGGTGACGCTCACCAGCGCGGACCGGACGTAGTCGGGGCCGCGGGAGGACGACTTCCACAAGCCCACGACGAAGAACCGCACGCACTCCCTGGATTTTCGCGGCTACTTGCGCAGCCTCGCCCCACCGAAGGAAGCAGTTCGGCGTCCGTCAGTTTCGGGGGTCGCCCGTACCGTGCCGCAAGAAGGGCGTCCAGGCTGGTAGTCCCACACGAGCCAACGGGCGCCCTTTGCCATGGTCGCGGCCAGCACAAACATCGGACTCATTCATCCAGGAGCTGTCCGGGCGAACAGGTGACTCGCGAGGCTGCTCCTCCTCGCCCAGCCGATCCCGCCCGATCCCCCCAGCCCAACGATCCGAGCCGATGCCGTCACGTGATCGAGGTCTACGCCTTGCAGGCGAGGAGCTGGACCTCTTGGAACTGCCGCTGGTCGGTGGGCTTCGGCTCGATCACCGTGCGGGCTGCCTCAGCCAATCCCTGGTCGCGCAGGAGCGCGGCGAGACGGTCGGGGGACCAGCGGTAGGCCGTTACCACCGCATGGTCGTAGGCCTGCGTCTCGTGGTGGGGGCCGTCGGTGGCGGGGAAGTCGATCAACAGGTGCCCGCCGGGAGCCAGGATCCGGGCGATCTCGGCCAAGATGGCGGGCACGTCCTGCGGCGGGGTATGGATGACGGACCACCGCGAGAGCACCCCGCCCAGTGCGCCGTCCTCGATGTCCAGCGCAGCCATCGAGCCGACCTCGAAGCGAAGTCCGGGGTTCGCCTCGCGAGCGAGCTCGACCATCACGGGGGAGGCGTCGACACCGAAGGCATTCAGGCCCAACCCGTGCAAGTGAGCTGTGACGTACCCAGGCCCACAGCCGAGGTCTGCGACCTGGCCTTCATCGTTCGCCCGCACCAGCTCCGCGAAGGCGCCCAGGAGGGCGCGCTCCAGGGGACGGTCGCGCAGGGAGTCGTGGAACAGCTGCGCGTAGGTGGGGGCGATGGCGTCGTAGGACTCACGGGTGGCACGCAAGGTCTGAAGTTCGGTCACCCGGAGACCGTAGTGGGTGGAGGGCTTCCCGTCGGCGCTCAGATGGATATTGCTGGTGAAGCCGCCACGCGAGCGGCCCACGCCCTCACCTCCTGCGCCACCTCCACCAGCTGGCCGACAAGGCTCTGCCACGGGGCTTCGTCCGGATGTTCTGGCGCGTGGGCCCCTTTGCCGTCACTGGCGCAGGCGGCGGCTCGATGCGAGCGCCGGCGGCGTGCTGGTGCACGCGCACGCTGGTGGAGTCCACCGCGACGTCCCAATCGATCGTGCCGAGTATGTCGGTTGCGGCCTGGACTTGCCGGAACAGGCGTACCCACGTGCCGTCAGCTGACCAGAGTCGATGGCGCTCGTAGCCCCGTCCTCCACGGGCCGAGGATGGCGTGGAGCTCTACCTCGACGAGCCAGTCCGGATCGATGAAACGCGAGACCTCAACAAAGGTGCATGCTGGGCGGACCGCCGCGAACCGCTCTCCGTGGGCTTGTGCGGCTTCCCGCCATCAGAGTCACGTCAGTGAGCATGACGCGGGTCCGCACGACGTCTTCCAGTGATGCCCGCGCTGCATTCGGCGCGCCCTCCGCATATCCAGACACCATGCTCCCAGGGCACAGCACTTACGAAAGAGTCGGACCAGGGCCGGGCCGGAACGGGCTGCCCTCCACTATGTCTCCGAGGCCACTCGTCTCGGGCCTGTGTACGTCGAGGCCGCGGTCGATCCGTCAGCCGGGCGGCCGATGTCCGTCGGCCGGGCGCCGGTACGCGGCCGAGGGGCGTGTCAGTTCGCAAATTTTCCTCTCCTCACCCACTTTGCATGACGCAAACGTTGTCCGGTTCGCGCCTGATCGAGGTACAAAAGAGCATGATCGAGCGCGCGCAAGGGGCACGGAACAGTGGCGATGTCGATGCGGTGACCCGGGCCGTGCTGACCGCCTCGCGGGTGCTCGTCGGCGTCTCCGCTCGCTCGCTGGCCGCGGCCGAGGACAAGGTGACTCTGCCTCAGTTCCGACTGCTGGTCGTGCTGTCCGTGCACGGCGCCGTCAATCTCTCCACGGTTGCCGAGCTGTTGGGCGTCAACCCGTCCACTGCGATGCGCATGATCGACCGGCTGGCCGCCGCGGACTTGGCGGATCGGCGCGCCAACCCCGAAAACCGCCGCGAGACCATGATCCGACTCACCAAGGACGGTCGGCGCATCGTCGAAGAGGTGATGGCCCGGCGCCGGAAAGAGATCTCGGCGATCGTTTCGCGGATGGATCCTGCGCAGGGGAGCGCGCTGGTCGAGGCGCTCACCGCGTTCACGGAGGCCGCGGGTGAGCCGGGCGCTCCGCCCGCCGTGCACGAACCGTATCCGCTGGGCTGGACCGACCCGCCCCCACTCTGATCCGCAATGCGCATGGTGGACCGGCTCATCACGGCGGGCCTGGCAGACCGGCAGACCAACCCCGACAACCGCCGCCAGACCCTACTGCGGCTCACGGAGGAGGGGCGTCGCACCGTGGAGGACGTCACCGGCCGACGCCGTGCCGAGATCAGTGCGATCGTCGAGCGGCTCGCCCCACGTCAACGGACCGCCCTCATCAAGGCGTTGACCGCTCTCAATGAGGCGGGTGGCGAGCCGCCCCCGGATGACGCGGAGCTGCATCCCCTGGGGTGGGCCGACGTCTCTGCGCAGCGTGATGCCGGCGGCTCATGACTCCGGACCCGCGGCAGGCTCTGATCGCCCGTCGCGGCCGCGCGCGTGCGGGCCTGGGGTGAGAGATCTGCACGGGCCGACGCGTGCGCGGAAGGACGCTTCGGCTCCCAGCTGGAATACGCCAGGGTGAGGCGCTGTCGGCCCTGCCTGACTGCTACACGAGGTGCCACTGCGCCATGGGTGGATGCAACCCTCGTGGCACGGCGCTTGTTCATTTGGGGATGGTGGAGGCGACGTCATCGAGCGTGGCGTCATTGACGAGGCCGGTGTCCTCCAGGACGTCCATGTGGTCCTGGACGGTGTTGTTGGTCTGGGTGGCCAGCCGCCGGACCAGAGTGTTCTTGGTGGAGGCCCGGACCTCGCCGATGGTGATGAAGATCTTGCCGTGGGAAGCGCGCAGCAGGTCCACGAAGAGCTGGTCGAACGCCCGGCCATGTGCATTCTTCAGCTGATCCACCCAGCCCTGTTGTTCGGCGGTGGCCTGGTCGGGGATGGGTACGTTCAGCGCCTCGGAGTCCTCCCTGGCCAGCTCGTCGAGCTTGCTGTGGCCGTCGAGCAGATGCATGCCGGCGCGTTTGATGGCTTCGCTCGATGCATGCGTCTGGGCGAGTCGGCCGGCCGGCATCTCCCACAGCCCGGCCTGCCGGACCTTGGTGAGGAAGGTCTTGTCCAGTGCGGTGACGGCACCTGTGTTACCCGCCTGACGGGCTGCTGAGCCTGCTCCTGCTGCCGGGAGCTCGGCGGACACCGACTCGTCGGCGGAGCTGTTTCGCTGGGCAAGCCACACGGATACGGTGGCGATAACGGCCACGAGAGCGACCGTTATGGTGAGCACCCGACCGCGGCTGGATGACTGCCTGGGATTCCGAGCGTGAGACTTCATCATGCCTCCTGGAGTGCGCGACAATTCGCCTGCGAGCGCTGTGGCGCAGCGGACTGCTGGGGCATGAGCCACGCTAATCTTTGCATGAGGCAAACGAATCGATTCAGCGATGATGCTCAAAACCGGGTAACGCTCGAGAACCATCGGATACGATCCCGCCGCCGCATCGCCCTGCCCTCCGCATGCTGCGAATGATGGCGGATCCACCCTCGATAACACTCATGGCCGCTGGACGAGCGCGGGCAGCGGTCAGCTGTCAGGCTCGGCGCTGATCACCGCCGTGATGGGAGCGCTACGAGTCTGCAACTCGGCCTGGAACGGCCTCGGTTGCTGCCTGACCGCGTCCGAGGCGGCAAGGGCTGCAGCTCCAAGGCGCCGTCCGCGCCTGGCTTCCGCGGCGTCGGAACATCGCCCCCCCACACCATTCCGGAACGGACCGGCCGGACCGCAACCGACTACGGCGCGGCTCCACAACCGAGTTCGGAGCGGCTCCGCAACCGAGTTCCGAACGGCAGCCGGGGCGGACGAACGCCGCCTTTCCACCATGGCATGATCGCCGCATGGGTCAGGATAAGGGGTACCTTCTGGACAACCGGCAGGTCGAGGCGGGTACACGCTTCGATGCGCTGGCCGCCCTCTTCGACGCCTCGACGTTTCGGCACTTCGAGACGGTCGGGATCGATGAGGGATGGCGGTGTTGGGAGGTCGGGGCCGGGGGACCGACCGTCTCCGCGTGGCTCGCCGCGCGTACCGGGTCTCGCGGGCGTGTGCTCGCCACCGACATCGACGTGTCCTGGGCCGAGACGGCCGCCGCCGCGGGAGTCGAAGTGCTCCGCCACGACGTCGCCGCCGACGAACCCCCGGCCGGCCCCTTCGACTTGATCCACGCCCGCCTCGTCCTCGTCCACGTCACCGACCGCGATGCCGCGCTGCGCACCATGGCCCAGGCTCTGCGCCCTGGCGGTTGGCTGCTGATCGAGGACGCCGATCCCGCGCTGCAGCCGCTGATCTGCCCCGACGAGTACGGCCCCGAGCAGGAGCTGGCCAACCGGCTGCGCACCGGATTCCGTCAACTGTTGCAGCAGCGCGGTGCCGACCTCGCCTACGGACGCAAGCTGCCGCGGCTGCTGCGCGAGGTCGGCCTCATCGATGTCGAGGCCGACGCCTACTTCCCGATCGCCTCGCCCGCGTGCGACGCCCTCGAAGCGGCCACAGTCCACCAGGTGCGCGGCAAGCTCACCGCCGCGGGCCTCGCCACGGACGAGGAGATCGAGCAGCACCTCGACAACATCGCGGCAGGGCGACTCGATCTGGCCACCTCACCGATGATCTCGGCCTGGGGCCGCCGGCCCTTGGAAGACAGCCCGTAGGACCGGTCCGTCATCCCCCGGCTGCTTCGGGAGCCTTGCCGGAAACCGTCACGTCAGGCGCTTCGGCCTGGGCGTGCGGGAGCCGACGGACTGCGGTGGATGCCAGGGGCAGGACGGCCGCGACGGCGTAGATGATGCCCGCGGTGGTGGTCACCCGGAAGCCGCCGAACGTCTGGGCAAGGGGACTGACGCAGAGCTGGCCGATCGGGATCGTCAGGTAGGACAGCAGATCGTTGCAGGACGAGACACGTGACAGTACGTGCGTGGGAACGTGCTCCTGCAGCGAGGTGTCCCAGCCGATGCCCGTGAGGGAGGAGCCCAGCCCGGCAAGGAAGGCTCCGGCGATCAGCCAGGGGGCGTTGAGGTGCGCGCCCAGCACGAGCAGGGGCAGGGCGCCGAGCGTGCTCGCCAGCTGCCCCAGACGGAGCAGGTGCGTCACCGTCAGCCGGTACATCAGCACACTCATCACCAGCAGGCCGATGGCGCGGGCGCTGAGCACCAATCCCCATGTCGCCTCGCCGCTGCTCTGCCGGGTGAGCGCGGGTCCCAGGATCTGCCAAGTGCCGGTCTGCACCAGGTTGATCACACAGAAGGACACGGCGCCCCTCCAGACCCAGGGGATACGGCGGAACTCGGTCCAGCCCTCGCGGATGCCGGTCAGCAGGGCAGTGGGCCGGGTCCTGGCTGCCGTGGCGGCGACGGCCAGGCGGGTGAGGCATCCCGCCGCCAGAAGGTAGGTCAACGCATCGAAGGCGAGGGCCGGGCCGCTGCCGGAAGCCACGACGAGGAGGCCCGACAGGCTCGGCCCGAGAACCTTCGTGGCATTGCGTACCGACCCCAGCAGCGCGTTCGCCTGCCGGAGCTGCGTCCTGTCGACGAGCTGGGGCACGACACCGCGCAATGCCGGTGTGGTGAACGCGGCGAGGACGCCGCCCATGGCTTCCAGCGCGGCCACGAGGGGCAGCGAGTAGTGGCCGGTCAGCAGGAGCCCAGCGGTGCCGCCCTGGGCGAGCGCACAGCCCAGATTGGCGGCCACCAGCACCGTCCGGCGCGGGAACCGGTCGGAAGCGGCTCCTCCTACCAGAAGAAAGACCAGCAGGGGCGCCATGCGGGCAGCGAGGACGATGCCGAGATCGCCGGTATTGCCCGAGGCGTCCAGGACAGCGAAGGCCAACGCGACCGGTGCCATGGAGCTGCCGAGCAGGGACACCAGTTGCCCGGTGAAGAACCAGCGGAAGTCTGCCTGTTTCAGGAGAGAGGAGTGCACCGGCAAGACTCTCCGGGCGCTTCGAGGCGGACACTATCGTTTCGGCAGGAGGCGAAAGATGACGATGTTGCGCTTGAGTACGACGGCCCTGTCGCGGTCCAGGTTCGCGCTGTCTCCACTGGCCGAGACACTGGGCACGATGATCGTGTTGGGCAAGCCGTGCTCCGACCCATGGCTGGCCACCTGGCACACCCGCCACCGGGACGCATTCATGGCCACTCTCGATGCGGACCCCTTCGCCAAGGGCATGGTCCACTTGTTCGGCTCGACCAAGTGGCTGCCCGAGTTCGTAGCGATCCCCCCGTCGGGCGGTATGCGCACCACTCTCACCAGCGAGCTCAAGGACGTCGCCCGGGTACCCGACGCGGACATCCGCGCGGGGCTGGAGAAATCAGTAGCGCACAGCTGGAAGCGTCACGACCTGAGCTGGCTGTCCGGGCGAGGGTGGGCAGCCAGGACAGCAGACCTGCTCCATGCGGTGTGGAAATCCCATGTCTCCCCGGACTGGACGCGCCGCCGGGCACTGCTCGAACGCGATGTCACCTACCGGGCGGGATTGCTGGCCGCCCACGGCTGGCCCCGTGCCCTGGAGCACATGAGCCGCCGAAGCGCCTGGGTCGGTGCCGACGCGATCCGCTTCAGCGGCCGGCCCGGTCCGGACCGCATCATCGGCGACGAAGGAATGTTGTTCGTCCCCGTGAGCGTGTCGAGCGGTACCTGGCTGTGCGCGACGCCGGAAGGCCGGTACGCACAGGTCTACCCGGCCCGCGGGTCTGCCGCAAGGCCCTTGCCCGGAAGGCCGGTTCACGCCCTGGCGCGGCTGATCGGCACCGGCCGCGCAGCCATCCTCCTCGAACTCCAACACCCCGCAACCAGCAGCGAACTCGCCGCACAACTCCATCAGTCGCTCGGCACCATCGGCGGCCACCTGGCCGTACTACGCGACGCGGACCTGATCAGTGGGACACGAGTCGGCCGTCGCGTGGTCTACCGGCGCACCGAAGCAGGCGATCTTCTCGTCCGACCTCACGAAGCGGCGGGTTCCGGACAGTTGCCCAAGGCCCGCCTCCCCAAAGTTGACGGGACCAGTCCGGCTCCCGACACAGCGGCCCAATGATCGCCGTCGAGAGGGTCACCCACGCACGGTGGCGCCGAGGCGCCTGGTGGAACAGACGGCCGACTCGGGGCAGGGTGAGGCCACGACCTTGTGAAGTGCAGAGCGGGCGGTGCGGAGGACACCGTACGCTCGCACGACGGCGGCCCGAGGGTCTTGATGACGAGGACGGTCAGGCACGCCGGCATCCTCACACCGTTGCTATTCGGGAGCGTCGTGGACTTCAGCCGACCGCAGTCCCAGGTCCAAGTGCCGGCGGCCCTGACCGCCTCCCAGAACGGCGATGCCTGGCGAGCATGGACCGCTGCCCTGCCGACTCTGGCCGAGGAGTTCTTGGACCGCTGGAGTCTGCGACTGGATGGCCCGCCCGCGCACGGAGCCGTCGCACTCGTACTGCCTGTTCTCCAGGCGGACGGCTCGCCCGCGGTACTCAAGCTCCAGCCCGTCGATGAGGAGACACAAGGCGAGCCGCTCGCCCTGCGCGTCTGGGGCACCCGCCACGCGGTCGAACTACTGAACTGCGCCCCGGACTCCGGGGCCATGCTTCTGGAACGTCTCGATGCGACTCGGAGCCTTGCGACGGTGCCCGACGGCACGGCGGCTCTTGAGCACCTTTCCGGGCTGCTGGCGCACCTGGTCGCCGTTCCGGCCCCCGCCGGCCTGCGGCCATTGGCCGATATCGCCCGGGCCATGCTCGACCGGGTTCCCACGTACTGCCGCTCTCTGGCGGACTCCTCCGAGCGCCGACTGCTGGCTACGTGCGCGGCCGCGGTGCGGGAACTACTGGACGAGCCCGGCGACCGGCTTCTGCACTGGGATCTGCACTACGACAACGTTCTCGCCCCTCTTCCGTCCTCACAGGTCTCGGGACGGGCACCCTGGCTCGCCATCGACCCCAAACCCCTTGCCGGCGACCCCGGCTTCGAACTGCTGCCTGCATTGCGAAACCGGTGGGACGACGTGATCGGCACCGCGGACGTGCCGCGGGCCGTACGCCATCGCTTCCACCTCATGACAGAAGTCGTCTGTCTGGACCGCGAGCGGGCCGCCGGATGGACACTCGGCCGCGTCCTGCAGAACTGCCTCTGGGACATCGAGGACGGCGCGGTCACCCTCCAGCCCGAGCAGACAGCCATCGCCCACGCGCTACTCGGCTCCTGACTGTTGCGGCCTCGGGCCACCGGGCCAGTCGGCTCTGGTACTTCAACGAGCGTGCTCGTGCGTTCTACCGAGCCGTAGGCTTCAGCCCAACGGACGTGCTCCTGGATCAGCAGCTCTGACTTCGAAGCTGCGCGCCGCGGAGAACCTCTTGCGCACGGTGGGGGCGGAGGCTCCGGTGGCCGCTGAGGTGATCACGAGATGACGGAGAAGGGCATGCAGCCGTATGCCGAGCTGCCCACCGTCACCGAAGCATTTGCCTGGCCGGCGGTCACGGCCGGGCCGCAGAAGGGCCACGGCCTCGCCGCGCAGCTCGCCGCGACCGAGGCCCGCCGCAGGCAGTACCCCGGCCGGACCACGACCCCCGAACGGCCGCGTCCCCGAACGGTGAGGGGCGCCAGGACGTCAGCCCTGGCGCCCGTCACCGTGCCCGAAGAACTCAGCTTGAGTGTGTCCCGCGAGCACGGAACCACGTCACCACAGTCATGATCGCGGTGAAGTACATCATGGTGGCCGTGAAGGTCACGTCCCTGACGTACGGCTCGTAGCCTTGTGTGCGCAACTGGATCGCGAGGAACCCAAGCGCCGTCGCGAGCCCCGCGAGCGCCATGGTCAGGGCGCCGAATGGGACCTTTTTCATTCCATTTCCTCCAAGCAGTGAAACAACCTGGTCACCGACGACCCTACGTGTCCCGGCCGTCAACTGGCCCCCATCCGGCCCGAATAGCGTCACACCCTGGTGCTGGTTCACGCGTGCTTGCCCTGGCGCACCTTCACGAGGGGCAAGCACGGTGATGGTGGCGGGGAGGCCGAGCTTTCCGTGATCCAAGCCGGCCCCGACACGGTTGTTCCGACCTCCCACCGGTGAGCGTGCCGCCTCGGTTTGCCGAGGCGTCAGGAGGTCCGGGTGGCTTGCGTCGACTGCTTCTCCGAGCCGGCTCCGAGTGGTGCGGGTTCGTCGGACAGGAAGCGGTTCAGTACGTTCGCCACCAGTTGCGACACATTGTTGTCGTAGTGGTTGTGCGACAGCGAACCGCAGTAGGCGATCGAGCCGGCCGACCATACGCCGCCGCCGTTGGGGGTGGGGAAGTACACCATGTCGGCACGTACGCGCGGGTCTTCGGTTCCGCCCGTGCCCGGGGCGTTGAAGTACAGCTCCTCCAGTACTTCGAGGTAGATGTCGGTGTGGTCCTGCGACGCGGCCGCGATCACCGTCTCGGGGGGCGTGCCGAGTTCGGCGCTGTAGATGTCGAGTTCCAGGCCTGAAGCGCCGTCCCCGACGAGCCCGAAGTCGCCGAGGTTCCCGTTCTCCTCGATGCCCTCGAACATCCAGGAGGCACCGTTGAGGCTGTCCGGAGTCTGCCGGTAGTAGGTCGAGACGTCGAAGCCTTGTGCCACGAATCCGACACCGACGAGGCGCTGTGGGGCTCGTCCTCGATGCCGCCACAAGGTGCCGTACTCCCCGGTGAACGAGAGGTGGAACTCACCGGGTTTGCAGCGCCACGCGTTCGAGCCGTGTCCCTTGCGGACCTCAATGATGTTCTTGTTCTCAGGGTCGTAGTTGATGACCCAGTAGAACCCGTTGGCGCCGAGATACATCATGCGGCCACCGGTGTCGAGGTAGCCGTTCAGGGCGTCGAGCATCTGCTCCGAGTAGTACTCGGGATGGGACCCGGTGAGGACCACACGGTAGGGCTTGAGCGCGCTCACACCTTCGTGGTGCAGGTCCTCATCGGTCATGACATCGAAGTCGTACCCCTTCTCGATCAGCCAGTCGATGAGGTGCAGGTCCGCGTTGAACTGCCATAGCGACGGGGAGAGCCAATGCCGGTATCCCGGGCGCATGTTGAGGACGGGGCGCAGACGGGTCGAGTAGGCCACCCCGGAGCCGTCGCTGTGGGCGTCATACGTCGAGCGTCCGAACTCGCGGCGCTCACTGAGCACGATGTTCTGCTGTTGAAGGACGGGTGCTCGCGCGATGAGCATCTGGGCGAGCGGGGTCGAGAGGGCGACGTGGTCGTTGGCGTAGGCCATATAGCTCGCCGTCGGCGCCAGAAAGCAGACCTTCTTCTCCTGGCCTTCGCGGGGACGCACATAGAACGGTACGTAGTCGGTGTCGCCGTCGGCGCGCAACCGAGCCGCGTACAGGCCGGAGGGAAGGTCTTCCGGGACGGTCAGTGTGAAGCTGACTCGCCACCTGGCGTCGTCGAGATCGTCGTCGTGGAAGTGGATGGCGCCGTACTGCTCCGGCGCGTGGATGAAGTTCTGCTCACGCGCCTGCCAGTTGTAGCCGGTGACCGCTCTGGTGGGCACGTTGACCGTACGGCCGTGCAGTCGGTTCGGGGAGACGTCGGTGATGGTGCGGGTGCCCCGGATACCGGAGTCGGTGATCTCCTCCTGGAAGTTCCACGCCGCCGCCAGTGCCGCCCCGCGGGGCGCGTCGACCTGCGAGACGATCTGTTGCGGGGAGAGGGCTTCGCGGTGCATGCGCGGACGGTCCAGTTTGCCGTTGTAGTGGCCTGCGACCACGACGCCGATGAGTTCGTCGGTCAGCGCCTCCACGTATCCGGCCATCACCAACGGAACGTCGTTGTCCGAGGCCGGCGTGACCTGAGACCGCCCGGTGACCACCGCGGTGGTGGACTCCAGCGACGACGCGAGGGTGAACCGCCCGTTGGCCGGGGTCACGAACGGCTCCTGGCGGAGCTGGATCTCGCCGTCGGTGTTCACCGATCCGGACGCGAGGTACCAGGTGCCCGCGAGCAGCGGCTTGCCGGAGGTGACCTTCTGTACTTCGCCGGAGCCGTCGCCGAGCCAGAGCTGCAGACAGCCGTCGTCGCCGATGAACAGGCCGTAACCGGACTGCCTGCCTTCGTGCCACTTGGTGACCAGACCTTGGACCCCCTTGTGCGGGGTGGTGGGGGCGAGGAACACCTGCAGTGTGAGGGGCGCGTCCGTCTGAAGCGTTGGGTGATTGCCCACGAGTATGTGCGAGCCGGCGTGGACGCGTTGGACCCGGCCGGGGAAGTCGGCGTCGACCTCGGTGTGCACGGGCTCGATCTTGAAACCCGGACCGTCGGGATGGGTGTCCCCGTGGATCAGCTTGACGATGTCCGCGTGGTACCGCTCGGCGTCGCAGCTGACGAGGAAGTCCACCCGTTGGCCGGGGCGGATGCTCAGTTGCTCGCTATAGCCGACGACCTTCATCGGAACTCATCCCTCACTCCGTGAGCAGCCCGGCGTCGCGCAGACGCTTGAGGAAAAGTGCATGCTCCGCCTCGTATCGGTCAGGGAACGCCTCGTCGAGGAGTTGCGGCGGCAGGCCGTCGCGGAGCACTGCGATGCGCCACTCCTCGTGCGGTTTGGTGCAGACCAGGATGTATTTGCCGGTCATCTCGAAGTGGTGCCTGCGCAGATAGGTGAGGACCCGCTCAAGGTCGTCACTGTGCTTGCCGATCGGGCGGCGTCGATGCTCCTCGACGATCTCCGGCCTGACGCGCGGCTTGATCTCGGTCTCGAAGAGGTGATTCTCGACTTGGCGGTAAACGGCATGTTCGCGTGCGTTCTGCTCGTCGAGCGAGGGGAGAACAACGCTCATCGATTCCTCCCGGAGGTGCAGAGCGATCGATCGAGTGCGGGAGGCCGACAGCCTCCACGGTGGGCCGCGACCCTGGTCGGGCGGTCGCGAGGCGTCCGTGTGCGAACAGCGCCCGCCCGACGCATCCGTCTACTCGGCGCATCCGCCTCGACACACGGCGCTCGTCGTGGGGCAGAACACCGGCACTACCCACCAGTGTGTTGGGTGCCCCGGCATGACGCACCTTGTCCACGTCCCGGGGACCACCGGCTGTGCGCGTGAGGACCACCCCCTGTGCGCACGGCGCAACGATGCTGGTTGAGCAGGACGACGTCCCGTGCGGCACAGACTCTCTGGCCTGCGGCAACGCCACTCGCAATCTGACTATGTACACGTTTCGCCCGTCCGGGTCGACTGTGGTGCAGAAGAACCCCGACCGTCCGCCGATCCCTTCGGCCACTCGCCCGGACACCTAGGGTGCGATCAGCCCCGGGGGCGGAAGTCGGCCCGCCGGGCCTGCCTGAAATGGAGCGCGACGTGACATTCTCGCCCCTGGTTCGAAAAGGGATCTGGATCGCACCCCTTCTGCTGGCGACTGTGGGTATCGGCGTCGCCGTCGTCGTAGGCATTGCGGATGCCAGCAGCACGACACGGACCGAGCGGGCCGCCCCCGACAGTCCGTTGCTTGCCGAGATTGCCGAGCAGATCGCGTTGCCGGCGCGGACCTGGACGGCGTCGGGTATCCACACGGCCAAGGGATATACGACCGAGGCGGCCGAGACCATCAACGTCCAGGGCATGACGGCCGACTGCGACAACATCAACCTGAACAGGAAGCTGGCCGCCGACTACCGCAGGGATGTGTTCGGTCCTGGCATGAAGGGGTTCTTCTACAAGTGCCAAAAGGTCGGCCCGGACACCAACAAGTACTGGTTCACCATCAGTTCCGCGGACCGTACCCAGATTGACAAGCTCTGCGAGCCGAGCACCAAGTACCCGGTCGTCCACGACGAGCAGCACCACACCTACTGGATCGACAAGCCGTTCACCTGCACCAGCCGGGCCGAACCTTCGTAGGGCGTCTCGACGCCCGATCAGCCTGGTGCTGCGGCAGAAGACTCTCGGCTGGGGCCAGGCCCCCGGTTCGGCTGCCCAGCAGGCGGGTGAAAACCTGCAACCTGCCTGCTGGGCGGACGATCACGGTGCTGCTCCTCCTGCCGCGTTATGCGGTCGCGGCCTCGTAGACCGCCTTCGACAGACGGGCGTTCTCCGGCGCCGCGCCGCCCGGGAAGGCGAACCGGCGGCGTGTGTAGCCGTATGCGAGCCCCGAGCGCGCGTCGCCGAAGGCGAGCGAGCCGGCCGCGCCGCTGTGGCCGAAGGCGTTCGCGCCGAGCGCAGGGAAGAACGTGCTGACGGCCGGGACGTTGCCGCTGAGTGTGCCAGGACTGTGACGGCAGCTGGGACGTTCAATCAACGGGCGGGTCTGACGGCACGGTTGAGCCGAGACGTTGCCGTGACCGGAAAGGTTCACCGGGCTGTGGCAGTAGCGCAGTGTCAGCTGAAATTCGGTTCGTGCTGTGTGGCAGGCGCTCTATTGTGGCGCGGTGACGACTCAGATGATCATTCTCAACGGTGGGTCCAGCTCGGGGAAGTCCGGGATCGTACGGTGCCTACAGGCCGTACTGCCGGATCCGTGGCTGGCGTTCGGGGTCGATTCGCTCATCGACGCGATGCCGGCGAAGATGCAGATGTCGGACCAGGGGATCGAGTTCGACGCGGACGGCGGGGTGAGCGTCGGGGAGGACTTCCGGGTGCTGGAGGCAGCCTGGATGGAAGGCGTCGTGGCGATGGCCCGTGCAGGCGCCCGGGTCATCATTGATGAGGTTTTCCTCGGCGGAGCGGCGTCCCAGCAGCGGTGGCAGAAGGCTCTTGGCGGGTTGGCCGTGCTGTGGGTCGGCGTCAGGTGTGAGAGTGCGGTAGCCGCCGACCGTGAGGTCGCACGGGGAGATCGGGTCCAGGGAATGGCCGCCTCGCAGGCACATCGGGTTCACGAGGGCGTGATCTATGACCTGGAGGTGGACACCACGCACACCGAGTCCCTGGTGTGTGCGCGAACCATCGCCGCACAGGTCGGCTGATCGACGGATCCGCTCCCAGCCGCCTGGCCTGCAACTGCACTGGCGCAGGTCATCGCGGTCAGTATCCGGAGCGCCTGTGGACATGTTGGTGGGTCCTCGGCCGCGCACGCGGACGACGGGTGTGTGCCCGACGCGGCCCCGGCGGACCCACCGTCGTCAGGCGAACGACTCCGACAGCGCCCCATCAAGTTCAGTGGTGCTTCAAGCCTCGGGCTTTCACGAGGGGCGCTGTCCGGTAGGTGTCCGAGAACGTAGAAAGTGCCTCCGAGCTGCAACGATAGGACGTGCTGAGGGTCCTGTACGTGGTAGCGGAAGAGGCACTTCCCAGGTGACGAACAGTTACGGGCCGGGTCCGCGTGTCCGCGTTGCGGGCGGCGGTCGTGGGGTGGTCATCAACTGCTTGGCGTTGTTCAGTCGGAAGCTACGGATGGGGCTTCTCGGTGTGGTCGGTCAAGGCAGGATCTCGATGTACCCGTCGGTTCCGTGC
Source organism: Streptomyces sp. NPDC054786 (assembly GCF_053611685.1). Taxonomy (NCBI): domain Bacteria; kingdom Bacillati; phylum Actinomycetota; class Actinomycetes; order Kitasatosporales; family Streptomycetaceae; genus Streptomyces; species Streptomyces sp. NPDC054786. The sequence continues at coordinate 105,581 of NZ_JBSHAW010000004.1, read as the reverse complement.
ACGCGGATCCGCTGCCCGTCGCGGATCAGCCGGGTGGCCTGCTCCACGCCCACGACGGCCGGCAAGCCGTACTCCCGGGCGATCACTGCGCCATGGGTCATCAGGCCGCCCACCTCCGTCACCAGGCCCGCGATTCCGACGAACAGCGGCGACCAGCTGGGGTCCGTGAAGGTCGTGACCAGGATGTCGCCCGCTTCGAGATCGGCCTCCGCCATGTCAAGGATGACGCGGGCCCTTCCTTCGATGGTCCCGGCGGAAACCGGTAGGCCGGTCAGGGCGCCGGCCGGCACGTCGTCGCGCCGGTACGCCCCGGTGACGGCCTCACCATCCGATGTGAGCACCCGGGGCGGTGTGAGCGCGTGGTACGACCGGAACGCGTCCTTGCGCTGCTGGATGAGCCGGTCATCCACCTGATTCGAGCGCACGACGTCGTGGAGTTCCTGGAACGTGAGGTAGAAGATGTCCTCCTTCTCAGGAAGCACGCCTGCCTGCACGAGGCGCTCGGCCTCCTTCAGCAGGGCCTGCTTGTAGACGAAGTAGCGGCTGACGATGCCGTACTTCGGGTACTCCCGGTACCCGATGAAGGTTCTGACCCGGTCGATCATCCGCTTGGCCTCGTCGGCTTTCCGGTCCCCGTCCGGCAGGGCCCGCAAGCGTGACAGCACGTCCTGTTCCTTCTTCTGCGCCTTCTGCCGCCCTTGCTCGAAGCGCCGCTCGGCGGCGCCCGGTTCGAAGTTCCTGACGTTGTCGAGGATCACGGGCACCAGCGTGGTGGGGCGCTCGCGCCAACGCGGCCTCGTGATGTCGATCTCGCCGACGCAGCGCATGCCGTACCGGTCGAGGTAGGCCTCGATGGCGTCGCGCGCTGCGGTCCCGCCCGCGCGCTTCGCCAGCTCGTCCAGGAAGGCCGGGTATTCGACGCCCTCGACGCCCTGCAGGAACGCCACCACCTCCGACTGCGGGCGGATCACGTCCGCGACGTCAAGCAGTGCCAGTCCCATCTCCGACGTGACGTCGCCGGGGGCGGACAGCGTGAGCGTGTCAGCCGCGTTCTTCTCGCCCAGCCACTCCAGCAGCTTGTCGTTGAGCCACCACGTGGCCTCCATCCCCGCCATGATCGCCTGAAGGTTCAGCGGATCACTGAGGACTCTCTTGTGCTCCTCGAAGGCCGCCAGCAGGAAGTCGAACAGTGCCGGTCCGGTCTTCGTCCGGATGTCGCGCTCCAGGGCGGCGATGGACACCCGGCTGCGCTCGATCAGCTCGGTGACGATGGCCGGATCGGTCTCGGTCGGGGCGGGCGCACCGCCGGCCGGCGGCCCGCCGGGACCCGTGTCCGGGAGCGACGGGACGAAATCGTCACGGTCGAGGACGGTCTCCAGGGCGTCCCTGACCAGCGGATCGCCTCTCCCCATGAGCTCCAGGAGGCCGGCGCGGCTCGCGGGCGAGGACAGGCGCCGGGTGACGTCGACGAACAGCCTCCCGCCGGCCGTGTGCATCGGCACCATGGCCGTCAGCTGCCACACGGAGAGCCCGAGGGGCTTCATGGGGTCGGTCATCATCTGCTGGTGGCCGACGGAGACGTAGAGGTGATTCTCCTGGTCGCCGGCCTCCGGGATGGGGAACAGCGTCGTGATCGGCCGGCTCTGAACGATCTGGAAGCCGTCATCGGCCAGGCACCATTCGATGTCCTGCGGGCGGCCGAAGTGCGCTTCGATCCGCCGCCCGAGCTGCACGAGCCGCACGACCTGCGCATCCGTCAGCGCCGGCCGTTCCTGCCGCTGCGAGTCGATCGCCACTTCCTGCGTACCGCCGGCCGGCAGGGCGTGCACGGCACGCTGTTTGGCGGCGATCGCCTTGGCGACGACCTCGCCGTGTCGCACCGTGAAGACGTCCGGGTTCACCAGGCCGGAGACCAGGGCCTCGCCGAGGCCGAAGCCGGCGTCCACGGTGGCGACCTTCCGGTTGCCCGTGACGGGGTCGGCCGTGAACAGGATGCCGGCCGCATGCGGGAACACCATCTGCTGCACGACCACGGCCATCTGGACCGTACGGTGGTCGATGCCGTTCCGCTGGCGGTAGGTCACGGCCCGCTCGGTGAACAGCGAGGCCCAGCACCGGCTGACGTGCTGGAGGATCGCCGTCGGCCCCACGACGTTCAGGTACGTGTCCTGCTGGCCGGCGAAGGAGGCCGTCGGCAGGTCCTCTGCCGTCGCGCTGGACCGGACGGCGTAGGCGGCTTGCTCGCCGAGCTGGGCGAGCGCGCGGGTGATCGCCGCCGCGAGATCGCCCGGGATGGCAATCCCTTCGATGGTCCGGCGAATCTGCGCGCTGAGCGTGCGGATCGCCTCCCGGTCGTCCGGGTTCAAGCGCGACAGCTGATCGAGCCGATCGTCGATCGACGGCGCTTCCGCCATGATCCGCCGGAAGGCGTCCGTCGTCACGCAAAAGCCACCCGGCACGCGGATGCCTTCGATCCGCGACAGCCCGCCCAGGTGCGCGCCCTTACCGCCAACGACCGCGACCTGCGTCTCGTCAACCTCTTGAAGACCCAACACGTACTGCTCGATCACTGCGATACCTCCGAGGCAGCCGTGCTCCGCCCCACTGCGGTGGCCGATCGAATCACCGGCGCCTCCAGCCCTGCCGAACCTCTTGCCGGGCACGTCCTCATCCCTGGCTGCCTTCCCTCCGACGAGCCGGCCGGCCACACCGCCCAGCCGGGCGGCGCGCACACCCGCCGCACCTCCGCCCCGAGCGCCTGCCACCGCACTGCCGGTCCCACCCCTGATTCGACGTCACCGCGTCCCCCATACGTCGACAACAACACACGCACGTACTGCCCCCATTTCCGCAGGTTGTGGCCTCGGCCGACGATTCTGCGCCCCGACCCGGGCCTTGCCGCAAGCCCCCCAGTGCGCTATAGCTTGGTAGTGGCAGGGAGAGAGATCTCCTTGCCTTTGCTTTTTGGCGTCCGCTGGAACGGACAAGCTTCTCGCGAAGCGGTGGCGCGCCGCGTACGGGTACGCGGCGTTGGCCCAGGCGGATGTCCCGTCGGCCTGCGGATGCAGCCGCGGAACCAGGCGTTCTTTCCCTTGTCGGCAAGGCCGAACACCGTCGAGCGCGCCGCCATCTCCCGGAGGTCGTCGCGCCACGCGAGTGCTGGGCGAAGCTCCGACAGCCGGGCCACGATCTGGGCGGGGTGGCGCGGGGCCGTTCGCTTGGATGCCGGCCGATGTGAGCAACGGATGGCCTGGCATTCGCGTGATCGGCGAGGTGAGGGGTGCCGGACCGGGTAGGGGATTTTGTGTATTCACCCATGACGAACCCGGGTTCCTGGTGGCCGCGGCTTCACGGGAAGATTTCAGATGATCAGCAGGCGAACCTTCGGAAAGGCCCTCGGTACGGGAGCGGTGGTGGCTTCAGCTGCCGGCCTTTCCTGGGCATGCTCGAAGGCCGTGCCCAATGACAACGATCAGGGTCCGCCGACGATCGCCCAAGGAAGGGAAGAGCCGGGGAAGGAATCGCCTTTCGGCACATTGAAGCAGGTCAGGGCCGGCGTCCTCAATGTTGGATACGCTGAGGCAGGGCCGGCCCATGGTCCCGCGGTCATTCTGCTGCACGGCTGGCCTTACGACATCCACAGCTATGCCGCTGTCGCGCCTTTGCTGGCGGCGAAGGGCTACCGCGTCATCGTCCCGTATCTGCGTGGCCATGGCACGACGCGTTTTCTTTCGAGCAAGACGTTCCGCAACGCACAGCAGTCGGTATTCGCTCTCGACATCATCGCTTTGATGGACGCATTGCGGATCGACAAGGCGATCCTCGCCGGCTACGACTGGGGATCACGGACGGCGGACATCATCGCGGCACTCTGGCCGGAGCGGGTCAAGGGCCTGGTCTCCGTGACCGGCTATCTGATCACGAACCGTGAAGCCAATAAGAAGCCGTTGCCGCCGAAGGCCGAATGGGCGTGGTGGTATCAGTTCTACTTCGCCACGGAAAGAGGCCGGCTCGGCCTGGAGCAGAACCGGCATGACCTTGCGAAGTTGATCTGGAAGTTCAACTCACCTACCTGGAATTTTGATGCTGCCACATTCGATCGCACCGCGGCAGCATTCAGCAATCCCGATTACGTCAGCATCGTGATCCACAATTATCGCTGGCGGCTGAGCCTGGCCCAGGGCGACCCACGGTACGACGGCCTCGAAAGGCGCCTGGCCCAAGGCCCTGTCATCACCGTGCCCACCCTCACCCTTGATGGCGCGGCAGATCCCTTCACGCCTGCGGGCGGCGGCTCCTCCTATCGCGACAAATTCACCGGCCGATACGCGCACCGCACTCTGCAGGGCATTGGCCACAATGTGCCCCAGGAAGCCCCCAGAGCCTTCGCGCAGGCCGTCGTGGACGTCGACCATTTCCGCGCACCCGAGCGGAATCCCGCCAAGTGACACGCCGGCCTCTTCTGAACCGCAAATCCACCCACGGCACCTGAATGGGCGTGGCAATCCGCCCAACTGCTCCTCCACGGGCGCGCGTTCGGCGCAGACCGGGAAGGCTGGCCTACATCTCGCCCGTGCTGCGAAGGAGAGCTGCTGTGATGTCGTCCCTCGCCAGAACGGGTGCCGCCCTTACGCTCGGCCTCATCAGCGCCGCCGGCGGCATCGTGGGAGCGGGACTCACCGCGGCCGGCCGCAAACTGTCGGCCTTCCTCCTGTGAAGACCGTACAGAAGGCCGCCGTCATCACCGGTGCTTCCCACGGTATCGGGGCCGCGCTCGTCACCGCGTACCGCGCGCTCGGGTACGGGGTCGTCGCGATCTCTCGCACCATCGGCGAATCCAGCGACGCCGGGATACTGGCCGTCCGCGGAGACGTGGCCGAGCAGGGCGTCGGCGCCCGGGTCGTAGAGGCGGCCCTGGCGCGCTTCGGCCGGATCGACACACTGATCAACAACGCCGGAACCTTCCTCGCCAAGCCGTTCACCGACTACACCGACGAGGACTACGACGCCATGACCGGGGTGAACCTGCGCGGATTCTTCGAGCTCTCCCGCAGCGCCGTCGCCGCCATGCTCGCGCGGGATGGCGGGGGCCATCTGGTGAACCTCTCCACCAGCCTGGTCGACCACGCCGACTCGCAGCAGCCGTCGGCGCTCGCGTCGCTGACCAAAGGCGGGCTGAACGCGGTCACCAAGGCACTGGCGATCGAGTACGCGGGGCGCGGCATCAGGGTCAACACCGTCGCGCTGGGCATCATCCGCACGCCGATGCACCCGGCCGCGACGTACGAGGGCCTCGCCGCGTTGCACCCGCTCGGCCGGACGGGCGAGGTCGACGACGTCGTCGACGCGATCGTCTACCTCGAGAACGCCTCGTTCGTCACCGGAGAGATCCTGCACGTCGACGGCGGCCAGAGCGCGGGGCGTTGAGCATGCGAGGGCCAACGCCGGCTCGCGGCGCGTGACCGATGCCCGATCCGTCATCAGGGAGGTTCGATGAACAGCACGGCAGACAGCGAGGGGATCCTGCGTGGCGTCCTCGACCGGTGGAAAGCAGCCGTTGACGCACATGAGCCCCAGCGCGTCGCTTCCCTCTTCACCGAGGACGCGATTTTCCAAGGACTGCACCCCTACAGTGTCGGACGGCAGGGCGTCGCCGACTACTACGCGTCCCAACCCCGCGGGATGACGGCCGCTTATCGGATCCTCGAAACGAGACAGCTCGCCGACGACCTCGTGCTGGGGTACCTCAGCGTCGACTTCTCCTTCACCGACCGGCCCACACTCAGCGTCCGTCTCAGCACGCTGTTGAAGCGCGCGACCGACGGCTGGTACATCAGCCACTACCAGGTTTCCCGTCTCGACTGAATTCGGTAGCAGTGCTTCGTCAGGCGCTGGATCTGCTTCTTCCGAGGGAGCGGCCGCAGGTGGGGCAGGTGCCGGTCCACTCTGTGTCGCGCGCCCGGCGCGGCGCGCCCGCACGTCATCATCCACACGCTGCGGCCGACGCTAGGGTGTGCGGTATCGGGGCTGACGTGATGAGAAGAGCCGCTCATGGAGTTCCTGGTCGACATGGTGACCACCGTTCCGGAGGGCACGTCGAAGGAGGCCGTGGAGGAGATCCGGACCCGGGAAGCGGTACGGTCGGCGGAATTGGTTGCGCAGGGAAGCCTGGTGCGACTGTGGCGTCCGCCGCATGCCACGGGTGAATGGCGCACCTGGGGTCTCTTCAGCGCGGACGACGCGGAGCAGTTGGAGCGGGTGCTCGCGTCGATGCCCCTGCGGGTGTGGCGGCACGACACGGTGACGCCGCTGTCCCCGCACCCGAATGACCCGGGCCATTAGAGGCCAGCTCGTGTGGCGAGCCGGCAGTAGCAGATGAGGGTGCGGGCGGCCGAGTGGCCGGCGCTGACGGGTCAGCTGCCGACGGCCTTGGCCCAGTTCTTCCGCACGGTGCGCAGGGCCTTGGCGAGCTGGGCCTCGTTCGGGAACTGTGGTGTGCCCTCGACTGTCGGCAGCCGGGCGGCCAGGGCCTTGTTGAGTGTGCCGTTCTTCGCCATGGCGGCCAACAGTACCGGGCGGGCGTAGTCCACGAGGCGGAGGTTCTGGCCTTCCGGACTGAAGAGGTACTCCTCCCACAGTCGTGCCGCGGCCGGGTGGGGGGCGTCCTTGTTGATCGCCTGCGCGTAGTACTGCGAGAAGCTGCCGTCGAAGGGAATGGAGACCTTCCAGTGCACGCCCGTCCCGTGGAGCTGGTCGATGTGTTCCAGGTTGAGGTAGTCCCACTCGATGCTGATCGGTGTCTTGCCCTTGGCGATCGCGGCCGGGTTGGGGTCGGCCCGGTTGTAGTTGCCGACCTTGTCGAGCCGGGCGAAGAAGTCGATGCCCGGCTGGATGTTGTCGAACGACCCTCCGTTGGCGAGCGCCGCCGCGTACACGGCGGCGAAGGCCGATCCCGCGCTCGTGGGTTCGCCGTGCATCGCGACCATGCCCTTGTACGCCGGCTGGAGCAGATCTGCGAAGGCGTCGGGGCAGGTCCGGACGCGGGCGTCGTCGCAGCCGATGGAGATGTAGCCGCCGTAGTTGTTGTACCAGCGGGCCTTGGAGTCCTTCTGCTCCGGTGGGATCTGGTCGAACTGCGCGACCCGGTAGGGGGCCAGCAGGTTCTGCCGCGCCGCGGACTGGGCGAAGGAATCCCCGATGTCGAGCACGTCGGGGGCGCGTTTCTGGCCACGGTAGCGCTTCGCCGCATCGATCTCCTGGCGGCTGTGGCCATACGGATTGTCGACGACGACCTTGATGCCGTACTTCTTCTCGAAGCCGTCGATCAGCCCGCCGTAGCTGGCCCACTGGCGCGGCAGCGCGATCGTGTTGAGCCTGCCCTCCTTCTTCGCCGCCTTGATCAGCGCAGCCGTCCCGCCCACCTCCGCGGCGGACCCGGCCCGGGAGGGCGCGACCGGCCGAGTGGTTCTCCCTTCCTCGCACCCACCGAGACCGAGCGTCGCAAGGCCGAGACAGCACAGGAGAGCGCCTGCGCGGACCCGATGATGTGTAGTCACGGCGCCTCCAACAGGGCCAGGTGGGGGAGCGGTCAGCCGGGCGGGTGGCGGACGCGGACCAGGGCAAGCCATGACACGGTGCGGTCGCATGGCCCGTACAGCGGCCCCGTCGCCAAGGACGGCGCCCGCCAGGAGGTGGGGCGGAACGCCGACGGCCTCGCAGGCTCACCGAGCGGACGTCCTCGGCACTCCCGCAGGGCCGCCGACGCCTGCCACGTGGGCGGTCCTGGCGCCACCCCGTCGCGACGGGTCACCGCCCAAGCTTCTCTCAAAATGGTCCAAACCAGCGTACTCCGCGCCATTGCGCGCCTCTGGCAGGACGGTGATCGGGCCAGGTCATAGCGGCGAGTAGGCACCACGCGCGTAGGGAGGCACCACGCTCGGCCCCGGGCGCGGGGCACCGGGCCGCGGCCTCACCACTCCCCGCCCTGCTCCCAATGGTTCAGGAGATGCTCCCGCAGCTCCTCTTCCGAGGTCACGGCGTCGGGGCCGACCGGCTGAGCGGCCCAGATCGTCTTGCCCCTGGGGGAGTAGCGGGTGCCCCAGTGTTCGGCGAACTGCGCGACGAGGAAGAGGCCGCGGCCGTCCTCGTCGGTGGCCTTCGCCTGGCGGATGTGCGGGGAGGTGCTGCTGCCGTCGGAGACCTCCGAGATCAGGGTGCTGCGGGTGTGCAGGAGCCGCACGTGGATGGGCTCGACGCCATAGCGAATGGCGTTGGTGATCAGTTCGCTGAGGATGAGCTCGGTGCCGTAGGCGATGTGCTGCAGACCCCAGTCCGTCAACTGGCGGACGCAGGCGTTGCGGACCGGGCCCACCGCTGCCGGGTCGCGGGGCACGTCCCACTCGGCGACATGGGCCGGGTCCAGCCGCCGGAGCCGGGCCACCAGCAGCGCGACGTCGTCGGTGGACCTGGCGGGCAGCAGCGTTTGCAAGACGGTGGCGCAGGTGTCCTCCGGCGTACGGTCCGGTCCGGTGAGGGCCGCATGCAGTGCTTCCAGTCCCGCGTCCACGTCGCGGCTGCGGTTCTCGACCAGCCCGTCTGTGTAGAGCACCAGCCGGGAGCCCTCCGGCAGCGACAGCTCAGCGGTTTCGAAGGGCAGGCCGGTGCCCAGACCCAGCGGCGGGGAGACCGGCGGGTGCAGGAACTCCACGCTCCCGTCCGGGTAGGCCACGGCCGGCGGCAGATGGCCGGCCGTGGCCGCGGTGACCTGCCCGGAGACGGAGTCATAAACGACGTACAGACAGGTGGCGCCCGTGATGGTCGGTCCCTCATCGGTGTCCTCGGCCTGGACGTCGAGGTGGGTCACCAGCTCGTCCAGGTGGCCCAGCAGCTCGTCGGGGGAGAGGTCCAGGGCCGAGAAGTTGTGCACGGCGATGCGCAGCCGGCCCATGGTGGCCGCCGCGTGCAGACCGTGTCCGACCACGTCGCCGACGACCAGCGCCACCCGGGCGCCGGGCAGCGGGATGACGTCGAACCAGTCCCCGCCCACTCCCGCCTGGGCGGGGAGATAGCGGTGCGCCACCTCCAGGGCGTCCTGGTCGGGCAGGCTGCGGGGCATCAGGCTGCGCTGGAGCGTCATCGCCATCGTGCGCTCGCGGGTGTAGCGCCGGGCGTTGTCGATCCCCACCGCGGCCCGCCCCGCCAGTTCCTCGGCGAAGGACAGGTCCTCGTCGTCGAACGGAGGGGAGCTCCCCGACCGCCAGAAGTCAACCAGTCCCAGCACCACCCCCCGGGCGCGCAGCGGTACGACCGCCAAGGAGTGCACCCCGTGGTCCAGGATGCGTCGGGCGCGTTCCGGGTCCTGGGACCGCCAGGCGGGAGAGCCGGCCAGCTCTGGCTCCACCACGGAGCGGACCTGGTCCATACTCGCCGCCATCGGGGTGCCCGGGGCGAAGCGGATCAGCTCGCCGACGGGGTAGAGCGGATGGTCCGGCGCCAGGCCGGCGATGGCGGTCCGGCGCAGCTCGGTACCCGACACGGCAGGCTCCTCGCCCTTCAGGACCGGGTCCAGCAGCTCGACGGTGACGATGTCGGCGAACCGGGGGACCGCCACCTGCGCCAGTTCCTCGGCAGTGCGCACGACATTCAGCGTGGAGCCGATCCGTACCCCAGCGTCGTAGAGGAGTCTCAACCGCTCCCGCGCCACCTCGGCGCGCCCCGACAGCCACCTCAGTTCGGTGGTGTCGCGCAGGGTCACCACGCTTCCCTGGTGGGATCCGTAGGGGGTGGTGGACCGCTTGTTGACGGCGAGCAGTCTGTCCTGGGCCAGGTGCACCTCGTCGGTGGCGCTCCGGTCCGACGCCAGCAGTTCGGCGGTGCGGTGGTCCAGCCCCAGGTCGCCGACATGGCGTCCCTCCGCGTCCGCCGGCAGGTCCAGCAGCCGCCGTGCCTCGTCATTGGCCAGCAGCAGCCGCCCGTCGCGGCCGACGATGAGGACGCCCTCCCGTACCGCGTGCAGGACCGCATCGTGATGCTCGTACATCCGGGTCATCTCGGCCGGTCCCAGACCGTGGGTCTGCCGGCGCAGCCGACGGCTCACCAGCCCCGCACCGCCTCCGGCGAGTGCCAGGGCCCCGACTGCGATGCCCAGGAAGATGGGCAGCTGCCGGTTGACCGATTTCTGCACCTTCTCCACCGTGACCGGTGCGGCGACGATGGCGACGACCTTGCCCGAGGAGTCCTTGACGGGGGCCGCAGAGATCACGGAGAGGCCCAGGGCGCCCTGGAAGGTCCTGGTGAAGGGCTTGCCCCGGGCGGCGTCGGCATACGGGCCGATGACGTGCTTGCCGATCTGCCCCGGGTCGCTGTGAGTGAGGGTGATCCCGTCGAGCTTGTAGACGATGATGGCGTCGACGCCCGAGGCCTTCCGGGCCGCCTCGGCGAGCGGCTGGAGCTTCGCGGTCGGATTGTCGCTGTTCAGCGCCTGCTGGAGCCCCCAGGAGTGCGCGAAGGACTCAGCGGCGGCGATCGTCCGGTGCCGGGCGTCGGCCATGGTGTCCCGCCGGGTCTGGACGACGAGGGCCACCACTGCTGCCGCGACGAGCAGCACCACGAGCACCAGCTGGAGGAGGAAGACCTCCCGGGCGACGCTGCGCGTGGTCAACGAGCTCCGTATGCGCTGGGGATCTCCGGCCCCCGCAGGGCGTTCGTCCTGTCGGTCGCCGGTGTCGTTTCCGGCAGGGGTAACGCCCGGAGAGACGGAACGGCCGGGCGCGCGGCTCAGCCAACGCCGGAAACGACCCGAATTTCCGCTCATGGTTCATATTTACCCTGGTTTGCCGGGGTGCTGGCAAGGCGTGCTACGGCAGCTGCCGCGCGGGCCGACGAGGGGCCGCCGGGTTGCGTCAGTACCGGCCCTCGCCGCGCGACGGCGTACGGGGGCCGGGGGCCGGGCCGAGATCACCAGGGTCGAGGCGGGCCGGCCGAAGCGGTCGGCGGCCTGCTCGTGGGAGACGCTCGCGACCGGCAGGCCCAGGCGCCGGCCGATGACCACGGCGATGTCGCGAACGGGTATGCCCTCCTCGCCCGTCCCGTGCCACCGGCTGCCCGGGGGCCCCGACTCCCGCCAGCCGGAACAGGGGCGCGGCGTCCAGCCGGTGTACTGCCGGCCAGCGGTTGGAGCCGTCGCCCGGATAGGCCGAAACGCCCTTCTCGTGTGCGAGGTTGATCAGACTCGGAACGAAGGCGTGATCGCCCTCGCCGTGCACCGACGGGGGCAGCCGCACTGCCGACACGCGGATGCCTCGCTCGGCGAACGTCAGGGCCACTTCCGAAACGCGGGGCAGGTCAGGGGTGGGCACGGCCGCGTCCTCCTCCGTCACCAGACGCCCCGGCGCGACGACGCTCCCGGACGGGGTACACACCAGGTCGGTGCCGTCGTTGTACCCGCCGGTACGTCGATCGGCTGATGCAGTGATGGCTGGTTTGCTGCATGCTGAGCCATCGACCACCGAGCAATTGGTTGAGCACTGAAACACCCACGGGTGACCAGGCGGGCAGGGGCAGGGCACCGGCTCCCACCGCTGGTGACAGCCCCCTCACACCGCTGGAGGATGGAGCCGCCATGCGACTTCGCGATGTCGCACGGGCCGAGCCGCGTGTTCCAGGACCGTCTCCAGCCCTGCCAACCTCGCCCACCAGGGCGCCCCGCCCTGTGACCGCCGATGGGCGTCGACGATTCCCGGCGTTCATTCCGGCGCGGCCGTTCTGGTGGGAGAACCGCCGGGGCATGGCCTTCGACGTCCTGGTCGCGCTCGGCTGTGCCCTGTTCCCCACCGTCCTCGTAGACGTCCAGGAGAGCTATCCGCTCGGGCTTCCCGCACCGGTCTACTTCGCGCTGGCGGCCTTGACCGGGCTGGCGATGGTGGTGCGGCGGCGCTGGCCGGTGGGGCTGTGCGTCGCCGTGATCCTGGCCATACCCGCCGAGATCTGCTTCCCGGCGCTTCCCGTCTGCCTGTACTCCCTGGCGAAATACGGCCGCAGTCGACGCGCCCTGGCTGTGCTGTCCACCGTTGCCACCGCCGCCACTGCCGGCTACGTACTCCTCACCGACAAGCGCGAGTTCAGCGTCGAAGAACTGGTGTCCGGCATACCGCTCATGGGCTTCCTCATGGTCGTGCCCGTCCTGTCCGGCATGTACGCGGGGGCGCGGCGGATGGTGGTGGAGAACCTGCGTGAGAAGGCCGAACGCCTGGAACGTGAACAGCACTTGCTGGCCTCGCAGACCCGGATGGAAGAGCGGGCACGGATCGCGCGGGAGATGCATGACGTGGTCGCCCATCGGGTCAGCCTGATGGTCATCCACTCCGGCGCCCTGGAAGTCGGCACGGCGCATGGCGAGCACACCACCCAGGCCCGGCTCATCGGCGAGATCGGCCGACAGGCTCTGGACGAGCTGCGCCAGGTACTCGGCGTACTGCGGGTCGACGAAGGCGAGGAGCCCGCACCACGCGCGCCGCAGCCGACCCTGAACGACCTGTCCAGGCTGGTCGACCAGTCGCGCGCGGCCGGCATGCGGATCGAACTGGCCACGTCCGGCCCCTGCCGGCCGCTGGACACGACGGCCGAGCGCACCGCGTACCGGCTGGTCCAGGAAGCGCTGACCAACGTACACAAGCACGCGGGGACCGCCGCCACCCGCATCCAGCTGCGGTATGTGCCCGATGAGCTGCACATCACCGTGGACAATGAGATGCCCACCGCGCCGTCGACCGCACGTCTGCCCAGTGGCGGCCACGGCCTGGTAGGGCTCCGCGAACGCGTCACCGTCCTGGGCGGAACGTTCGAGGCCGGCCCCACACCCGACGGCGGATTCCGGGTCTCGGCCGTGATACCCACGAGGGAAGAAGCACCATGAGCATTCGCGTCCTGCTGGCCGACGACGAGGACCTGGTCCGGTCCGGCTTGAGCATGATCCTGCAGGCCGACCCCGGGATCAGCATGGTGGCCGAGGCGAGCAACGGGGTGGAGGCCGTGCACCTGACCCGCATGCACCGGCCCGACGTGGTGCTCATGGACATCCGTATGCCGGTCATGGACGGACTGGCCGCGACCGTGGAGATCAACCAGCTGCCCCACCCGCCCAAGGTGGCGGTGCTCACCACCTTCGATCTCGACGAGTACGTGCACGCGGCCCTGGAGGCGGGAGCGATGGGCTTCCTGCTCAAGAACACCCCGCCCCGCGATCTCGCCCGCGCGGTCCGGACCGTCCACGACGGGGATGCCATGCTGGCCCCTTCGGTGACCCGGCGGCTGATCTCCAACTTCTCCGCCCGCGGCACGTCGAGGGCCACCGCCGCGCGCCGCCGCACATCCGCCCTGACGGAACGCGAAGGCGAGGTGCTGCGCCTGGTCGGCGAGGGCATGTCCAACGCCGAGATAGGCGCCTGCCTGCACATGAGCGAGTCCACCGTGAAGACCCATATGAGTCGGCTTCTCGCGAAACTTGAGTGCACCAACCGCGTCCAGGCCGCGATTCTTGCCCACGATGCCGGCCTCCTTGAGGCGTAGCGTCAGGCGTCCCGCTTGTCCAGCAGATACACGGCTCCCGCCATCGCGACCGCAGCCCAGGCGCACAGCACCCCGAAACCGGCCCACGGGCCGAGGCCGCCCAGCATCGGGCCGGGCTGCATGATCGCCCAACCGGCGCTGCCGGGCGCGAGGCTGCCGGGCAGGAGATGCGCAAGATCGCTGAGCGCCGGGGCGGACGCGAGCCCCGGCACAACGAAGATGAGCGTGAACATCACGACGATGCCGCCGACGGTGTTCCGGAGTATGGCGCCGACGGCCAGCGAGAGCACGGACAGCACACTCAGGTAGAGCCCGCCCCCGAGAACCGCCCGGACGACTGCCGGATCCGTGACCGAGCCGGAAACAGCGGGCGCGGACGCGTACTCGATGCCGAAGGAGACGATGCTCAGCAGCATCCCGGTGATCAGCACCAGCGCGGCCATGACCAGGGTCTTGGCCGCGAGCCACGGCCCGCGCCGCGGTACGGCCGTCAACGAGGTGCGGATCATCCCGGTGCTGTATTCGCTGCCGATGGTTGTCACCGCCAGGACCATGACGGCGAGTTGGCCGACGCCGAAGCCCATGTGACTGTTGATCACCAGTCGGCCGATGGGCTGGGGACCCTCCTTGTCGATCGCCGTTGCCACGATGACGGCGATACCGACAGCCACCGCAGCGGTGGCGAGCAGGCAGCACACGGTGGCACGGACGGTGCGGAACTTGGCCCACTCGGACCGGAGCAGGTGGGCGAACACGGGCTCGGTGGGAACGTCGGAACGGCGCTCGGCCGCGGGGATGGTCACGGACATGGGGATACCTCCTGGGTCGGGATGGGGCTGCGGCTCGGAACTCAGACCTACGGCAGCGACTCGGTGCGGTACTCCACGCTGTCCTCGGTGAGCTGCATGAACGCCGTCTCCAGCGAAACGCGTTGCTGCGACAGCTCGTGCAGGGCGGCCCCGCACTCCGCCGCGGCCTCCGAGACCTGGACCTGGTCCAGGCCGGTGACCAGAAGCGCGCCTTCGTCATCCGCGGTGACCTGCCCGCCGGCTGCCCGGAGCCGTCCGGCCAGCTGGATGGCCTGCGGGGAGCGCACCTTGACCATGTTGCGTGAACTGCCCGCGATGAATTCGCGCACGCCGGTGTCGGCGATCAGCTTCCCCCGGCCGATCACGACAAGATGGTCGGCCGTCACCTCCATCTCGCTCATCAGATGGCTGGACACGAACACGGTGCGGCCCTCGGCCGCGAGCCCTCTCATCAGGTTGCGGATCCAGCGGACGCCTTCGGGGTCGAGACCGTTGACCGGCTCGTCAAAGAGCAGCACCTGTGGATCACCGAGAAGAGCTGCAGCGATCCCGAGCCGCTGTCCCATCCCCAGCGAGAAGCCGCCCACCCGCTTGTGCGCCACCTTCGCGAGGCCGGCGATCTCCAGGACCTCCGCCACCCGCCGGCGGCCGATCCCATTGCTGTACGCAAGACCCAGCAGATGCCCGTACGCACTGCGCCCGGGATGGACGGCCTTGGCCTCGAGCACGGCACCGACCTCGTGCATAGGGTGACGCAACTGGTGGAAGGGCGTGCCATTGACCAGCGCACTGCCTGACCCCGGGCGGTCCAGGCCCAGAAACATCCGCATCGTCGTGGACTTGCCCGCCCCGTTCGGGCCCAGGAAACCGGTCACCCGGCCGGCCCGGACCGCGAAGGACAGGTCGTCCACCGCCGGCTTCGCCCCAAATCGTTTGGTCAGCCCCCTGGCCTCCAACACCCCTACGCTCACGAGCACGCTCCGTTCCCGCACAACTGCCATGGTCTTCCCGGTCCTGAGCACCGTACGGACGCAGCCCGGCCCAGCGGGACGCCAGAAAGTCGGAACTCCAGCACCTCCATCGTCCCGATGCGTGACCCGCCCACTGCGACCATCGACCGACAACCGGGTACATCGATCGGACCGGCGAGGGCGAGGTGGCGCGCGCAGGCTTCACGCTGCCGTTCGTCAGTCTGCGCACACGGACAGGCTCGGCCACCGCACCTCCAGCAATCGGAGCGGGCCTCACCGCACATCCAACCGCCACGACCACCAAATTCCGGCGAACCTATGCGGTCACAGCACTAGCAGGACTCCGGTGGAACGGCACCCGCCGACGGTCCGGGAGCGTCGGCGCGCAGCAGGCAGGCATCCATGATCCAGCCATGACGCTCCCGGGACGCGGCACGCAACTCCAGCACCCGGTCGGCAACTTCGGCCGGCGGGCCGGAGACCGGCGGCCAGCGTCACATGCGCCGGATCCCCCGAGCCGATCCCGATCACGAGGATCCGTCGACGGTCCTCTCCGGTCATGAGGACACCGCCCCGGACGGCCTCGACGCACACACGGCCGGACCAGGGCGGCCGGGCGCGGGGCCGCCGTCAGGGCTGTCCGCGCCGGGCTCCGTCTCTCCGTCGGTCTCACCCGGGTACATGACCTGGACGTCGCGCAGCAGACTGTCCACCACGTCGTCCAGGTCGAGGCGCTTCTCCACCGAACGCAGGTCGGTCAGTCCGGCCCGGAGGGAGACCCGGGACGGTGCGAGGAGCTTGCAGCAGTCCTCGTCCGGCAGCACGGAGATCTCCGCGGTGCCGATGGACCGGGCCTCGTCGATGATCTCCTGTTTCTCCCAGCCGACCAGCGGCCGCAGCACCGGCAGGGCGGCGGCCTCGTCGACGGCGGCCATGTTCGCCAGGGTCTGGCTGGCCACCTGTCCCAGGCTGTCACCCGTCACCAGGGCCTCCGCTCGGGTCCGGCCCGCCAGCGCGGAGGCGGCACGGACCATCAGCCGTCGTTGCGCGACGACCTGGAGCCTGCCGGCCCCCGCGATGGCCAGTTGCTTCTGGGCGTGGCCGAGCGCGATGACATGCAGCCGCCCACCGGGCTGGTAGCGGTTGAGTTCCCGGGCGAGGGCGTAAGCCTTGTACACGGAAGCGGCGTTCGTGTACGGAGCGCCGGTGAAGTGGACGAAGTCGCAACTCAGTCCGCGACGCATCGCCCGGTAGGCCGCCACCGGCGAGTCGTACCCGCCGGAGAGCAGCACCAGGGCACGTCCGCCGGAACCGACGGGGAGTCCGCCAGGCCCCTGGTGACGGATCCAGGAGAGATAGCTCTCCTTGCGGTCGATCTCGACCGAGACCCGCACGTCCGGGCTGGTGAGGTTCACCGGCACGGGCCCCAGGGCCTCCTGGACGCGTGCCCCGAGAAAGCGCTCGAACTGCGACGAGGTCATCTCGAAGGTCTTGTCCCGGCGCTTGACCCGCACGGCGAAAGTGATTCCGGGTCGCTCGGCACGGGCGCCGGCCAGCGCTTCCACGGCTGCCTCGGTGAGGTCCGTAACGGTGCTCGGGACGCGCAGGGCGGGCTCCACCGAGTTGAACCCGATCACCCGTCGGGCGCGCTCCACGAGGACATCCAGAGGGACCTCGCCGCCGAGCACGGTCACGCTCTGGCCGGACTTGATCCACGTGGAGCCGCCGACGTCCCGCAGCGCGCGGCGGAGGTTGTCGTGCAGCCGCTCGGTGAACAGGTGCCGATTGCGGCCCTTGAGGAAGATCTCACCATGCTTGAGCAGGACACAGGGCCCGCTCGGGCGGGGCGTACTGGGGGAAGGGACGGAGGGAACGCTCGCTTCGCCGGGCACGAAACTCTCCTTCGCGAGTCGTCGTGAGGACCGGTGCCGGGCCGCGAACGGGATGCGGGCCCGCCCCGCGCACCACGGGCACGGTGGGGTGAAACGCACCACTCGCTCGGCGGTCCCGCTACCGGGTCGCCATGGAGGCGTGCGTGGTGATCGCACCGCGCACGAGCAGTGGCAGGTCTTCGGACTCGTGGGCACATCCCGGAGGACGGGACGCCTACTGGCCGTCGCTTCCCAGGTCACACGCGGACCCAGTGCTTCATGACGGCGGTCGTTCCCACTCACCGCTGCGAGGCAGTCCCGGACTTCCACCGGGTTCCCTCTTGCGACACCCCGTCTGGCGGGCGGGGTGAACCAGCTGCGGGTCCAGGGTAGACAAGGTGGCGCGCGGCCCGTGAACGAGGCGCAGCTCGACCGGCCCCAACCGTCGACCGGCGCGAGCCGTGCCGCCCCCTTGTCCGAGGAACAGCGAGGGGGCGGGGTCGCGCCGCGGGCCTCGCAGCCCGGGGACGAAACTCCGCATCCGCCTCCCGCGATCCCGCGCCGCCCGTCAGTACACCCGGGTGAGGATCTCCAGCACCTCCGCCTCGCTCGGCAGCAGCGGAGCGTTCTTGGTCACCGCGTCCGCGACCGCTCCCGCGGCGATGGCCGGCAGCATTGCGCGGTCGGCGCCCAGTTCGCGCAGGGGCCGCTTGAGGTCCAGTGTTCCGGAGATCTCGCGCACGGCCTGCACCGTGGCCCGTGCCCAGTCGCCGTCCGCGGGCGGGGTGCGGCGCATGGCCCGTCCCACCTGCTCGAACGCGTCCCGGGCCGCCGGAGCGCTGAACACCATGACCTCCTCCAGTACGGCGGCCAGGGCTACTCCGTGCGGGGTTCCGGTGTGAGCGGTGAGCGCGTGGCCGATTCCGTGGACGAGGCCGAGTCCGGAGAGGGTGAGGGCCTGGCCGGCGAGGTGGGCACCCAGCATCAGTGCGGCGCGGGCGTCGAGGTCCGAGCCGTCCCGGTACGCAGTGGGCAGCGCGCCGCTCACCATCGTCACGGCCTGCGTGGCGTAGGCGACGGAGACCGGGTTCGCGCCGCGTGAGGCCAGCGACTCGATGCCGTGGACGAGTGCGTCGATGCCGGTGGCGGCGGTGGCCGGGGCGGGCAGACCGAGCGTCAACTCAGGGTCCAGCAGGGCGATTCGGGGCTTCACGGAAGGGTGACCGAGGTACACCTTGCGGCAGGCTTCGGCGTCCTCGATCACCCCGAAGCCGTTGGTCTCCGCCCCCGTGCCGGACGTGGTGGGGATCGCGATGAGCGGGAGTCCGTCGGCCGCTTCCCATAGACGGCCGGCGTCGGCGGCTACCGCGTCCGGATTGCCGACGAGCAGGGAGATGCCCTTCGCCGCGTCGAGAACGGAGCCGCCGCCGAGTGCGACCACCGCGGCCGGGCCGAAGGCGCGAGCCCGCCTGGCGCCCGCGTCGACGTCGCCGGTGGAGGGGTTGGGCGCCACCTCGTCGTGAACGGCGTACTCGATCCCGCCGGAGTCGAGGATCTTCAGGACGCGTTCGACGACGCCCGCTGCGCGCAGACCCCGGTCGGTGACGACGAAGGCGCGGTGCCGGCCCGTGGTCGTGATCAGCTCGGGGAGCCGGCCGATGTGTCCGGGCCCGAACTCGATGCGGCAGATGGGGTCGATGCTCAGCGGCGCGAGGCTGTCGCGCTGAGGAGAGGCCATGGGTGCGGCTCCTGAGGTGGGTGAGTGTGAGCGTGGGAGCGTGTCCGGCGGTGCCTTCCGGCGGCTCAGAGCACCAGTGCCGCGTCGTCCAGCGCGGCGGCCGGATTCGGCAGACGGAACTCCCGGCCGGCGAGGGACTCGTAGAGGCGGACGGGGCTCATCTCGCCCGCGAGGTCGCCGTGCTCGGCCTTGGCGCGGCGGTAGATCTGCTCGACCAGGGCCGACAGCTCGGTGGACACACCCAGGTCCCGGCCGAGGTCGATGGCGAGCCCCAGGTCCTTGCAGGCGAGTGCCATCGCGAACGAGTCGTCGTAGTCACCGTCGGCGAGCACGCACATGATGTCGCTCTCCAGGAAGTTCGAGGCGGCCGGGCTGGCGAGCAGCGAGCTGCGCAGCACCCCCAGGTCGACGCCCGCCTTCACGCCCATGGCGAGCACCTCGGAGGTGGCGACCAGATGGCTGAACCACAACAGGTTGATCATGAGCTTGACGCTGTATCCGGCGCCGATCGGGCCGACGTGCAGGATCCGGTCGGGGTCACCCATGGCTTCGAGGACCGGCAGCGCGATCCGGAAGTCGTCGTCCGCGCCACCGGCGAAGATCTGCAGCATGCCGGCCTCGGCGCCCCGGGCCATCCCGCTGACCGGCGCGTCGAGTCGGCGCACGCCCCGGGCATCGAGGACCTCGGCGGCTACTCGTTCGGCGGCCGCGGGCGTCGACGTCGACATGTCGATCCACAGCGCGCCCGGCGCCAGCGCCTGCGCCGCACCGCCGCGCAGCAGCACCTCCTCGACGATCCGCGGGTTGGGCAGCATGGTGAGCAGCAGCTCCGCGCCCTCGGCGCAGGCGGCGGGGGAGTCGGCCCAGGTGGCGCCGAGCGCGAGATGTTCGGCGGCCGCCTCGGGCCGGGTGTCGTGCACGGTGACCAGGTGTCCCGCGTGAATCAGATGGCGGGCCATGTGGCGACCCATATTGCCCAGGCCGATGAAACCGATCCTCATCGTTGTCCTCGCTGCGGTGAGAAGAGAAGAAGGGAGAAGAGAGAAGGAGGGAGAGGGGAGAAGGGGGGCGGCGAAAGGGGAAAGAGGGGGTGGGAGGGAGAGGGGCCCGTGTTCAGTCCCCGAGGTTGATCCAGGTGGTTTTGAGTGCGGTGTACGCGTCCAGCGCGTGCAGGGACTTGTCGCGGCCCGCGCCGGTGGCCTTGAAGCCGCCGAAGGGAGTGATGACGTCGCTGGCATCGAAGGTGTTGATCCAGACGGTGCCGGCCCGAAGGCGCCTGGCCGTGCGGTGGGCGACGGCGATGTCCCGCGTCCAGACCGAGGCGACGAGTCCGAAGTCCGTCTGGTTGGCGAGGCGTACGCCCTCGTCGACGTCTCCGTCGTAGGTCACCACGGCGAGGACCGGGCCGAAGATCTCCTCCTGGCCGACGGCGGAGGTGTTCGCCACCCCGTTCAGCACGGTCGGTTCGATGTAGCTGCCGCCGGACTCGGTGAGGGTGCGTCCGCCGCCGAGGAGGACGGTCGCGCCGTCCTCCCTGCCGCGTGCGATATAGCCGAGGATCTTGGCCAGCTGGTCCTCGTCGACGATCGGGCCCATGACGGTGGCCGGGTCGAGCGGGTCGCCGACCCGGAAGGTTGCGGCGGTGATCCGGCGAACGGCCTCCAGGAGCCGTTCCTTCACGGAGGCGTGTACGACGACCCGGGAACCCGCGTTGCAGGTCTGGCCCGCGTTGTAGAAGATCCCCCAGGCCACGGCGGAGGCGGCGGCCTCGATGTCGGCGTCCGCCAGGACGAGCTGCGGGGACTTGCCGCCGGCCTCGACGGCGACCTGCTTGCCGTTGGACTCGCCCGCGTACACCTGGAAGAGCCGCGCCACCTCCGCCGAGCCGGTGAAGGCGATCTTGTCGACCTCGGGGTGACGGCCGAGCGCCTGCCCCGCCACCTCGCCCCGCCCGGGGATCACGTTGAACACGCCGTCGGGCAGTCCGGCCTCGCTGCCGAGCGCGGCCAGGCGCAGGGCGGCCAGCGAGGTCTGTTCGGCGGGCTTCAGAACGACGCTGTTGCCGGTGGCGAGCGCCGGGCCCAGCTTCCAACTGGCGATCAGCAGCGCGTAGTTCCACGGAACGACCGCGCCGACCACGCCCAGCGGTTCCCGGGTGATCAGCGCGAGCGCGTCACCGGGAGTCGGCGCCACCTCGTCGTATGTCTTGTCGATGGCCTCCGCGTACCAGGCGATGGTCTCGGCCGCCTGGTTCACGTCGATCCGCACCGACTCGGTGATGGGCTTGCCCATCTCCAAGGTGTCGAGAAGGGCCAGTTCCTCGGCGTTCGCGCGGATGAGTTCGGCCCAGCGCAGCAGGACGCGCTTGCGCTCCCTGGGGGCGAGGTCGCGCCAGCGTCCGTCCTCGAAGGCCGCGCGGGCGGAACGCACCGCCCGGTCGACGTCCTCGGCGGACGCGGCCTGCACCTCGGCGAGCAGCGCGCCGTCGCGCGGCGAGACGCTCGGGAAGGTGTCGTCGGACGTGGCGTCGGTGAAGGCGCCGTCGATGAACGGCCGCGTCTCGAACCTGAGCTTGTCCGCGGCGGCCCGCCACTCGTCGTACGACCGGTGCAGCAATTCCTCGATGGTGCAGGTCACGTGAGCCTCCAGTGGTCGATCGCTTCCTCGTCGAGCTCGATGCCGAGACCGGGCTTGTCCGGCACTTCGAGATCGCCCTCGGCGTTCACCCGCACCGGCTCGGCGAGCATGAAATCGCGGCGCTCGGGGGTCCAGCCGGGCGGGTCGTAGGGGAACTCGAAGAAGGGGCCGCCGCCGACGCCCGCCGAGACCTGCAGATTGGCCAGGACGCCGATGCCGTTGGTCCAGCTGTGCGGGGTGAACTGACGGTGCTTCAGTTGGGCGAGTTCGGCCAGGGTGCGGGCGCGGTACATGCCGATCGCGAGCACCACGTCCATCTGGTAGATGTCGAGGGCGTCCTCTTCGAGGTAGCGCAGCAGCTCGGTGGGGGAGTGGTGCATCTCGCCGGCGGCGATGCGCACCCCCGGATTCTCGGCCCGCAGCCGCTTGAAGCCTTCGAGGTCGGCGTAGGGCAGCGGCTCCTCGACCCAGAACACATCGAGTTCGGCGAGGCGCGCGATGACCTTGTGGGTCTTGGCGAGGTCGGAGGCGGGGGCGGTGTCCCCCGCCATCCGCCAGGACTGGTTGAGGTCGACCATGATCTCGAAGCCGGTGCCCAGCTCCTCCCGGACGGCCCGGACCGCCGCGACGCCCTCGTCGACGCGGTTCCGGTCGATCCGGATCTTCATGGCCCGGAAGCCGGCCTCGCGTACCTTCAGCGCCGTCGCCACGCGCTCCTCGGGGGACTTGAGCTCCCCGCACGACGCATACGCCGGCAGCCGCTTCGCCGCATTGCCGAACAGCTCCGCGACCGGGCGGCCGTGCACCTTGCCGATGATGTCCCACAGCGCCGCCTCCAGCGGCCAGTAGGGGGCGCCGTGGAAGTTGGCCGTCTCGATCGCCCGGACGTGCCGGGTGATGTCGAGCGGGTCCTCGCCGACGAACAGGTGCTTGTACGTGTCGAAACCGTCCATGAGGTCGCCGGAACCGATGCCGGTGATCCCCTCGTCGGTGTGCACCCGGACGAGGGTGGCGTCGAAGTGCCGGCGTGGTTCGGGATCCCAGGCGGCGCGGAAGGGCGGGTCCAGCTCCAGACGCAGCCGGTCCAGGGTGATGTCAGTGATCTTCATCGGGCGAGCACCTCGGGAGTGGGCGTGTAGAAGGGGTTCTCCGGGCCCTTCACCGCCGCGGCCAGCACATCTGCGACGGACGGCGCGCCGGTCACCGCGGCCCGCACCGCGCCGTATCCCGCGGCGCGCTGGTTGCGGAACGAGACGTCGAGGTCGTCGACCGCCGGGTTGACCCACACCGCGGCGACGATCAGCAGGTCGTCGGCCGTCTCGGCGGGGATCAGGCCCTCCTCGACGGCGTCCATGACCCCGCGCGCCAGTCCCGCCTGGGCGGAACCCCAGGTCGCGCGCTGGTGCAGCTCGCCCCCGGCGACGGCCTTGTTCACGAACAGCGTCTGCGGCTTGACCGGGACCGACGGCCGCACGACGGTCATGAACGGGACGTGTCCGGCGCTCGGGGTGGCCAGCGCCGTCGCCCAGGCCGTTTCGACCGGGCCGCCCTTGCGGCCGATCACGACGTTCGTGTGCGCGGCGTTGGCACCGTCACCGACGAAGGATTCGCCGATCAGTGCGGTCGCGGCAAAGGGGGAGGGCATCGGAACTCCTGGACCTCGGGAAGGGGCGTCATCGAGTGACCGGCGGGAAACTCGAATGAACGGCAATGAACGGCAATGCGTGGTGAGGAAAAGCGAGAGCGGCGAGAAAATCGCCTGAAAGGGCTGTTACTCGGGTGAACGAGATGAACCTCGCTTCCTACGCAGTTCATCCGGCCCGATGCGGCGAATCTAGGTCCGCCACCACCCCCTCGCAAGGCCGCAGGGCGAATCGAAATGCCGGTTGCTCTCATGACAACTCCGGCCTTGACCTGGGGCTTCCGCGTACGGACCGGTGCCTAGGATGGCGCGCGTGACGGACACCCCCTCGCCGGCCCCCGCGACCCCACGCGGACACGGCCTGCGCCGCGACATCGACCTGCTGGAAACCCTCGCCTCCGACGAGGCACAGAACGCAGGCGGCCTCGGCGTCGTACGCCTCGCCCAACTGGTGGGACGCGAGAAGACCCAGGTCTCCCGCGCGCTCAAAGCCCTCGCCGCCGAGGGCATCGTCGAACGCGACCCGGACACCCTGGAGTACCGACTCGGCTGGCGACTCTTCTCGCTGGTGGCCCGGACCTCGGAAAGCCGCCTGGTGCGCATGGCCGAGCCGCTCATGCACGCGCTGTCGGCGGACCTGGAGGAGACCAGCCACCTGTGCGTACTCAGCGACCGCGAAGTGCTCACCCTGCTGTCGGTCTCCGGGCACTCCTTCCGGGTACACGGGTGGGAGGGCCGCGGGGTACCTGCCTGGCAGACCTCGGCCGGCCGGGTACTGCTCGCCGACGCCACCCCCGACGAGCTGTACGTCCGCTTCGGCACGAGCGGAGAGATGCCCGTCCCCGACCTGTGGGCCCTGATCCAGGAGGCCAAGAGGCAGGGTTATGCGCGAGTGAGCGAGGAGTTCGAGGCCGGCCTGGTCGGCGTCTCGGCGCCGGTACGGGACTTCCGGGGCCGGGTGGTCGCGGCCCTCAACATCTCCGCGCCCGGGCCCCGGCTCGGCGACCGCCTCGACGAAGCCGGCCGCACGACGGCCAGGGCGGCGGCCCGGGTCTCCGCCCTCCTCGGCTGGGAACCACGCCGCACGGCGACCCCCAGGGCGCGGCTGACCTGAGCTCTCCTCCCCCCACGGTCCTCCGCTCCGCGTGGGCGCGGGCTCGCCGTCGGCTTGCTCCCCCATGGGCCGTACTCCCGCGGGCGACCTGGGAGTTGCCCTGACAGCAACCCCCATTGCGATCCGGGAAGCGGCCTTGTCGCCCGTGTGACCCGCTCGTAAATTCGCCGCGAACCGGACGAGCCCGGTTTCGGAACGGAGAAAAGAGCAGCTCATGAACCTCGTCGGCATCGACACCCTCGCCAAAGCACCGCTCGCCGCAGGCGATGTGTTCGTCGGCGGCTGCTGGCGCGCCGCATCGGACGATCGGACCTTCCCCCTGTACGACCCGGCGACCGGTGACCTGGTCCGCGAGGTGTCCGCGGCGAGTGCGGACGACGCTCTCGCCGCGGTCGAGGCGGCCACGGCGGCCGCGGCCGGCTGGCGTGCCACACCGGCCCGGCGCCGTTCCGAAATCCTGTATGAGACGTTCCGGCTGATGCGCGAGCACACCGACACGCTCGCCCGGCTGATCGTGCTGGAGAACGGCAAGGCATACCGGGACGCGGCGGCCGAGGTCGGCTACGCGGCCGAGTTCTTCCGCTGGTTCGCCGAGGAGGCCGTACGGATCGGCTCCTCGTTCGGCGACGCGCCCGGCGGCGGCTACCGCCACGTCGTGCGCAAGCATCCCGTCGGCGTCACCGCCTTCGTCACGCCCTGGAACTTCCCCGCCGCGATGGCCACCCGCAAGATCGCCCCGGCGCTCGCGGCGGGCTGCCCCGTGCTCCTCAAGCCCGCCCCGGACACCCCGCTCACCGCCCTCGCGGTGGCCGCGCTGCTCACCGAGGCCGGCCTGCCCGACGGCCTGCTCAACGTCCTGCCGACCGACCGCGCCCCCGAGGTCGTGACCGCCTGGCTCGACGACGAGCGCGTCCGCAAGTTCTCCTTCACCGGCTCCACCGCCACCGGCAAGCTCCTCCTGGAACAGGCCGCGCAGCACATCGTCAACGTCACCATGGAGCTCGGCGGCAACGCGCCCTTCATCGTCTGCGAGGACGCCGACATCGACGCCGCCGTGCGCGGTGCGATGGACGCCAAGATGCGCGGTGGCGGCGAGGTCTGCATCGCCGCCAACCGCTTCTACGTCCATGCCTCCGTCGCGGCCGAGTTCACCGAGAAGTTCGGCGCGGCCATGACCGAGGCGCGCACCGGACCCGGCCTGGAGGACGGCGTCACCCTAGGCCCCATGATCAATGAGGCGGCCGTCGAGAAGATCCGTTCCCTCGTCGACGACGCGCTCGCGCGTGGCGCGCAGGTCGCCGCGCGCGGCACGATCCCCGACGGGCCCGGCCACTTCCACCCGGCGACGGTCCTGACCGACGTACCCGATGACGCCCGCATCCTCCATGAGGAGGTCTTCGGGCCCGTCGCGCCGCTGACCACCTTCACCGACGAGGACGAGATGCTGGCCCGCGCCAACGCGACGGTGCACGGCCTCGCCTCGTACGTCTACTCCCGCGACGTGGCCCGGGCACTGCGCATCGCCGAGCATCTGGAGGCCGGCATGGTCGGCCTCAACCGGGGCCTGCTCTCCGACCCCGCGGCGCCGTTCGGCGGCGTCAAGCAGTCGGGCCTGGGCAGAGAAGGCGGCCGCGAGGGCATCGAGGCATTCCTGGAGACCCAGTACGTCGCCCTCGACTGGCCCACCGGCTGACCCCTTCCCCGCCCGTTTCCTCTCCCTCTTCTCCTTGAGCTCTTCCCCGCTGTGCTCCGCCGCGGGCCGCGGCGCGCCCCGGCCTGTCCCGACACCGAAAGACAAGGACCGCACATGGCAACGACGCCTGCGACCGAGCACCACCAGCCCGGCGCCCCACCGGCCCCCGGCGGCGCCACCCAGCGCCAACGACGCCTCGTGCAGACCAAGTTGAAGCTCGCCACGCAGATCGGCCAGGGCATCGACGGCTACATCATCGGCGGCATCGGCATGGCGATGGCCGCGCTCACCGCCGACCTCCACCTCTCCCCACTGATGCAGGGACTGGTCGGCGCCGCTCCGCTGATCGGCATCTTCGTCGGCGGCCCGCTGTTCGGACGGCTCGCCGACCACTTCGGGCGACGGCCGGTATTCCTCGTCGACATGCTGATCTTCCTGATCGGGTCGGTGCTCCAGTTCTTCGTCACCGACGGTCTCCAGCTCTTCCTCATCCGGCTGCTGATGGGTGTGGCGATCGGCGGCGAGTACGCGATCGGCGCGCCACTGCTGTCCGAGTACGCCCCGCGGCAGGGCCGCGGCCGGCTGCTGGCCAGTCTGGAGATCAGCTGGTACGTGGGCTATGCGCTGGCGACGGTGGTCGGTGCCCTGTTCGCGGACGTCGCGGGCGGCTGGCGCTGGTCGCTGGCCAGCAGCGCGGTCATCGCCGCGGTGTGCGTGGCGCTGCGCGGCGGTATCCCGGAGTCGGCGCGCTGGCTGCTGAGCAAGGGGCGCCGGGAGGAGGCCGAGGCGCTGATCACCAAGTACGGCATCGAGATCGACATCACGGCCGAGCTCGACGAGCGCGCCCAGGGCCAAGGCCAACGGGACGGCTTCCGCGCCCTGTTCAGCCGCCGTCACCTGCGCAGCACCGTCTTCGCGAGCGTCTTCTGGGCCGCCCTCGTGCTGCCGTACTTCGCCATCGGCACGTTCTGGACCCAGGTCTTCGAGGCGCTTCACATGGGCGACAACGCGGTCGCGGCGCTGCTGGTCTACTCCTTCACCGCCGTGGCGGGGGTGACGGCGGGATGCCTGGTCGTGGACCGCATCGGCCGGCGCAAGCTGCTGATTCCGCCGTTCTGGATCACCGCGGTCTGCCTGGCCCTGGTCGCCGTGTGGCCGTCCTCCACCCCCGTCATCGTCGTCGGCTTCCTCTTCTTCATCTTCCTCAACGCCGCCTCCAGCGCGCTGACCGCGGTCTATCCGCTGGAGGTGTTCCCCACCTCCCTGCGCACCACGGGCGTCGGCTTCGCCACCGCCATGAGCCGGGTCGGCGCCGCCGTCGGCACCTTCCTGCTGCCGATGGGCCTGGACCGTTTCGGTGCGGAGTTCGTGCTCCTGGTCGGCGCGGGTGTGCTCGCACTCGGCGGCCTGGTATCGCAGTTCCTGGCCCCGGAGACCACGGACATGGACCTGGCCCGCGCGGCCCGCGCAGCCCGCGAGGGCGCGGTGTGAGCTTTCCGCTGCTCACCACGGTCGGCGCATGACCGTGGTGAGCACGTCGGCACCAAGGCTCAGCAGCAGCTCGGCGTGCAGCCGGTGGTGGACAGTCCGCCCCTCCCGCTGCGAGGCCCCCCCCGACCCTCGATATTCGCGTCACCATAGGGGCGGCGCTCATTTCCTGCGGCTTGACTCAAGGTATTCGAAGGACCGCTCGTCCATGGCCTGCTCCCGTGCGTCCCACGAGTAGACCCGGCGGATGTCATAACCCTTGTCGGCCGGCTCCCGCACGATGACGTCACGTCCCGACAATTCCACCGACAGCGGGCGCTCGGCCTGGTCGAGGATCAGGCTGACCTGGCCATCCTTGACGGTAAAGCCCCACAGGAACAGAAAGTAACGCCCCGATGTGATGCCGAGCAGCAATTCGTCCTTACCGTCGCCGTTCATGTCCCGGTACTGCGGCTTCTGGACGGGGCACGGTTTCTGCCCGGCGGTCTTGCAGTCCTTGATCTTCTTGTCGGTGCCCTCTTCGTCGAGTGGGCTGGTCATCGTGGTGAGCCGGGCCTTGGCGAGGGCGAGCGCCGAGACCTGGTGGATGTCGCCGGACGGCACGCGCGGCACCCCGCGCACGGGTGACGGCACACCGTCCGAGATCTTCGCATTGGGCTCGGCGAGCGGTGGCGGGGGCTTGCTGGGGGCCCACAACTGCCTGGGGGCCGAAAGGGGCGGCGTCGTTCCCGCGCTCTTGGGCTCACCGCCGCCGGCGCAACCGGTCAGCAGCAGCAAGACAGGCGCCATGGCGAAGGCGAGCACCGGCAGCGCCGCCCTGGCGCGCCCCGCGGAGGCCGGCAGAGGGCGAGGCGCCGGCACGTCATTTCCAGTCAGGGCGGGGGGCGGTTTCACAACGCACATGATGCTGTCTGTCCTGCGTGTGCGGCAATCCATCGGTGCTCTCACGGCGTGCGGTCGGGGCAGAGGCAGTGCGGCCGCACGGCGAGGCGGCCCCCGGCCACGGAGTGGCGCATTGCGATCATTTGATCGACCTGTGACAACCCGCCGGAATCCGGCTCCGCCCGGTGTTCCGCCGCGGAGGCGGCGCTGAGGAGGCCGGAGTGTGGCGGGGGAGTCCCACATCATCACTTCTGAGATGCGGGGCAGCCGGCATCAGGTCGCGGCAATGAGCCATGGACCAGGTAGCGGTTTACCGCGTTTATGGTGCACTTGGTGCCGATGGCGCCGTGCCCCCATCCGCCAAAGCTGAGCAGTCGGGTCTTCTTTTGCGCTTGCCTTTGTACGTTGAGGGCCCAGGCGTACCCGGTTACGGGGTCGTGGCGGGCGTTGGCCAGCAGAATGACGGGTGCGTGGGGGCCGACGCGCAGGGGGTGCTGCGGATTGTTGGCGTGCTTCGGCCATCCGACGCAGCTCAGGATGGCTTTGCGCATTTCGGGAGAGGTGCGCGCATGCGGCGCGGCTGCTCTCTCGGCACGAACGAGGGCGTGGAGTTCCCGGTAGTCGCTTATCCGCGTCTGCCAGTCCTGGCAGAACACGGCGTCTCTGCCGGGGGGTTCGGTTCCGGAGGTCTGACTGGTGCGGGGTGTGTCCCCCTGCGAATGCGGTCGGCCGATCCGCAATGTGGTCAGCCACTTGGCGAGCTGAGACCGCTCCGGTGGGCCGGAGCTGAAGGCGTCGTAGGCCCGGCTGGTGATGTCGTCGGCGGAGACCGGGGCGTTGGACTCGTACAGCGCGCCGCGGTCGGCTGCTGCCAGCAGACGGTCCCAGCGGAGCAGGACGTTCTGGCCATGGAGCGCGCACGTCGGCGTGGTCTTGCACCACCGGACGAATTCCTTCAGAGAATCTTCGACCGAAGCCGCTGCGGAGACAGCCAAGTCCTTTGTCTGCAGGCTGTGGTCCATGTTGCTGTCGAGGACCATGCTCCGGATATGTCCGCCAAAGCTCTCCGCGTACTGTTGGCCGATGAGCGTGCCGTAGGAATGGCCGAAGTAGTTGATCTTCTCCTCGCCGAGCGCGGCACGGAGCGCGTCCATGTCCCGGACGACGTTGAGGGTGTCGGCGTGGTCGAAGAGCGGACCGCTGTGCTTGCGGCAGTCCTGGCGGAGTTCACGGTGGTAGGAAACGAGTCGTTCGAATTCGCGCTGGTTGCGTGGCAATCCACGCGGGGGATTGTCGACCAGTCGTTTCGAGCACTTGACTGGATGACTCTTGCCTATCCCGCGTGGGTCAAACCCGACAATGTCGAAGCGCTCCCTGAGCTCGGCGGGAAATTGGCTGTCCAGCGCCATGTTGACGCCGGATCCTCCGGGCCCGCCGGGGTTGACCAGCAGAACCCCGATGCGTTTGGCCGGGTTGGTGGCCTTTCTTCTGGCTACCTCCAGCTTGAACGTCTCGCCAGGGGCGGCCCAGTTGACCGGGAGAGGCAGCGTGCCGCACTGAGCATGACGGTTTCCCGCGCAAGGCCGCCAGGTTATGCCGGCACTTGCCTGACCCCGTTCCGGAAGCATGGGAAGCGCGAGGAGTGCGGCGGCGCAGGCCGGGATTGCCCAGGTACCCCAGCGTTTCCATGACCTTCTGCGCCGATGTGTGTTTCTCATGACTGACAGGAAGATTTTCTTGTTCCTTTCCCTCGGGCGTCGACCGCTTGACCCGAACTCCACAAAGACAGAGTCGAGGGCGATGAAGCGGGTGTTGCCCTCGCCGTAGACGTGCGTCAGCCCGTCGCGCGGGCGGCGACACCGGAGAGAGCCCTAAGGCCGGCGGCAAGGGTGGTGGGCTGCGTCATAAGTGCTCCTGGAAGAGGTGCGAAACTCCCCACCATCGTGGCTGCGAGACACCCCCGAATCCGTCGCCCTCAGGTCGGGAAAGCGCCGCCTGCCCCATGGCAGACCCGCCGCAGTCGCGTCGCCCTCACGGACCACGGCCCCTCTGCCCAAAGGCAGAGCCGACAGCTCTGCCCGCGGGAGAGAGCCAACGCCGTGAAGTTCCGAGGAAGGCGGTATCGGTTCAGCCGACGTGAGCCCAAGAGAGAGCTCCAGCAATGGATGACGCCGAACCCCCTTCCACGGCCGGACGGTGCCCGCTCCGGGGACGATGAAGGCGCAGCAGACCTTCCACCCAGCCTCGGGTCGGGCGCGCCGACGACCGAGGCGTGCGTCGGTGCGTCCGTGCGTCCGTGCGTCCGTGCGTCCGTGGAGATGTTCAGGGAACGGTCTATTCGCCGTCCCACTGCACCGCGGTCAGGACGGCTCCGCCGTGCCGACGTGCGTAGCGGCAACTCACGGGGAGGTCGAACAGCACCTCGGCAACTCCGGCGACCGGTCGCAGGTCCGCGAGGAGAGCGTCGTCCGGCAAACCGGCCGCCGCGTCTCGCAGCACCGGGTCGTCGGCCGACCTGGCCTCGTTCGCACGGACGGGTGTGACCGGTACCGGATCCCCTGCGGGCTCCCACCACCGGTCGGTGAACGCCATCCCGAAGGCATTGGTGTCCTCCGTGCCTGCCTCCGCAACGGCTTGGTGCACGCAGTCCCCCAACCGTTGGAGCCAGTCGGGCAGCGAAAGCGCCAGCCGGCGGGTGTCGGTGTCGTCCCAGAACTGGAAGACCGGGCCCCAGTCACCGGTGTCCCGGTCGACATCGACATAACAGTGTCCGTCGCCGTGGTCCAGGTGGACGAACCAGTGACTGCCCGGGCCACCGGCGTGCTCCAGGTACCAGCTGACGTCGTGCCCGAGGTACTCACCGTTGTTGAAGGATTCGGTGAAGTCGACGTGCTCGGCCGAGGTATGTCCGTTCACCACGGAACGACGCACGGTGATCCGGATGCCGCCGACGGAGCGGAACAGCACGCGCATCTCTGGCGGCACCGGAACCGGCCAGGAGTCCATCCGGGCGTCGTCGATCCCGGGATCCAGCCGCACCAACCCACCCGAGACGTCCGGCAGTTGGCGCAACCGAGCCACCACCGCGTCGATGTCCGTCATCGCAGGTCCCCCCTCCGTGCCACGGCAGGACTCTACCGACCGGGCCGGGCCCGGTGGCCGCAGGGGACCCGACGAGAGCGGATGACCGTGACGAGGGAATGACCGTGGCGAGGGAATGACCGTGACGAGGGAATGAGCGCGACCGTGGGGGGCCGGTGATTACGAGGTGTATGTGCAGCCATGCTCGCTGTAATACCACTCGTACTGGCCCATCACCCATGGGTCCGCCGTGATCGTGAAGGTGCCGCGCGGAGCGGGACAGTGGAACGTCGTGGTGACGGTGTCACGGCCCGGCGGAGGCCCCGGCGACGCGGGGGCCGCGGAGGCGATGCCGGCGCCTCCGGCGCCGAACAGTGCAGTGACGAACGCTATCGCGATGATCTTCTTCATCATGTCTTGTCTCCCACCAGTTCCATCGCGTGCGGGAACTGCCTCTGAGGACGATACACGCAACCACCCATTTCGGAAGAAGAGGAAAAAATCCCCCGCCGTCCGGGACAGGTGCGCAGGCCAGGACGCTGCCGGGCCTGCGGGCCGGAGCGAGGCCGGGCCCTGAAGCGGTTCCTGGCGACGACGGGCCGATAGTGAACGGATCACTGTTTCCATGGACCCGGCCGCGTGCGCTCGCCGCGCGGCCTGGGTGCGTCCAGCGGCGAGCGCGGCTCGCACCGATCACCCCGTCCGGCCGCTGCCTACCGGGCAGGGGGTGCGGGGATGGCGAGGACACGGTCCCGGAGGACCGGCAGCTCTTCCCGGATCGCCCCCACCACGTCCATCGACGTCCGCCGTGAGAACTTCCTCGCCCTCGCCGGCCTCGGCGAGCACCGTGCCCCACGGGTCGACGATCAGGCTGCCGCCGGCCTGCTTCATCTCGCTGTGCGTGCCGTCGGCGCAGCAGGCCAGGACGACGGCCTGCTCCTCTGTTAACCGGGCGCTAACCGTGCACAGCGGAGGCCCTGGCCGGGCCCCTCCTAGCGTCGAGGTGTGGGGGAAACCTGCGGCGGCGACCGGCCGCCGCCCTCGCCGGGAGGTGTCGACCATGCGTCGTCCGTTCGCCGCCGCGGCGGCTGCCCTGCTGCTCGTTTCCGGTGCCGCGGCCGGGGCGGCGGCCTGTTCGTCCCCGGCGTCGTCTTCGCACAATCCGCCAGGTGCGGCTGCGCCGGCCGCCACGACGCCTTCACCAGCCGACTCGAATCCTCCGGGCGACATCCCTGACACCCAGGTGTACGTGCCGTGGTCTCCGCCCGGCGGGGGGTTCACGGTCAAGGTGCCGGAGGGGTGGGGGCGGACCACCCGAGGCGCGGCGACGGTGTTCAGCGACAAGTTCAACAGCGTCACGGTGGAGCGCGTCCACCGGGCGAGCGCCCCGACGGTGAACTCCGTGCGCAGCAAGGACATCCCGGCGATCCGCGCCGCGAGCACGCACTTCTCGCTGGTCAAGGTGGTCGAGGTACAGCGCGGGGGCGGCAGGGCGGTGCTGGCCGAGTACCGCGCCGACTCCGCTCCTGACCAGGTAACCGGCAAGCGGGTCCCCCTGGACGTGCAGCGGTACGAGTTCTATCAGCCGGGCAAGGGGGCGGCCCTGCTGACGCTGTCCGGCGCGGTGGGCGCCGACAACGTGGACCCCTGGCGGACCGTCACGGACAGCTTCCGGTGGTCGTGATGGCTCTCACCGTGCTCACTGCCCATTCCCTGTACCGCTTCTTCCGGGCCGGCGAGGAGGAGACCTTTGCGCTCCGAGGCGTCGGGCTGGAGGTCCGCTGCGGTGAGACCGTGGCAGTGACCGGGCCGTCCGGTTCGGGCAAGACGACCCTGCTCAACTGCCTGGCGGGTCTCGACGAGCCGGACGGCGGCACGGTGCGAGTCGCCGGCGAACGGCTCAGCCACCGCCCCGAACGCGAGCGGGGACGCATCCGGGCGCACCGCATCGGCGTGCTGTTGCAGTCGGGCAATCTGCTGGACCACCTCAGCGTGCGGGACAACATCGCGCTCGTGCAGCGGCTCGCGCCCGCCCGGACCCGTATGGCGCCGCAGGAACTCCTCGACCGGGTGGGTATCGGCCGGCGCTCAGGGGCCCTGCCAGGTGAGCTGTCCGGAGGGGAGGCGGCCCGCGCAGGTCTGGCCGTCGCGCTGGCGAACACCCCGGATGTGCTGCTCGCCGACGAGCCGACCGGCGAGGTGGACGCGGGGACCGAACGGCGACTGCTGGACCTGCTGCGCGAGCGCGCCGCCGACGGAGCCGCTGTCGTCGTGGTCACCCACAGCCGCGCTGTGGCGGGGGCCGCCGACCGCGTGCTGCGGCTGCGCGACGGGAAGTGGGCGTGATGGACGCGCAGGAGACGCTCGGCACCACGGCCCCCCGGAACACCGGTACACCGCTGGTCCGTTGTGAGAACGTGGCCCGGACCTACGGCAGGGGCCCCGGCGCCGTGGTCGCCGTCCACGGCCTGAACTGCTGCGTCCCGCCCGGTGCCCGGATTGCGGTGGTGGGCCCTTCGGGGTCGGGCAAGTCCACGATGCTGCACCTGATGGCGGGCCTGGACCAGCCCACCACCGGCCGGGTGTGCCACCCCGCCCTCGACGGCGGGCCAGGCGACACGGGAAGCTTCGCCCGGTACATCGGTGTCGTCTTCCAGGGGCCGAGCCTGCTGCCCCCGCTCACGGCAGCCGAGAACGTCGCACTCCCGCTGCAGATTGACGGTGTACCGGAGGACGAGGCGGATGGCCGGGCGCGGGCGGCGCTGGCGAGCCTGGAGCTGGAGGCGCTCGCGCAGCGGCTGCCGGACGAGCTGTCGGCGGGACAGGCCCAGCGCGTCGCGGTGGCCAGAGTGCTGGCGCGCCGGCCCCGGCTGGTGCTGGCTGACGAGCCCACCGGGCAACTGGACCGGGAGACCGGCCGCCAGGTGCTGTCGGTGCTGCTGGGCGCGGCCGCGCGGCTGCGCGCCGCAGTACTGGTGACCACTCATGATCCGCGCATCGCCCGTGAGTTGGAGGTCCGCTGGTACATGACCGACGGGCGCCTGATCCAGCCGGAGAAGGACCCGGGGACGGGGCGAAGGAGCGGGCAGCCATGATCAGGATCTGGCTGGCCGGGCTGCTGCGACGCCGCGGCGGACGGCTCTTCGGGGTCGCGGCCGGGGTCGCCATGGCGGTGGCGCTGCTGGCGGCGCTCGGCGGCTTCCTCGGGGCAACCCAGGCGACCATGACCGCGCAGTCGGTACACGGAGTCGTCGTTGACTGGCAGGTACAGGCGGCGAACGGAGCCGACGCCCGGCAGGTGCTGTCCGCCGTGCGACACACTCCGGGCACCCGGGCCGCGCTACCGGTCGGCTACGCCCGGACCAGCGGTCTGGGC
This sequence comes from Streptomyces sp. NPDC054786, assembly GCF_053611685.1. NCBI lineage: Bacteria > Bacillati > Actinomycetota > Actinomycetes > Kitasatosporales > Streptomycetaceae > Streptomyces > Streptomyces sp. NPDC054786. Next base: position 70,713 of record NZ_JBSHAW010000004.1, on the reverse strand, counting down.
GCCAGCGCCGGCGGCACCTCGCAGACCACCGGACCTGGCGCCGTACTGAGCGTGCCGGCCGGATACCGCTCGGCGTTCCCGGGCGAGATCCGGGTGCTGGCCGGACGCGGCGACGGAGTGCTGCTGGCCCAGCAGACCGCCGCGAACCTGCACGCGGCGCCAGGTGACACGGTGGCCGTCGGGCGCGCGGGACTGCCACCGGTGAAGGTGCGGGTGGACGGGGTGGTGGACCTGCCGCAGGCCGACTCGCTGTTCCAGAAGGTCGGCGCACCGCCGCAGTCGCAGCCCACGGCGCCCCCGGACAATGTCGTCCTGTTGCCGCCCGCCCGCTGGCAGGCGGCCTTCGGCCCGCTGGCCAAGCTCCACCCCGACCTTGTTCATCAGCAGGTCCACGCACGGCGCAGCCACGCCCTGCCGCCGGACCCGGCCGCTGCCTACGCTGCGGCGACCGGCAGTGCCCACCACATGGACCTGCAGCTGGCGGGCACCGGCCAGGTCGGCGACAACCTGAGCGCGGTGCTGGACGCGGCCCGCTCGGACGCGCTGTACGCGCAGCTGCTGTTCCTGTTCCTCGGGGTCCCCGGTGCGGTGCTGGCCGGAGCGCTCACGGCGGCGGTCGCCGGAGCGGGGGCCACCCGGCGGCGCCGGGAGCAGGCCCTCTTGCGCACCCGTGGCGCCTCCGCGGGGCGGCTGCTGGCCCTCGCGGCCGTGGAGGCCGGGGTGGTGGCCGTCGCCGGTGGGGCCGCGGGACTGACAGTGGCGGCGCTGCTGGCGCGTACGGTTTTCGGCACGACGGGTAGCTTCACCGTCGGTTGGGCGCTTGCGGCGCTCGCAGTGGGCGCGGTGATCGCCGGTACGACCGTGCTGTTGCCGGCGCGCCGCGACATCAGGGCCGCCACGATCGTGGCCGGCCGGGCGACGGGGGAGCGGCGCCGGGTGCCGCGCGCCGCATGGTGGGTACTGGCCGCCGGGCTGCTGGCCGGCGCGCTGGCGGTCTTCCAGATCACCAGCCGTACGAACTACGCCTTGGTCCTCGCGCCCGAAGGCACGCCCACGCTGTCGGTGGACTACTGGGCGTTCGCCGGCCCGGCCCTGCTGTGGACCGGCGGGGCGCTGCTGACCTGGCTGCTGATGGACCTGCTGCTGCGGCGGGGCCGGCCGGTGCTGGCCCGTCTGCTGCGGCCGGCGACCGGGGCGCTGTCCGGTACCGTCGCGGCCAGCCTGTCCCGGCAACGGGGCACCGTGCTGCGGGCCGTGGTGCTGCTCGCCCTGGCCATCGCCTTCGCCGCCTCGACCGCCGTGTTCAACTCCACCTACAGCCAGCAGGCCGGGGTCGACGCGGTGCTCACCAATGGCGCCGACGTCACCGTCACCGAGTCGCCCGGCACCACCACGGGCGCGGCCGACGCGGTGCGGGTGGCGGGGCTGCCCGGCGTGCGCAGTGTGGAGCCGCTCCAGCACCGCTTCGCGTACGTCGGCCCCGACCTCCAGGACCTGTACGGGGTGCGGCCGTCCACCGTCGTCGGCGCGGGCCGGCTCCAGGACGCGTACTTCTCCGGAGGGACCGCCGGGCAGCTGATGGACCGGCTGCGGCGGCAGCCCGACGGGCTCCTGGTCAGCGTGGAGACCGCCAACGACTTCCAGCTGCAGCCCGGCGACCGGGTCCAGCTGCGCCTGCAGGACAGCCGCACCCACCAGCTGCGGCCGGTGACGTTCCGGTTCGTGGGCGTCGCCAAGGAGTTCCCGACCGCCCCCAAGGACAGCTTCCTGGTGGCCAACGCCTCCTACGTGGCCCGGACGACCGGCAGCGGCGCGGTCGGCACCCTGCTCGTCAACACCGGTGGTGCCAACCAGGGCGTCGTGGCGCGGCACGTGCGGTCCGTGCTCGGCCCGGCCGCCCACGTCACCGACCTGCCGACCGCCCGGACCGTGACCGGCTCCAGCCTCACCGCGGTGGACCTGGGCGGGCTGACCCGGGTGGAGCTGGGGTTCGCGCTGGTGCTGGGCGCGGCGGCCGGCGGCCTGGTGCTCGCTCTCGGGCTCACCGAACGGCGGCGCACGCTGGCGCTGGCGTCCGTATTGGGCGCTCGGGGGCGGCAGTTGTCCGGATTCGTGTGGAGCGAGGCCGTGCTGGTGGCGGTGGCCGGTGCGGCCGGCGGGGTGCTGCTCGGCTGGTCGCTGTCCCAGGTGCTGGTCAAAGTTCTGTCCGGGGTGTTCGACCCGCCGCCGGCGGCGCTCGCCGTGCCGTGGGGTTACCTGGGCGCGCTCGCCGCGGCCGTCGCGGCAGCGCTGGCCCTGGCGGCGTGGACCGCGGTGCGCCACGCCCGGCGCCCCCCGCTCACCGAGCTGCGGGAGCTGTGAGCCGGGCTTCCGGGTACCGGACGCGAACAGGAAGCCGGCGGGGAGCGGACGGACGGTGAGGGCGTTGGCGCGTCATGGTTCCGGCTCCTCGCGTGCGCCGGCGATGAGCCAGGTGAAGCGGGGGTGCGGCGCTCGCCTGGAGACGATGAGGCGCCCGCCTTCTGCGTCCACCAGGGACCGGGCGAGCGCCAGCCCGATCCGATGGCCGCTGTCGTGGCCGCGACCGGTGTCGCCGTACCGCCGGGCAAAGACGTCTTCGCCCGCGGGAAGGCCGGGGCCCTCGTCCGCCACGTCCACGGCGACCACCCCGGTGGCGTCCCGGGCGGTGACGGTCACAGCGCCGACGCCGTGGTTGAGCGCGTTGGAGAGCAGGACGTCCAGGACCTGGCGCCCGGCACGGGCCGAGCCGACCGCCTCGGGCAGCTGCTCGACGACGGTGATCCGCAGCGGCCGTCCGGCGGCCGCCAGCTCGCCATGCCAGCGCCGTTCGGCGTCCGCGAGCAACTCCCGCACGTCGAGCGGTGCCTGCTCGGGCACGTCCCGGGCCAGGGCGAGCAGATCGTCGACCGTGGTCTCCATGGCGGTGAGCGAGTCCAAGGCGGCGTGCAGGGCGGCGCGCGGGTCCGCGGACGCCTCGCCGTCCGCGGCAAGCGCGCTCTCCAGCTCCAGCCGCACCCGTGTCAGCGCTGTGCGCAGCTGGTGCGAGGCGTCCGCGCTGAAGGCCCGCTCCCGCCGCAGCAGTCCCTCGATGCGTTCGGCGGCCCGGTTGAGCGCGGTCGCGACGGCGTCGGCCTCCGGCAGGCCGGACGGGCCTGCCCGGGCAGCCAGGTCTCCGGTCTCCAGCCGGCCGGCGGTCCGCGCCAGCGATTCCAGGGGGCGGGCCAGCCGTCTGCTGGATCGGGTGCCCAGCACCGCTCCCACGCCGACTGCGACCGCGGCGAGCGCGAGCATCGCCACCCAGGTCAGCACGGCCCGCTGGAGCGGTCGGGCGGCCGGTGAGCTGGCCCGCACCACGGCCCGGACCCGCTCGCCCGAACCCACCGGTACCGCCACCACCAGCCGGTTGCCCAGCCGCTGCGCGGAGACCCGGCCCGCCAGCGCGTCGCGCACCGAGCTGTCCCCGCCCGCCGGCCCCGATCCGGTCACCAGGCGCGCGCCGTCGTCGTAGACGCCGATCCAGGTATCGGATTCGACGGGCGGCAACTCCATGGGATCGCGGGGATGCCGTACGTCCGCCGGGACGGTCACGGCCACCCGTTGGGCCAGTTGTTGAAGTTCGCGCGTCTCGTCCTGCCGGTAGAGCCGAAGCGTCGCCACGGCCAGAGGTACGGAGAACAGCACCACCGCGCACACCACCGCGATGACCACCGCGCGGAGGATCCGGCGGCGCACGGTCAGGGCTCCTTGGGTGGTTCGAGCCGGTAGCCGAAGTGCCGCAGGGTCGCGATCCGCACCCGGTCACCGAGCTTGTGGCGCAGCGCGGCCACGTGGACGTCGAGCGTCTTGGTGGGACCGAACCAGTTCTCGTCCCATACGTCGCTCATCAGGTCTTCCCGGCTCACCGCGCGGCCGGCCGAGACGGCCAGCCGGACCAGCAGGTCGAACTCCTTGGGCCGCAGCTCCACCTCGCCGGCCGGGGTGAGGCAGCGCCGGGCGGCGCGGTCGATCAGCAGGGTGCCGTAGCGGATCCGGCTCGCGCCGTCCGACCGGCCCGGACCGGCGCGCCGCAGATGGGCGGCGATCCGAGCCTGCAACTCGGCGAGCCGGAACGGCTTGGTCAGGTAGTCGTCGGCGCCCGATTCCAGCGCCTCGATCACGTCCATCTCGCCGGTGCGCGCGGTCAGCACGACGAGCACCGCGCCGGGCAGCAACTCCCGCATGGCGCGGCACAGCTCGAAGCCGTCCACGTCCGGCAGCCCGAGATCCAGCAGCACCAGATCGGCCGGCCCGTGCCTGGCACGGGCCAGCGCCGAAGCTCCGTCGGGGCACCAGTCGCATTCATGGCCTTGGGCGCGCAGCGTCGCCGCGAGCCGGCCTCCGATGGCGTCGTCGTCCTCGACGATCACGATGCGCGCCACGTCATCACGCTAGCCGGAGGTGGGGCCGCGGACGACCCGGCGAGGTGGGCACGGCAGCCATGATCCCGCCCGATGCGGCGCGGCACAGTGCGGCGCGGTGCGTGCTCAGGATGCGTTCAGGTTGCTGATGGCACGGTCGGGCACCATGACAGCTGATATCCCTGGGGCAGTCGAGGCGCACGAGGCGTCCGGCACTGCTTCCGCCCCCACTGGCCGGCGCCTCCGCTGGAACAAGGTTCCCGAAGTCACGGCGTACTTCTGGGTCATCAAAATTCTCTGCACCACCGTCGGCGAGACCGCGGCCGACCTGCTCAACGCGAAGCTCGGCCTGGGCCTGACGGGTGTGTCGCTGCTGATGAGCGTCCTGCTCGTCGCGGTCTTGGTGGCGCAGTTCCGCACCCGCGCCTACCGGCCCGGTATCTATTGGCTCGCCGTGGCGCTGATCAGCGTGGTGGGCACGCTGATCAGCGACAACCTCACCGACAATCTGGGCGTACCGCTGGAGACCAGCACGGTGGCCTTCGGGGTGGCCCTCGTCGTGGTGTTCGTGGCCTGGTACCGCAGTGAGCGGACCCTGTCCATCCACCATGTCGACACCACCCGCCGCGAGTCCTTCTACTGGCTCGCCGTGCTGTTCACCTTCGCCCTGGGCACCGCCGCCGGTGACCTGGTCGCCGAGCGCATGGACCTCGGGTACTGGCTCTCCGCCGGCCTGTTCGCCCTGGGGATCGCCGCGGTTGCCGTGGCGCACTTCGCCCTTGGTCTGGACGCGGTGTGGAGCTTCTGGATCGCCTACATCCTGACCCGGCCGCTGGGCGCTTCGATCGGCGACTACCTGTCCCAGCCGACTTCGGACGGCGGGCTCGGCCTGGGCACGGTGATCACCAGCGTGCTGTTCCTCACCGTCATCCTCGGCCTGGTGGTGTTCTTGACGGTCACCCGGCGAGACGTCTCCGAGCCGGAACGGCTCACCGCACGGGCGAGCTGAGCGCGGGCTCGCCCCGAACGACGGCCGGTCCCCGGGTTCCGGGGGCCGGCTTTCACCCGTCCGGGGGTGCTTCGTGGGTGCGGTCGGTGGCGTTCAGGATGTGTTCAGGCTGCGGCTGGGAGCGTTGGGCGGCGTGCGGCGTCATCGCTGAGCGCGGTGTACCTCGTACTCGCCATTTGCCACCATTGTGCGTACTCCGCAGGGCCCCACGGCACGACGTGTGGCGATGCGGAGGCGCCTCCCAGGAGGGATCGACCTTGCCTGAGCCCGAAGTCCTGACCGACATGGACGTCGCCGGTACCGACAGGTACGTGCTGCGGAAGCTCCCCGAGGTCACACTGGCCTTCTGGGTCATGAAGATCGCCGCGACGACCCTCGGCGAGACGGCCGGTGACCTCTTTGCCCAGACCCTCAAGCTCGGCTACTTCCTGACCACCATCGCGCTGTTCCTGATCTTCGTGGTCACGCTGGTCGTGCAGCTCCGGTCGCGGCGCTACAACCCCTTCTTCTACTGGACGGTCATCCTGTCCACGAGCATGGCGGGCACCACGATGTCCGACTTCATGAACCGGGACGCCAGCGCCAAGTTCCTCACCGACGGCGCGAAGTCGCTCGGCTGGGGACCGCAGGGCCTGGGGCTGGGCTACCCCACAGGGGCCGCCATTCTGATCTCGCTGCTGCTCGCCATCTTCGTCATCTGGAAGCGCACCGGCCTGACGTTCGCCATCCGCGACATCGTCACCTTCCGCGCGGAGGCCCTCTTCTGGGCGGCGATCCTCGTGTCGAACACGCTCGGCACCTCGATGGGCGACTTCCTCTCCGACAGCTCCGGGCTCGGATACGCGGGCGGCGCCCTGCTCGTCACCGGTGTGCTCGCCGTACTCGTCGTCCTGATGCGGGTGCCGGCCGTGCCGAACGTGGTGCTGTTCTGGATCGCCTTCGTGCTCACCCGGCCCCTCGGGGCGACCGCCGGCGACTTCCTCACCAAGCCGCTCGCCAAGGGCGGTCTCGACCTCGGCACGGCGGGTTCTTCGGCGGTGCTCCTGGCGGTGCTCATCGGCCTCATGGGTTATGCCCACGTACAGGAGCGCAGGACCGCGGTCCCCCAGGACAAGACCCTCACGGGTGTTTCCTGAGCATCACCGGGACAGGCGCGGTGTCCGCAGCTGTCCCGCCTGGGGGCGTCGGGCGGGACAGAGGCATCCGGCGGGCAGGCTGACCACGAAGCGCGTGCCCGGGGTGTGCCCGGCGTCATGGGTCACTTCACCGCCGGCGGAGCCCTCCTCCCCACATCGGCCCGCCCCCGCACGCCCGTCCTCTCGGTGCCCCGTCCCGGCCTTCCCGCTCTCCCACCGGAGGTGATCGACCTCTCCCCTCTTCCTGCACTACAACATGTAGGGTTTAGGGACCCTACGGGCTGTAGGGCGGATTGTGGGAGGTGCTTTTGGTGGACGGGGCGAATGCCGTCTTCATACCCGCGCAGGCGGAAGTGGAGGAAGTCTGGCCGCGCGACGGCCAGATCCTCATCCGCGGAATGGTGGCGGGCGGGGGCTCGCGGGAAGACGGGACGCTGGTCGTCCGCTCCCGGGAATCCACAGGCAGCGAACTGCGTCTGTCGACCGCTGGTACGGGCGGCCGGTTCGGGGCGTCCATCGGCCTCGACGAGCTGGCCGCGGCCTGCTCCGGAGCCGAGCAGACCTGGGATCTGTATCTGAAGCTTCCCGGCCGGGCCGAGATCCTGCGGCTGGGGCGCCACCTGGACGACATCGTGGGGAAGAAGAAGATCTTCACCTACCCGGCCCAGGCGGTGGCGGGCATGTGGATCGAGCCGTACTACACGGTGAAGGACAACCTGTCGGTCGTCTGCCGTCGGGAGGCACCATGAAGATCCGCTTCCTGCTGCTCAACGCCTACACCGTCGGCGGCACCGTACGGACGGTGATCAGTCAGGCGAACGCCCTGGTCGCCGCCGGCCATGAGGTGGAAGTCGTCAGCGTGTGGCGCCGCCGGGAGACTCCGGTCTTCGCCCTCGACCGCCGCGTGCGCCTGCGCCCGCTGCTCGACGTATCCGCTGCCGCGCCCACCTGGCGCCGGCGTTGGGAGTCACTGGCCATGCGGGGGCCAAGTCGCCTGGTGCCGAAGGCGGAAGTGCGCTACCACCGGTTCAACCGGCTCACGGACCGCCGCATCGTGCGCTATCTCCAGTCGCTGGAGGACGGGATAGTCGTCGGGACCCGGCCGGCCTTGAATCTGCTGATCGCGCGGTATGCGCCGGAGGGCGTGGCGAGGGTGGCGCAGGAACATCTGCACTACGCGCACCACAAGCCCGAGCTCGCCGATGCCATCCGGGAGTTCTACCCGCAGCTGGACGCGGTCACGGTGCTCACCGATGCCGATGAGCGCGCCTACCGTTCGGCGCTGACCGTGTCCGATGTGCGGATCGCGCGCATACCCAACCCGCTCCACGGCGCCACGGCCCAGCGTTCGACCCTGCGTCGGCCGGTGGTGGTCGCGGCCGGGCGGCTGGTCAGGTCCAAGGGGTTCGACCAGATGATCACTGCCTTCGACGAGGTCGCCCGCGAGCATCCCGACTGGCAGCTGCGGATCTTCGGCTCGGGGCCGGAGAAGCAGCGGCTGCGCGACCTCATCCACGCCCGCCACCTGTACAACCACGTCTACTTGATGGGCGCCACCACGCATCTGGACGAGGAACTCGCCAAGGCCTCGCTGTTCGTCCTGAGCTCCCGGCACGAAGGCTTCGGAATGGTCCTCGCCGAGGCGATGAGCCATGGCGTGCCGGTGATCAGCTATGACTGCCCGCAGGGTCCGAGGGAGATCATCACCGACGGCGAGGACGGCCTGCTCGTCGCCCCGGACGACACCGGCGGCCTCGCTGCCGCCATGACCCGGTTGATCGAGGACGAGCCGCTGCGCGACAAGTTGGGCGAACGGGCCGTCGTCTCCGCCCGCCGCTACGACATGGATCTTCTCCGGCCTCGATGGGAGCGGCTCTTCGCCGAGTTGCTCGATGCCAAGCACGGTTCCGAACTGCTCGTCGCCTGAGCGCCCCTACGCGCCGTAAGGTGGGGGTCATGGTTCCCGGCAATTCCCGTGGCGAAGGCGAACGCCGCAGCTCTGGTGAGCTGGAGAGCGAGGTCCTCGCCGCGCTGTGGGCGTCCGAGCGGCCGATGACCCCCACCGAGGTCCAGACGGACATCGGCGGACTCGCCTACAACACGGTGCACACCATCCTCAAGCGCCTGTACGACAAGGGCCTGGTCGTGCGCGGTGCCGACGGCCGGCGAGGGGCGTACCGTCCGGCCAAGAACGCGGCGCAGCTGACGGCCGAGGTGATGCATCAGGCCCTGGACCGCGGCCCCGACCCCATCGCCGCGCTCCAGCAGTTCGTGACCGGACTCAGCCCGGCGGAGGAACGGGCGCTGCGGGAACTTCTCGGCGGGGGCAGCGACACATGAGGGTCGATGTGTACGTGCCCCTGGTCCTCGCGGTGCTGCTGGCCGTGGCGGCTCCGGGGGTGGGCCGGGTGCTCGCCCCCGCCTACGCGGCACGGGCCCTGGTCATCACCGGTGGGGTGACGGCAGCGGCCTCGGTGTGGGCGCTGATGCTGCTGGGCGGCACGCTCCTGGACGACGCGCCGCCAGTGATAGCCGAGGCGCAGGAGGACCGCCTGCACATCCCCGAGCCCGTCCCGGAGGTCATCGCCGTACTGGCCATCGCCCTGCTCGTATGGGGCGCGTACCGAGCCCACCGGGTCCTACGGGCCCATCGCGCCACCCTGCGGAACCTGAAGCGACTGCGCGAGACGCATCCCGCGGACAGTGAGCTCATCGTCATCACCTCCAGCACCCCCCAGGCGTTCGCGCTGCCCGGCACGGACGGCCGGATCGTGGTCACCTCCGCCATGCTCGCGGGCCTGGACGCGCACGAGCGCCGGGTCCTGCTCGCCCACGAGCGCGCCCATCTGCGGCACCGGCACGACCGGCTCCGGCTGGTCGCCGACCTCGCCGCGGCCGTGGTCCCGGTGCTCATACCCCTGCGGGAAACGGTCACCTTCCTGCTGGAGAGGTGGGCGGACGAGGACGCGGCCGAGACCGGCGCCGGACGCGAGACCACGGCCCGGGCCGTCGCCCGCGCCGCGCTGCTCTCCCACCGCAGCCGTCTCTCCTCCGCGCTGCACCTCTCCCAACTGGCCGTCACCCGACGCGTCGCGGCCCTCCAGGCCGCACCCCTTCCCCGCGCCCGGCTGCTGGCCGTCGCGGTACTCGCCTCGGCGATCCTCCCCGCCGTCGGAGCCGCCGACGCGACCAGCGACTTCCTCCACTTCCTGGGGAGCGCCCTCACGCCTTAGGGCCCGACAAGGTCTGGTGAGCCGCGAGCGAGCCGGGCGCGGCTACCTCTACTGACCGGTGCGTGACGAGGCCGGACACGCCGCAGCCGGTATGCACGACCTGTTGGAGCAGGGCGGAGACCGCGCGGTATTCCGGCTGACTCATGTCCGCTGGCCGAGTGTTCCCCATGCGTCATGCCCTGTCCGCGCTCGTTGCGGCCGGGCACGCGCGGTGTGGCGATGAGCCGGCTGCCGATCATCGGGGCGTCCTCGATGACCATGAGGTGTGCCACCGATCACGCGACCGCGGGCCCGTTGAGCGGGCCCGGGCTCTGCGCCCCTCCCTCCGCTCCCCGCCGCGCGAGACCGGGCCGGACCTGAACGGAACCTGAACGCGTCCACCGATGCCCTCGTCCTCGTTCACGGGGGCGGGGCGGGCCGGGGTAATACTGGCGAGGTGACCGCTGCCCGCATTCTGATCGTCGAGGACGACCACGGCCTGCGCGACGTCCTCGCGCGCGGCCTGCGCGAGGAGGACTTCGACGTCGTGACCGCCACTGACGGTGCCGCGGCGCTGCGCCGCGTCGACGCGGCGGTGGACGCGGTGGTACTCGACATCGGGCTGCCGGATTCCGACGGACGGGATGTCTGCCAGGCGATGCGCGGTGCGGGCATCACGGCACCGGTGATCTTCCTGACCGCCCGCGGCAATCTCACCGACCGGCTCGCCGGGTTCGCCTCGGGCGGCGATGACTACCTCCCCAAGCCGTTCCATCTGAGTGAGCTGGCGGCCCGGATCCGGGCGGTCCTGCGCCGCGGGGGCAGCGGCAACGCGCTCGCCGACAGTGCGGGCGCGCTGCGTCTGGACCCAGTACGGCACGAGCTGACGGTGCACGGCGAGGCGGTCCCGCTGACCCCTACGGAGTTCCGGCTGCTGGCCTGTCTCATGGCGGACCCGGGAGCCGTGGTACGCCGCAAGGCGCTGGTGCGGGCGGGCTGGCCGGAGGGGGCGCAGGTCAGTGACAACACCCTGGACCAGTACCTGGCACGGCTGCGGCGCAAGCTGCGCGAGGCGGACAGCCCGCACGGCATCAGCACCGCACGCGGCGTCGGCTACCGCTTCTCATGAAACGCATTCCCGGGAAACGCTTCCCCGCCCCACGCACCCTGCGTGGCCGGCTGGCGCTGATGGCGCTGGCCACCGGCGCGCTGTGGGTCGCCGTGCTGACGACGGTGTTCAATCTGGCCCTCGACAAGCGGCTGCACGAGCAGGCCGACGACGTGCTCCGTACCCGGGCGGAGGCGGTGGCGGCCACCGTGGAGGCACGGCCCGGCGGGCGGCTGCTCGTCCACGAGCCCGCGCAGGACCAGGCATTGGACACCGGCGTGTGGATCTTCCAGGGCAACCGCGCGATCGAGAAGCCGCCCGGCGTGCCTGCCGGTCTGCAACGGCAGGCGGCGCTGCTGGCGGGCCACGGCGAGGCGTTTGCCGAGACCGGCGGGCCCGGAGCGACCCGGCTCTATGCCTTCCCGGTCAAGGCCCCCGACGGCCGCCGGCAGGCGGGCACCGTGGTCTCGTCCGTGATCCTCGACCCGTATCGCAGTACAGCGGAGGCCGCCCTGGCCGGGTCGATCGCGCTGGCGGCGCTGCTGCTGGGCACCATCTATCTGCTGACCCGGCTCGTGGTGCGCCGGGCCCTGCGGCCCGTCGCCGCCATGAGTGACCAGGCCGCGCGGTGGAGTGCGGCCGGAGCCCCGGAACGCTTCGGCGCCGTCGGCCGCCCCGACGAGCTCGCTTCCTTCGCTACCAGTCTCGACGCCCTGCTGGACCGGCTCGCCGCCGTGTTGCGACATGAGCAGCAGCAGGCCGCCGAGCTGTCCCACGAGCTGCGGACGCCGTTGGCGCGGATCACCGCGGAAGCCGACTGGCTGACCCGCCGTCCGCGCGATGCGGACGAACAGGCGGCCTCCCACGAAGCCATCGCGGGCGCCGCCGCCACCATGCAGCAGATCTGCGACACCCTGCTCTCCGAGGTCCGGACGCGCAGCTCACAGACCCCCGGGCGCTGCCGTTTCCCCGACCTGGCGCACCAGTTGGCCGAGCGCATCGCCGCCGCACACCCCGGTGCCCCCACGGTCGGCGTGGTCGGTGAGGCGGTGGACATCGGTGTCTCGCCCGCCGTCGCCGAGCGGATTCTGATGCCGCTGCTGGACAACGCCCTCCGGTATGCCGAGCACTCGGTCACCCTCGCCTGCACCGCGGCGGCCGGTGCGGTCACGGTGGAAGTCAGCGACGACGGGCCCGGTGTGCCCGAGGAGTTCGTCGCCTCGCTCTTCGAGCCCGGCCGTCGTGCGCGGCCCGAGGACGGACACGACGGCGCGGGGCTCGGCCTGGCGCTTGCCCGGCGTCTGGCCCGCGCGGCCGGCGGCGACATCACCCTGGCCGGCGGCGGGCCCGGGGCACGCTTCACCGTTACTCTTCCCGCGGGCTGACCGCTCCGGCTCGCTGGTGGTACCGCGCTCACCACACCTGCAGTCTTAGCGGGCTGACCGGTGTTTCTGCAGTTCAGAGGGGTTCGGAGGGCGACACCGGTGGGCAGGTGTCGGCGTCTTTCCACACCTCTGGCAGGGTGCATGCTGACCCATTGCTGAGATACATGGCGCCTGGTCAGGTAACAAGTCACTACGGGTCCGGCGTCTGATCTGCCCGTAGCGGACACCATGGTGTCCGCTACGGCAGGCTGAAGGGATCGAGAATGTTCCGCAAGGTACTGGTCGCCAATCGTGGTGAGATCGCGATTCGCGCATTCCGTGCCAGCTACGAGCTGGGCGCGAAAACCGCTGCCGTCTTCCCGCACGAGGACCGCAATTCACTGCACCGGCTGAAGGCCGACGAGGCACATGAGATCGGCGAGCCGGGACACCCGGTGCGTGCCTACCTCTCCGTGGAGGAGATCGTCCGTGCCGCGCGCAGGGCGGGAGCGGACGCGGTGTACCCGGGCTATGGGTTCCTGTCCGAGAACCCCGAGCTGGCGCGTGCGTGCGAGGAGGCGGGCATCACGTTCGTCGGGCCGGGCACGGACACGCTCGAACTGACCGGGAACAAGGCCCGCGCGGTGGCCGCCGCGCGCGCGGCCGGCGTACCGGTGCTCGGTTCCTCGGAGCCCTCCACCGACGTGGACGAACTGGTACGTGCCGCCGAGGACATCGGCTTTCCCGTGTTCGTCAAGGCGGTCGCCGGCGGCGGAGGGCGCGGTATGCGGCGCGTCGAGGACCCCGACATGCTGCGCGAGTCCATCGAGGCGGCGGCCCGCGAGGCCGCGTCCGCGTTCGGCGATCCCACCGTCTTCCTGGAGAAAGCCGTCGTCGACCCCCGCCACATCGAGGTGCAGATCCTCGCCGACGGGCACGGCAATGTCATCCACCTCTTCGAGCGCGACTGCTCGCTTCAACGCCGGCACCAGAAGGTGATCGAACTCGCGCCCGCGCCGAATCTCGACCCGGCACTGCGCGAGCGGATCTGCGCCGACGCCGTGACGTTCGCCCGGCAGATCGGCTACCGCAACGCGGGCACCGTGGAGTTCCTCCTCGACCGCGACGGGAACCACGTCTTCATCGAGATGAACCCGCGCATCCAGGTCGAGCACACGGTGACCGAGGAGGTCACCGACGTCGACCTCGTGCAGGCGCAGCTGCGTATCGCCGCAGGTGAGACGCTGCCCGATCTCGGTCTCACGCAGGACACGGTCGTCCTGCACGGCGCCGCGCTGCAGTGCCGTATCACCACCGAGGACCCCGCCAACGGCTTCCGCCCGGACACCGGCAGGATCAGCGCCTACCGGTCGCCGGGCGGCTCGGGGATCCGGCTGGACGGCGGCACCACGCACGCCGGTACGGAGATCAGCGCGCACTTCGATTCGATGCTGGTCAAACTCACCTGCCGGGGACGGGACTTCAGCACCGCCATCGGCCGGGCCCGGCGCGCGGTGGCCGAGTTCCGCATCCGCGGTGTCGCCACGAACATCCCGTTCCTGCAAGCCGTGCTCGACGACCCGGACTTCCGGGCCGGGCGGGTCACCACGTCGTTCATCGAAGAGCGCCCGCACCTGCTCACCGCGCGCCACTCCGCCGACCGCGGCACGAAGCTGCTCACCTACCTCGCGGACGTGACGGTGAACAAGCCGCACGGCGCACGGCCCGAACTGATCGACCCGATCACCAAACTGCCACCCCTGCCCGCCACCGAACCGCCCGCCGGCTCCCGGCAGCGGCTTGCCGAGCTCGGCCCGGAACGGTTCGCCCGGTGGCTGCGTGAGTCACCGGTCATCGGAGTCACCGACACCACTTTCCGGGACGCCCATCAGTCGCTGCTCGCCACCCGGGTCCGTACCAGGGACATGCTCGCCGTGGCCCCGCTGGTGGCACGGACGGTGCCGCAACTGCTGTCACTGGAGTGCTGGGGCGGCGCCACCTACGACGTCGCGCTCCGCTTCCTCGCCGAGGACCCCTGGGAGCGCCTGGCCGCACTCCGTGAAGCCGTACCGAACATCTGCCTGCAGATGCTGCTGCGCGGCCGCAACACCGTGGGCTACACGCCGTACCCGACCGAGATGACCGACGCCTTCGTGCAGGAGGCCACGGCCACCGGTATCGACATCTTCCGGATCTTCGACGCGCTCAACGACGTCGGGCAGATGCGGCCCGCCATCGATGCTGTACGGGAGACCGGAAAGGCCGTCGCCGAGGTCGCCCTGTGCTACACCTCCGACCTGTCCGACCCGTCCGAGCGGCTGTACACCCTGGACTACTACCTCCGCCTGGCCGAGCAGATCGTGGAGGCCGGCGCTCATGTCCTGGCCATCAAGGACATGGCGGGGCTGCTGCGGGCGCCTGCCGCCGAGACGCTCGTATCAGCCCTGCGGCGCGAGTTCGACCTGCCGGTGCACCTGCACACCCATGACACCGCGGGCGGCCAGCTGGCCACCTACCTCGCCGCGATCCGGGCCGGCGCGGACGCGGTGGACGGTGCGGTGGCGTCCATGGCCGGCACCACCTCGCAGCCTTCGCTGTCGGCGATCGTGGCCGCGACCGATCACTCCGCACGGCCCACCGGGCTGGATCTGAAGGCGATCGGGGACCTGGAACCGTACTGGGAGAGCGTCCGCAGGATCTATGCGCCGTTCGAGGCGGGCCTGGCCTCGCCGACCGGCCGCGTGTACCACCACGAAATCCCGGGCGGGCAGCTCTCCAACCTGCGTACGCAGGCAGTCGCGCTCGGCCTGGGGGACCGCTTCGAGGAGATCGAGGCGATGTACGCCGCCGCCGACCGGATTCTCGGCCGTCTGGTGAAGGTGACCCCGTCGTCCAAGGTGGTCGGGGACCTGGCTCTGCACCTGGTGGGCGCCGGGGTGAAGCCGGAGGACTTCGAGGCGACGCCGAACGAGTTCGACATCCCCGATTCCGTCATCGGTTTCCTGCGCGGCGAGTTGGGCAACCCGCCCGGCGGGTGGCCCGAGCCGTTCCGCGCCATGGCGCTGGAAGGCCGCGCCGAACCCAGGCCCGTGCAGGAACTGACCGCGGAGGACCAGACGGGACTGGAGAAGGACCGGCGCGCGACGCTCAACCGGCTGCTGTTCCCCGGTCCGGCGCGCGACTTCGAGACACACCGCCAGGCCTACGGCGATACGAGCGTGCTGGACAGCAAGGACTTCTTCTACGGGCTGCGTTCCGGGACGGAGTACGCCGTCGACCTCGAGCCGGGCGTACGGCTCCTGATCGAGCTGGAGGCCGTTGGCGAGGCCGACGAACGCGGCATGCGCACCGTGGTGTCCACCCTGAACGGCCAGCTGCGGCCGATCCAGGTTCGCGACACCGCAGCGGCCGCCGACGTACCGGTGACGGAGAAGGCCGACCGGGGCAACCCCGGCCATGTCGCCGCGCCGTTCGCCGGAGTGGTGACGCTCGCGGTGGCCGAGGGCGACGAGGTGGAGGCCGGCACCACAGTGGCCACCATCGAGGCGATGAAGATGGAAGCCGCGATCACCGCCCCGAAGACCGGGCGGGTGGCCAGGCTGGCCATCAACCAGATCCAACAGGTGGAGGGAGGCGATCTCCTCGTCGACATCGCGTGAATCGCCTCTCGCCGCGGCGGTCGCTCAGCCGAGCTGACGCGCTTCCGTAAGGGACTCCGGCGCACGGAGATCAGAGGCGCTCGGCCGACACCGAAGAGCGGTCGATGAGCGTCGGCGTCCTGCCGGACTCGCCAGGTCATGGCTCGCCGCCCGGGAGCAAGACGTACCGTGACGGGCCCCGCCGTCCATCACTGCGGCGGCGGGGTATCCGGCACACGGCACCTCGGCAGGCCTCGCCTGTGGTGGCAGCCGGGCCGCCCCGCCGGGCGGGGAGCCTGCGGCGATCTGTTGCCTGCAGACGGGCGGCGCCAGAGGGCGGGCCGGCTCGAAGCACCACCGGATCACCCGGTGAGTGCAACCCGACACTCACCGTGTTCCTGGTTCGTGGCAAACCACACCATTGTCACCCAGCTCCTTGCCGCTGCTGGATGCCGTCCCGCCCTTCCGTGGCCGCGCGGTCGGCCACGAGGCAGAGCGGTCTCGCTCTTCGCCGACCGTGGCATCGCCCCGAATGACGTCGATGCGTGTTCGCCCGCCGACGCTGCGTATGTCTCATGCCCGATTGTGACGGGGCCAACTGCGGGATGGCGACGCCTGTGCGCATGCTTCCCGGCGGAGTAGCGAGAGAGCGAGAACGGCGATGTCCAAACCCCGCAAGTCCATGGCCTTGACCACCGGTGTCCTGGCCACCACCACGTTGGTGGTGGCGGTCTGCGGCGTCAGCGGCGCCGCCGCGTCCCAGCCCGACGACGCCAAGGGCAGGAACACATCCGTCCCGGTGCTGCCCGCGCGCTTCACACAGCAGAAGGTCCAGTGGACGGCCTGCGGCGCGGATGTCACCCCCAAGGCCGTGCCCGGCGCGGAGTGCGGCTGGGTGACGGTGCCTGTGGACTACGCCGCCCCGGACGGGAAGACCGTCAAACTGCGTGTGTCGCGGGTGCAGGCCAAGGACCACAGTCATCGACTGGGGTCACTGCTCTTCAACCCAGGCGGGCCCGGCGCGGGCGGTGCGGCCGACGTGGCCGACGGAAACTGGCAGGCCGGCAAACAGGCGCGGGCCCGCTACGACCTGGTCGGCTTCGACCCTCGAGGCATAGCCGGGTCCGGGCAGATCAAGTGCCCCGACGGCGTGGCACAGGAGCCCGAGAATCCGCCGCGTACCGAAGCGGAGGCCAAGAAGGCGTTCGCCGACGCGACCAAGCGTGCCCAGGCTTGCCGGCGGGCGAGCGGCGCGGTTCTCGGGCACATGGACAGCGTGAGCGTCGCGCGCGACCTGGACGTGCTGCGTACGGTCCTGGGCGACACCAAGTTGAATTACACCGGCTTCTCCTACGGCACCTTCATCGGCCAGCAGTACATGAAGCTGTTTCCCGGCAAGGTGGGCCGGATGGTGCTCGACGGTGTCGTCAACCCCGCCGCCGACATGCAGCAGGTCGCCCGCCGCGACGTCAAGACGTCCGATGACGCGATGCGTCGATACGCCCAGGACCTCGTCGCGCGCCGGGACGACCGTCTGGGAGCCACGGCCGAGGAGATTCTGCGGAGGCTCACCACGTTCGCCAAGAAACTGGCACAGAAGCCACTGCGAGGCGCCGACGGTGAGAAATTCACCGACGCCACCCTGTCCACGTATCTGGACACGGCCGTGACGGCCGAAGAGAACTGGAAGCCACTGACCAAGGCGCTGGTAGCCGCCATGGACGGGGACGGGGCCGCCTTCGACCGCTTCGAGGCCGGGACGGCCGGCGGGAGCGGTGGCGAGAACCCGACGCCGCAGGAGGAACGGACCGAGGAGAACGAGTCGATGAGCATGCCGGCGGTGCTGTGCCTGGACTCCCCGTCCGCTCCGAAGTCCCCGAAGCAGATGCTCGACACCGCCGACGCGTTCGCCAAGCAGTCGCCGCTCTTCGGGCGCTCCTACGCCTGGCAGATGATCGACTGCGCGACCTGGCCGATCGCCCCCACCGGTGGGGCCGAGCCGATCAAGGCATCCGGGGCGGCGCCGGTGCTGCTGGTGTCGTACACCGACGATGCGCACACTCCGCTGGAGAACGCGCAGGCGGTGCAGCGGCAGTTGGATCACAGCTCGCTGCTCGTACGCAAGGGCGAGGGGCACGGGGCGTACGGCTCGGAGCATCCGTCCACGTGCACCGACCGTGCCGTCGACAGATATCTGGTCGGGGGAAAGCTGCCGGGCAAGACTGCCAACTGCCCGCGCTGACACCTGCAGGCCTGCGAAGTTCTGACGAAAGCGGTAGCGGGTCGCTGACGTCAGCCCAGGTGAGCGAGTCCAGCTACAGCCCCAGGAGTTCAAGCGGATCGCCGAGCTGTCCGTGCTGATCTGCGGGCCCGCCCGGTCGCCCGGATCCGCACGAACCTCGGGATCCGGTGCCGGTTCCGGCAGGGCGACCTGGGCCCGGGTGTCATTGCGATCAGGAGGACCCCAGGTCGGCGGACAACCAGTGTTCCGGCTGCAGGTAGATGGCGATATGCTCACCGAGCTGGGTGCGGTCGTACTCGACGAAGTCGGCGACCTTGTCCTGTGGGAGGTACCGCGCGGCCATCTCCCAGGATCGCTCGCGGCTGTCTGATTCCGTCCTGGTGACCGGTCCCTCCACCGACACGTAACGCACTGTCGGCTCGGTCCGCTGCACCATCAGACTGAAGCGCCCTGCAGAGCGAATTGCTCGCGCTTTCCGAGAATCAGGCCCGGTACGCACCCACAGTTCGCCGCCGGGCGTGTAGTGATACCAGATGGGCACTGTCAGCGGTGCGCGGTCTGGCCGCTCGACCACCGACAGCGCACCGATGTGAGGTTCCGCCAGAAACTGTTCTCGTTCTCGCATCGATAGCGTCATGTGCCCGACCGTAACCCGACCGACCGCTCACAGAAAGGCAGAAACAGGGAATGTCGAGGCCGGACGAGCCGGCGAACAGTGGGCGCCTGCGGACCACCATGGACATCACGAGGACAACGAACATCGCCCCGACTCTTCTTCCGGTACCTATCTTTGCGGTCACGAAGTAACCCCTACTCCCTCTCGACGAAAAGCGGCGGAGCGCCGCGTGCGCCTCACCGGCGGCACAATGGGATGCACGCCGGTTTGGCATGCCGTAATAGAGCAGCAGCAGCTCCCAGGCAGACAAGGAAAGACTGCAAACTTCGTGGTCGTTCTCACCAACTGCCGCCACACCCACGAGCCTTACACCGACGACCACGAAGTTCTGGCACGGACAGAACGGCACCGGCAAACGGGGAGCGCGACATTACCGTGAGAAGGCGGCCCTTCCACCGCAGCGCCAGGCCCTCGCAGCGCCGGACACCGTCCCAGGCCGTGGAACAGGCCCGGCACCTGCTCGCACGCCACCGCGCCGGCCCATACCTGCGGCCGACCCGCGGTAATCCGCTTCGCCGTCCTCGACGCAGGAGCCTTAGATTTTGTCGCATGACGAATGAACCCGTACGCGCCGAGCGGCTGCTGGAAGCCCAGGCCAAGGCCGAGGCACTGTTCCATGAGATCGCGGCCCGCGGCCTGGTGGCCTCCGGCGAGAGCGAGCGTGCAGTCAGCGACCGCATCCGCGACCTGGCGAACGACATGTTCGGCACCACCCGCCACTGGCACAAACGGATCATCCGCTCCGGACCCAACACCCTCCAGCCGTACCGGGAGAACCCACCGAACCGCACCATCGGCACCGACGACATCGCCTTCGCCGACTTCGGCCCGATTTTCGAGGAGTACGAAGCCGACTTCGGCCGCACCTACGTCCTGGGCGACGACCCCGCCAAACACCGCCTCCGGGACACCCTTCCGCAGGTCTTCGCGGCAGGACGCCAAGCCTTCGAGGCAGCCCCGGACATCACCGGCAAGCAGCTGTACGCCGAGGTCGAACACCTCGCCGTCGAAGCCGGCTGGACCCTGGGAGGGTGGCACGCGGGACACCTGGTCGGCGAATTCCCCCACGAGACGATCGACGGCGCCGACATCGAGTCCTACATCGCCCCGGGCAACGACACCCCGCTGCGCCGTACCGACAAGGCCGGCCGGCGGTGCCACTGGATCCTGGAGATCCACCTCATCGACACAGAACGAGAAATCGGCGGCTTCTACGAGCAGCTGCTGGACCTCGGCTGACGCACCATCTGCTCGGCCCGGTGGTCTGGGACGGCCTCACCGCGCGTGCCGTCGGCGGTCACGGATCCGCGTTCCTGCACGGCGCGGCCCTCGCCGACGCGCTCGCCGCCGTACCGTCCGAGTGGCGGCCGGGGGAGCCGGTGCCGCTGATCCTTCCGGCAGGGTGAGCGGTGGCCGGTCGGTGGTCGACTTTGTGCGGTGGGGTGGAGGGGCCGAGGGCTCGATTCCGTTCGGGGAACTCAGGACGGCTCCTCTGGGGCATGGGGGTCGGCGGAGGCCAGCGGAAGACGTACCTGGAAGCGGGTGTCGCCGGGGACGGAGTGGAACCGCAGGTCCCCTTTGTGTTTGTTGACGATGATGCGCCATGAGATGTCCAAGCCGAGACCCGTGCCCTCACCCATCGGTTTGGTGGTGAAGAACGGGTCGAAGACGCGGTCGCGGATCTCCGCGGGGATTCCGGGACCGGTGTCGCAGAACTCGACGAGCAGATGGTCTCCCTCGCGTGCGGTTCGTACGGTCAACGTGCCGTCGGCGCCTGTGCTGTCCATCGCCGAGACGGCGTTGTCGATCAGATTCGTCCAGACCTGGTTGAGCTCGCTGGGGTAGGCCGGGATCTTCGGCAGGCTGCGGTCGTAGTCCTTGACGACGGTGATGTGGGGACCGATCTTCGCGGAGACCATCAGCAGTGTGCTGTCCAGCAGTTCATGCACGTTTGCGACCTGGTAGGGCGCTCGGTCGATTTGTGAGTACTGCTTGGCCGCGGTGACGAGGGCCGAGACGCGGGTGGTCGAGTCCTCGATCTCGTTCATCAACAGTTCGGTCTCGACGGTGTAGTTGAGCCACCGCATGGCACCTTCGAGGGTGTCCCCGTCCACGGCTGCGGCGATCTGGTCCAGCCAGTCGGTGTCGAGGCCGGCCTGTACGAAGGTCGGCGCGAGCTGCCATCCGTCCCCGATGCCGTGGTCGTCCAGCCAGTCGGAGATGGTGTCCTCCCGGTCCGAGGCTTCCAGCGGGCTGAGGGTGGTGGCCTTGGCGACGCGCTCGGCCGTGCGTTCTTGGACCTCGATGAGCGTCTCCAGGCTGTCGCGCCGGTACGGGCGTGCCGCGATGATGCCGAGCTTGTGCCGCATCCCGGCCACACGCTCGCGGAGCGCGGACGTTGCTCGCACGGCCGCGGTGGCGGGGTTGTTCAGCTCATGGGTCAGCCCTGCGGACAGCGACCCGAGAGCCAGGAGCCGTTCTCGCTGGCCGACGGCCTCCTGGGTGCTCTTCGCGCCGAAAAAGAGGCCTTCCAGCAGGTGCACGGCCATGGGAAACCACTCGCGCATGATCGCGGCGAACGTCTCCGCGGGCAGCAGGAAAAAGCGTGAGGGCTCGGTGACACGCAAGGAGCTGTTGTACACCTGCCGCAGGCGGTCACCCAGGTAGGCCTGGAAGGCACCCGCGTACACTCCGCGGCTGGAGCTCCGGGTGATCTCCACGTCGTAGTCCCCGATCCGGCGCGAGAGAACGACGGTCCCTTCGAGCAGCACGTAGAAGCATGTGGCGTCGTCGCCCTCCCCGTACACGGGCCCGGGTTCGAACTCCTCCACACGGCCCTCGCGGCAGAGCAGGGCGATCTGGTCGGGGGCCAGCTTCTCGAACAGGAACAGCGAACCGAGTTCCTCCTGACTGCATGGCATCGGCCGGCTGCTCATGACTGCTCCAGATATCGATGGGCGAGCATGACCGCCATGGCTCCCTCTCCTACGGCGGAAGCGACACGCTTGGCGGACTCGGCGCGGGCGTCTCCGGCCACGAACACGCCCGGGACGTTTGTTTCCAAGTGGTAGGGCGGCCGGTCCAACTCCCAGCCGGCCGGCGGGCGCCCGTCCGCGGTCAGATCGGGGCCGGTCAGGATGAACCCGCGGGAGTCCCGGAGCACCGTGCCCTCCAGCCAGTCGGTCAACGGAGCTGCGCCGATGAAGACGAACATCCACTGGGTGTCGACGAGTTCGGTGTGGCCGGTCGCCGTGTCGCGCAGGGTGATCTGTTCCAGTTGACGCGAGCCGTGGGCGGCGTCGACGACCGTGTTGGTGCGCACGGAGATCGTGGCCGTCTCGTCGACCTGCTGGATGAGGTAGTGCGACATCGAAGTGGACAAGGACGGTTTACGCACCAGTACGGTGACCGACTTGGCGCTCCGGGCCAGGTATATCGCGGCCTGGCCGGCGGAGTTCGCGCCGCCGACGATGTAGACGTCATGGCCTTGGCACGCGGCCGCTTCGGTCAGGGCCGAGCCGTAGAACACTCCGCAGCCGGTCAACTCGGTCACGTGGGGCGCATCCAGTTGCCGGTACGACACGCCGGTCGCGAGAATCACGGAGTGCGCGGCGACAGCGGAACCGTCCGAGAACCGGACGACGCGCGACGCACCATTGATCTCCAGCCCGGTGACCTCGCGCGCGGTCAGTATCTCGGCACCGAACTTCGCCGCCTGACGCCGGGCCCGGTCGGTGAGCTGCGCCCCGGACACTCCGTCCGGAAAGCCGAGATAGTTCTCGATGCGCGAGCTCTGACCCGCCTGGCCTCCGGTCGCGGAGCGTTCCACGAGGACCGTCCGCAGGCCCTCGGAGGCTCCGTACACCGCCGCACCCAAACCGGCTGGTCCGCCCCCGATGACGACGAGGTCGTAGAAGTCGGTTGCCGGGTTCGTCGCGAGGCCGACCCGCGCGGCGAGCTCCCGGTCCTCGGGCTCGATGAGAGCCGTGCCGTCCGGAGTGATCACCAGCGGGAGCCGCAGGCCCTCCTGGCCCGCGGCACACAGCAGCCGCCGGCCTTCCGGCTCGTCGGACGAGTACCAGCGGTACGGCACCTGGTTGCGGGCCAGGAACTCCCGTACCGCCGACGAACGCGCCGACCAGCGGTGTCCGACGACCTTGGTGATGGCCACCGGCTGACGGTCGGTGGCCCGCCAGGCCTGCAGCAGATCGTCGAGGACGGGATAGAGCTTCTCCTCGGGGGGCTCCCAGGGCTTGAGGAGGTAGTGGTCGAGGTCGACGACATTGATCGCGTCGATGGCCGCGCTGGTGTCCGCGTACGCGGTCAGCAGCACCCGCCGGGCGCCGGGGTAGATGTCGAGAGCCTGCTCAAGGAACTCGATGCCGTTCATCTTCGGCATCCGGTAGTCGGCCACGATCACCGCGACGGGGCCGCCGCGCAGCTTCAGCTCGCGCAGGGCGGCAAGGGCGGACTCGCCGGACTCCGCGCGCACGATCCGGTACGACTCTCCATAGTGTCGCCGCAGATCGCGGGCGACAGCACGTGATACGCCCGGGTCGTCGTCCACAGTCAGGATGACGGTCCGCGCCGGACTGGCGGCCTGATCCATAGACATCCCGTCCCCGGGTCGATCGCCCTTCCGCACCGCTTTCACGTGCCTGTCTGGCACGCCAGTGCGCCAGCAATGCCCATCCTATGGGTGAATATCATGCTTTGCTACGCAAGATCAGGAGTACGGCTCCTTGCCGATGGCTGCCGGGATCGCTCCCGCCGCGCGGCGCCATGACGGCGATCGCCGTGCGGCCGCATCCACATCGCCGCGTCACCGGCCCGGTCGGCGCCATGCCCGCCCGGCGAACGGTTCCAGCGGCGCGGCAACCGAGTCTTCGGCAGTCGCGGTCCGGCGCGGTCCCCATGCACGGACGGTCGGTGAGCCGGGCGGCAGCGCTACCCCTGACCAGGCAAAACGCATGAAGGATCACAAGAAGGGGGATCGGAACGGGCTGTGACGGACGGGTGGCGGACAGTCCACCTGCTGCGGGCGGTGCCGTCACGTCTCCTCGACATCCACGAGCGGGTTGATCACCAACGTCCTCCGGAACTCACCGACGAACGCTGTTTCCGCAGACCCGCCCCGTCCGGCTTGAGCTACTCAACGGTGACGATCACTCAGCGGCGGTGAACCTGCGGTACCGCCCGGTCACGACCAGCTGATGGCGCGATTACTCAAGCTTCGATGGCACTGGTCAAGGTTCGATGGCACACAGCATCAGACCCACCTGGCCCGCCTCGACCCCGAGCATGCTCGGTCGCGGGCCGCTTTGCCACCACCTACCGTGCGCCTGTCCCACGGCTGGTGGCACAGGCACTTAAATATCGGAGTGTGACTACAGAGCCGCAGCAGCGCTTCACGATTTTGTTGGTCCCCGAACATGTTGAGGACAGAGGCGGTGCCTCCGTGGAGGACTCAGCCGTGCGATCGGCGGTCGTCGAGGCGACGGGCGAGACGGGCGCCTCGGGCTACCCCCGCTACGTCGGGCACGGGATCGTGGCCGACATCGACCCCAGTACGCGCACGGTCGAGGCAGTGCTCGTCGATGGTTCAGAGCTGGACTACGGGCTGATCGCTACGGTCACTTCTCCCTGATCGCGGGGTCGTGCCGCAGAAACCGGGCGGACCGGCGCGGGACCTCCGTGAGCGAGATCGCCCAGGCGGAGGCGCTCGCGCCGGCCGCCCATTCCGTGCGAGGTGGGCGTCGCGCCGGCCGCGGATGACCGGGGCTTGATGCCCTTGACCGTCCGCACGGCTGCGCGGCCTCACCGGCCTCGGTGAACTGATCAAGCGTCAGGACGGCCGCGAAGGACGCCGAACCGGCGCCACGTTGTCTTGGCCCACGCACGGGGCATGCGCCGCAGTGACGCGTGCCGAGATGCCGGTGGGTGCGCTCGAATAAGATGTCGTGGGAGATCGGCGCACCGTGTACGACTCCAGGACCATATGCCCCAGTAGTCCGTCCACCCTCAGTTGGACACACTGTGTCCTACCGAGGGATTCGTCCCAACTGCCGTGTGCGCAAGGGTGAGTGCGTCCCACACGTACTGACCCGAAGGGCCATCCCCACGTGCGAAGCAGACGAATAGCCCCTGTCCTGGCGGCGAGTGCCGTCGCGGCACTGGTTCCGGCACTCGCTCCGGTGACCGCCTCCGCGGCCGAGAAGCCCCTCCCGCAGGACCTCAAGCAGAGGCCGGCATGGCACCGCTGCAGCAGCGCAACCCCTGCCTCCTTTCAGTGCGCCACCATCAAGGTCCCGTTGGACTACAGCCGTCCAGGCGGCAAGAAGATCGACCTCGCGATATCGCGGAGCAGGACGAGCAGTCCCGCCGAACGCCGCGGTGTCCTGCTGCTCAATCCCGGGGGACCGGGGGGCCAGGGCCTCGATATGCCGCAGGCGTTGTCGTCCGAGCTCCCCAAGTCCGTGAAGAGAAAGTACGACCTCATCGGCTTCGACCCGAGGGGTGTCGGCAAGAGCTCCCCCCTCAGCTGCGGTCTGACCGCCGAGGAGGAGAACTGGCAGCGTCCCTACAAGGCCGCATCGTTCGCCAAGGACGTCAAGTGGGCCCGGACCGTCGCCGAGAAGTGTGACGCCAAGCAGGGCGACAAGCTGCGCCACATCACCACCCGCAACACCGCCCGTGACATGGACGTGATCCGGGCCGTGCTGGGCGAGAAGAAGATCTCCTACCTCGGGTACTCGTACGGCACCTATCTCGGAGCCGTCTACACGCAGATGTTCCCGCAGCGCAGCGACCGGATCGTACTGGACAGCGCCGTCGACCCCGCACGGATCTGGCGGGGCATGATTCAGGTCTGGGCGGAGGGCAGCGAGCCCGCGTTCACGAGGTGGAGCGAGTGGACCGCTCAGCGGAACGCGACCTACAAGCTGGGCAACACCCCGGACAAGGTCCGCAAGACGTTCTGGTCTCTGGTCGCCCGGGCCAACCGGAAGCCGATCGAGCTCAACGGCACCTCCATGAGCGGCGACGACATCCGTGCGGGCCGCGCCATGTTCTTCAGTGTGCGCGAGGCCGCGGAGGAAATCGTGGAGCTGAAGAAGGCCGCCGACGGCAAGGGCCTGTCCTCCACCCCTGGCACCGGGACGCCCGAGCGACCCGCACCGCCGGCATTCGGCCGTGCCGCGCCCTCGGACAACGCCGGCGCCGCCTTCTGGGCAGTCCTCTGCTCCGACACCCGCGCCTGGCCGCGCGACCCCGAGCAGTACCGCCGCGATGCGATCCGGGACAAGGCCAAGTACCCGCTGTACGGCGACTTCGCGTCCCACATCAAGCCGTGCGCGTTCTGGAAGAAGAGCGGCAGCGAACCCGCCACCACGATCGACAACAAGGTCGGGGCACTCACCCTGCAGAACGAGTGGGACCCCCAGACGCCGCTGCCCAGTGGCCTCGGTATGCACCGGGTCATGAAGGGCTCGAGGATGGTCACGGTCGCGGGGGGCGTCGGACACGGGATCTACGGTTCCAAGTCGTGCGCAGACAAGACGGCCACCGCGTACCTGACCACGGGCAAGCTCCCCGCGAAGGACGTGACGTGCAAGGCACCCGCGCCCGGACGTGAGCGCAGCAGCGTCGGCAAACTGCCGCTTCCCGCGCCTCCGGGCATCCCCGGGATGCCCGGCCGCTTCTGACCCGTTCCGGACGAGGTGAGGTGAGGTGACGTGGGGCTTCTGCCGAGCGGAGGCCCCACGTCGTGTGAAGACCGCGCAGGTGGCGGCCGTGACGTACGGCCGCCTGAGAGCCGCCGAGGCTTGCCCGACGGGCAACCGTGGCGGGGAGCCCTCGACCGCCCCTGACGCCTGGTGGCCTGCGCGAATCAGAGAGTCGGCGGCGTGACGGGACCTGCCTGGGCGGACAGCGTCATGGGACCCGTCTGGGGAGGATGAACTACCCAGGATTGTTGTCGGTCCGGGCGAAGATACCTTCCAGCATTCCGGTGGCCTGTCCGACCTCGATCAGGTAGCCATCGGGATCGCGCAGGTAGCAGCGGACCTCGGCACGCCGGTCGATCGGCGGAGTCAGGAACTCCGCTCCCTTCGCGCTCCATTGGGCGTAACAGGCCTCGATGTCGGCGACCCGCAGGTTCATGAAGCTGGAGACGGTGTGCGGTTCGCTGGGCGGGACCAGCGTCACGTCGGGCTTGTCCGGGGTCGGGCCGCCGCCCGGATTCATGATGATCCAACTGTTGGCGAGTTTCACGATGCACGGGTTCTCGTCCAGGACGACCTGCCCGCCGATCACCTCGCTGTAGAACCGGCGCGAACGCGCCACATCACGCACCGTCAAGAAGTGCGTCACCAAAAGACCCTCACTCGGGGCTGGAATACCGTCGTTGTCCATCTCAGGCCTCTCTCCGCCGACCGCAATAACCGGCGCATTATCAACTTTCACGAGCCCGAAGCCGCCGAGGCGCACGCCGCTGCGGGCGCCGTTACGCCCGTACAGTTCAGTCCGGTGCCGTCCAGGGAGCCGAATCCACTGGCCTGGCCTGGGCCCTGCCGGTTGGTGAAGACACCGCGGTAGGTGGTCGGCATCAGCCCCCGAGGGCGTGTGGCGACAACTAGCGGGACCGGCGGCGGCGCACCCATTCACCGGGACGGAGAGAAGCCGGAGGCGATCGATGCCTTGGCGATGGCAGCGAGCCCTGTGGCAGTGAGCCCCGTGGCGGCGCTTCCCTGGAAGACGGCTCCGTCTTCCATGCCATCGCGCCACGGTGCCCGCTGCAACCCGTGGGCGCCCGGCCGGCGCCCGAGCGGCCCCTCTGCCTGCTCGGGGCTGCTCGGGGGAGGTATGGCACCTGCGGTCACCGACGGGACCCGTGAGCGCCTGCCAGGCGGGACGGGGCCAGGCAGGTGACGATGGAACTGGATCCATCTGACCGTGCTCTTTCCTGGAGGAGGCAGACGGCATGACATACCCCTCCGATTTCTCAGGCACCGGCCCTCCGCACGGCACGGAGCCCAGAGATGTCTCCCCGGCCGGGGGCCTGGGCGCCCTGGCGAACATGGGATGGCAATTCCTGCTCACCATGGGCCTGGCTGCGATCGCCCTGGGTGTCGTCGTCCTGGTCTGGCCCAGCCAGACCCTGCGGGTCGTCGGCGTAGTCTTCGGCATCTATCTGCTGGCCACCGGTGTCTTTCAGCTGGCCGGTGCCTTCGGCACACACGTCCCCCGGCATCTGCGGGTGTTGCACTTCGTCGCGGGCGCGCTCTTCATCCTGCTGGGCCTGGTCTGCTTCCGGGGCACCCTGGAATCGATTCTGTTGCTCGCGCTGTGGATCGGCTTCGGCTGGGTGCTGCGCGGCATCATGGTGACCGCCACGGCGGCCTCCGCCGAGGACATTCCGGCGCGCGGCTGGCAGCTCTTCTCGGGGATCATCACCACTCTGGCAGGCATCGTGCTGATCGTGTCGCCGTTCGGCTCGATCGCCGCGCTGACCTTGGTGGTGGGCATCATGGCCATCGCCCTGGGCGCTGTCGAGGTCTTCCACGCCATCAAGATGCGCATCGAAGTCGGCCGCCTCACCCAGGGCACTGCCACCAAGCGGCGGCCCATGTTCCACTCCCGCCCCCACCCGCAGCACTGATCACGGAAAGTGCCGGCCACCCGGGCAGCGAAGCTTTTTCGAGCACGTCGCGTGCCAACTGGCCGGTGCGGTCCGTGTGGTGGTGGTCGCTGCTGGCGCACTTGGGAGCTCAGGAAAATGGAGCCGGCCCGCGAAGCATCGGATCGACGTCGGCAGCCGGCGCAGTAATCTGCGGCATAGCAGGTCGGAGCGCTGCGGATCGCCACCGATCCGAGAGATCACAGGTGCAGCCGCGCTGGGTCGGGCGGCCATGGTGTCGAACGGGACCTGCGTGCTGAGCGAGCTGTTGTCGACGGGCTCCCGTCAGGCGAGGTCGGGCAGGGCCATCCAGTTCTGCCAGGAGATGCCCCGTCCTACGTAGCGGGGCCGTTCGAAAGGCCAAGTGTCTGAGATCCACTGGGGGACGAGGGCGTCCAGGGCGTGCTGGAGGTCGGTGTTGACCTGGTCGTCCACCACCCACCATGAGATTTCGGCGTCGGCCCCGGCCTTCCGCGGGGGGTCGATGTAGACGCAGCCCAGCAGGGCCGTGCCCGCGTCGTCGAACAGCGCGTAGTTGAAGGACTCGTGCGCTGCTATCTCCACCTCGTGACGTATCAGGTCCGTCCGGTCCTCCTCCAGAGTCATGGTGGCCTGCGGCCAGCCCCATGCCTCACCGTAGATGGACCACAGGCGCTGCCGTGAGCCCATCACGGCGGGGTAATCGAGCTCGGTGTCTGCGCCGGAGATGGGGCGCAGATGGTGGCCGTCAGGGAGGTCCACGCGGGTGGGATGGACGAAATCAGCAGGAAGCCAGGTCATGGGCTGGAGGCTAGCCGTAGGTCCATGAGCCCGCAGCCGAATTCGTTGCGGAGTCGCAGCGCCGGAACTCCACTTGGCCCAGAAGGGGTTGCGGTATCCACATGCACAATCCGGGACCGGCTTCGCCTCGGCCCTCAGCCCTCGGCTGCCGACAGGCGGGTTGCCTCGCCCGCCTTCACGGGGTCGCCCGCAGCGACGGAGTGCAGGACGTGGGCCAGGACCTCCGCGCCCCGGACCACCCTGGGGCCCGGCCGGTTGAAGTAGGCAGGACCGTCGAGAACCCAGACGGCGTCGTTGCGCACGGCGGGCAGCTCGTCCCAGCCAGGCAGTTCAGTGAGCAGACTGCGCTCCCGCAGCGTTCGTTCGGGGCTGAAGCCGCAGGGCAGCACGAGGATGACGTCGGGGCGTGCGGCGCGTACCGCAGCCCACTCCATCGGCTTGGTGTGCTCGCCCGGCGCCGCGAGCAGCGGCGTGCCACCGGCGCAAGTGACCTGCTCCGGCACCCAGTGGCCCGCGGGCCAGAGCGGGTCGAGCCACTCGATGGCCACCACGCGCGGCCGCGGCCGCCCGGCGGTCAGCCGCTCCACCTCCGCCAGACGTGCGCGCAGGTGCTCCCGCCGTCGCTCGGCGCGTTCGCGTACGCCCAGCAGCGTGCCCACGGTGACCAGGCAGTCCAGTACATCGCCCAGCGTCCGCGGCTCCAGGCTCAGCACCCTGGTGCCGGCGTCCATGACCCGGACGGCTTGGGAGACGCTGCGGTACGACACCGCGCACACGTCGCACAGGTCCTGGGTGAGAACCACCTCCGGAGCGAGGGCGGCCAGCGCCTGCGTGTCGAGGGTGTAGAGCGACGAGCCCGCGTGGGAGGCGCCCCCCCACCGCGTCGGAGATCTCCCGGCTGCTCAGGGTGTCCGCGGAGAACTCGGCAGCCGTGACGACGGGTACACCGGCGACAGTCTCCGGCGGCCAGTCGCATTCGTGGGTGCGGCCCACCAGGTCGGCGGTCAGACCGAGCTCGGCCACGATGTCGGTGGCCGCCGGGAGCAGCGAGACGATGCGCATGCTCCGACCTTAGGCCCCATGGGGCGACGGGACGGGTGGGCTGTGCGAGGGCATCCACTTACCGGTTACCGGTTCGTGAGTAGGGCTCGTGGTCCCGGGAAGTCGGTGTGCATCCGGCCTGGTCCCGCCACGGCCGGATGCAATAGCGGCGCTGCTGCGTACTCAATGCATTGGCATCGCGGCGCCTCCGCCGCATGGGGGAAGCGGATCATGCGCCGGTCTGATTCCTGCGCGCCGCGGATCCAGAACAGTGATCCCATGGCAAAGCGAGACGAGTCCAACAACGGCGGTCGAGGGGACCGAGCGGCCTGTGCCGCTCTGGGCAGAGCGCATCGCCCGCGAGATGGGGAGCCGCCCCTGTCGGCTGACGTACGACGCTGCCGGGATGGGTGCAGGAGTGTCTGGGCGAGTGGTCCACGCGCGGACCGATGTATGGGCCCTGAGTTCTCCCGGTCCGCACGTCCGAGGACAACGACGCCCGACCCCTCCGTCGATTCCCGGCAGTCAACTGTGTTGAGGACGATGGGGGACCATCTGTGACGCTTTGGCTCATGTCGTTCCCCGCGTTCGGGTGTCTGCTGGTCTTGTTCGCCCTGGTGGAGAGCGCGTGGCGATGGTTCACGGGGCTGGGCTTGATCCCGTGGCTACGCAGGCGCACGGGGGAGTCGTTGTCGAACATTGCCTTCGATGAATTCACGGTGGTCGTGAACGGAAACAAGACGGTGGAGCTGGAGCAGCGGCGGGTGGAGCTGCTGGTGCGGGACGACGAGAGCGACGGTGCGCCGCCCCGCTCCAGCATTGACCTGACCGAGGGCACGGCGTTCATCGTGTTGCCACAGGAAGCGGACGGCCCGTGCGCTGACAGGCCCGATGTTCTTGAGGGCCGACGGTGAGACGCGAACCGGAGGGAACAGGTGCAGAACCGTCCACGCTGTGGGGGCGTATTGCGTGCCTGTGGGCGGTCGCGTTCGCCGGGCTGCATTTCTACTGGGCCGTCGGCGGTGATGTGGGGTTGAGCATCTCCGCCGGTCCACTGGCCACCGAGCGCCCGGTGTGGTTCATCGTAGCCGGTCTGTGGGGTGTGGGTGCGCTCTGCCTCCTCGGCGCCTTGCTGGCATGGCTGCTTGCCCGGTCCAGGCTCTGGGGTGTTCCCGCTCTGATGGCAAGGTGGCTGGGGTGGGGCGTCAGTGCCCTCCTGCTGGTCCGGGGCGTCGGTATCGAGGTGCTGCTGCTGACCAACACGACGCACCTGGACACCTCGGTGAGCGTGGGGCAGCGGGCCTGGACGCTGGCTCTCTGGAACCCCTGGTTCATCGCCGGAGGACTGGCCTTCGGCCTCGCCGCCCTTCGGTCACGCAGGCATACCGCCAATGGCCGCTGCCTCAACCGCAGCAGCGAGGACGGCGGACCCGCAGGTTTCGACCAGGCACGGCAGGCTCGCTGACCCAACGGACAAACCCTGGCCAATTCGTTCGGATGACGCGCAGTGGGTGCGGACCGGGCCGTTGTTGCCCGATCGGATGGCTCGCTAAATGCGTGGTGGTGCAGGGAACTTCGGCGGTAGGGTCCGCCCCGGACACGAGAGCTTTCGGCAGGCTTGGCCAAGCGATTCGGCTGATTATGGGAGGGGCGTTCCGTGGAGGGGTTCGATCCCAAGACGAGCTTCGGATATGAGGTGTCTCGGCGGTACGACGACGATCCACGCGGTGATGAGGCCGAGACCGTCGCGTTCCTGGCCAAGCTTGCAGGGCAACAGAACGCGCTGGAACTCGCAGTGGGCACCGGCCGGGTCGCACTGCCCCTGATGCAGGCGGGGGTACACGTGGACGGGATCGAGCTGTCGCAGGACATGGTCGATCGGATGCGTGAGAAACCAGGTGGCGATCAAGTCGACGTGACCATGGGCGACATGTCCCGCGTCACCACCGGCCGCACCTACGGGCTGGCCTACCTGGTCTTCAACACGATCGGCAACCTGCTCACCCAAGAAGACCAGGTCCGGTGCTTCCAGAACGCCGCCAACCATCTCACCGACGACGGCGTGTTCGTCCTCGAATGCCGCATCCCCACTGCGCCCTCACGCTCCGGTCATCAGTACCTCGACACCGAGCAGGTCGGCCTCGAACACGTCGACCTCGATGCCGGCCGGTACGACCCACTGACGCAGGTACTCGACCTGAACCACATCCGCATCAGCAGCGGCGGTATCAGGCTCTCTCCCATCA
This sequence comes from Streptomyces sp. NPDC054786, assembly GCF_053611685.1. NCBI lineage: Bacteria > Bacillati > Actinomycetota > Actinomycetes > Kitasatosporales > Streptomycetaceae > Streptomyces > Streptomyces sp. NPDC054786. Next base: position 38,167 of record NZ_JBSHAW010000004.1, on the reverse strand, counting down.
GGCTACGCCTGGCCCACCCGCCCGAGTTCGACCTGATGGCCCGTATCGCTGGACTCCGGCTGCGCAAACGGTGTGGCGGGTGGAACGGCGAGCCGTACACCGCCACAAGCTGGCGCCACATCAGCGTTTACGAACGCGCGGACAGCGCTGCGTAACAGCCCCGGACCTCGCTCGCTGGTCGTGTCTCCCGCCGTGAGTCCGGGCGCCACTTCTCACGACGGGTGTGTGGGATCCCCCGCAACGGCCGGCTCCGGTTGAGTTCGACGACGAGTTCGCTCGACAATCTTGCCCCGGAGCCCGACGATGATCCCCCGCCACCTCGTCAGCAAGGGCGCCAGGCCGGTATCGTGCTTGATCTCGCGACCGGCCCGGCCCGCGATCCGAACGAGGGGCCAGGCAAGGCGTCTTCTTCTCCGACCGGCTTGCCGTTAATCCGTCTGACCCACGTGCGGCAGGACGTCCTCCAGTTCCTGCATCAGCCGCCGCTTCGGCCGCGCGCCGCCAGAACTCGACGAGGACGGGCCGCGCGCTTCGCAGCACCAGATGGTCGAAGGTGTCGTCGGTTACGGTGACGACGGCGGGGGCGGTGGTGGTCATCAGGGCGTCCTTTGCTCTCGGGCGGGCAGGTCTGGATCATCCGGAAACTCAAGGGGAGAACTCGCAGCGCGGATCGGCCAACCGGGCCACGACGGCCCGCTCCAGTTGCCCGGCGACCCGCTCGCGCGCCTCGCCGAGGCGGGTCATGCATGCGTCCAGCTCGGCGAGCGGCCGGTGTGTGTCGGCCGGAGTGTCCGCTGTCTGTTCTCGCCGGGGTCGGCCGGCAGAGCCGGGAACAGATGGCGCATGCTTTCGGCCGTCAGGTCGTGGCCTCCTGAGGAGCGGTGGTGGTGGCTTCGCGGGCACTGACCACGTGTGCCGGCAGCACCCGCTCGGCGTACAGCAGGACCGCCGCGCCGGTCAGGACCATCAGTGCCAGGACCGTCCACAGTTGCCATTTCCCGGCGTCGAGCAGGAATCCCAGCAGCAGGGGCGCGGTGGTGCGGCAGACCGACCAGGACAGCTGGTAGATCGACAGGTAGCGTCCCCGCAGGTGATCGGGGGCGGCCTGGACCGACAGGCCCTGCGAGGGTGCGGAGTGGACGAGTTCACCGGCGGTGTAGAGGGCCGCGATCGCCAGGACGGCGACGATGGCGTCGGCACCGCTGATGAGCTGGGGAAGGGCCGCGAAGGCGGCGAAGGAGAGCGCGAAGATGACGGCGCCGAGCGCGGCCACGCGTGTGCGCCTGCCGCGCATGGTCAGCCGGGCGGTGGGGACACCGAGCGCGGCGACCAGAGCGGTGTTGACCGCGAATACGGCCCCGGCCAGGGCATCGGGCAAGCCGACGTCGCGGGTGAGGAAGACCGGCAAGGCGATCGCCTGGGTGGTGTAGCCGAAGGCGATCAGGAAGTTGGCAGCTGTGATGAGCAGGTAGGGCCGGTCGGCGAGCACCTGCCGGTATCCGTCCCGTGGCCCCTCCGGCCGCCTGACGCCGCCCTGGACGGCCGAGATCCGGGCCACCAGCACCGCGGCGATGACGAAGACCGTGGCCAGAACCACCGCGCCGCCGATGAAGCCGACGCTGCCGTTCAACGCCAGCATGCCCGCCGCCGCCAGGCTGCCGCATCCCATGCCGGCGTTGCGCAGGCTGCGGTCCCACGCCAGTAGCCGGTCACGCTCGGCGCCTTCGGCGATCTCACCGATGAGAGCGTGCTGGCTGGGCGAGGAGGCCCACATCCCCACCGCTACCACCAGGGCGATCGCCAGGAACGCGGGGTAGGAGTCAGCGAACGGGTAGGCGGCGAAACCGGCCGCACGTAACGCGAGCGCGGCGATGAGCAATCGTCGGCCGCCGAACCGGTCGATGAGGACGCCTGTGGCGGGCATGAACGCCAGGGCACAGAGGCCGGCGACGGTCAGGCCCGCGCCGATCGACGTCAGCGACAGGCTGGTGAGCGAGTGGATGAACAGCATCGTCAGCGGCACGTATATGCCGTCGCCGATCGAGCTGACCAGGCTTGCGGCGATGAGTCGGCGGCGGGTGCGAATGGCGGGTTCAGCGGAAGTCGAGCGCACCGCGTCCCCGCTTCAGCTCGGCGAACGCTCCCATACCGGCCAGGGTCCGAGTGGCCTGGAACAGCCGGGTCGCCTCCTCGCCTTTCGGTATGGAGGTGAGGACGGGGCCGAAGAAGCCGGCACCCTCCACGGTGACGACGGGTGTCCCGGCCTCTTCACCGACCGCTTCCTGCCCGGCCTGGTGGCCGGCGCGCAGGGTCGCGTCGAATTCGTCGGTGTGAGCGGCCTTGGCCAGAGATGCGGGCAGCCCCACCTCGTCGAGGGACTCGGTGATGACCACGTCGTAGTCCTTGTTGCGTTCCCCGTGGACGCGGGTGCCGAGCGCCGTGTAGAGGTCGCGCAGGACCGCATTTCCGTGGAGAGCTTCGGCGGCCGCGCACACCCGGGCTGGGCCCCAGGCCCGGTCATTGAACTCGCGGTACCACGGCTCGAGTTCGCGGTGCTCGTTGAGCACGGACAGGCTCATGATCCGGAAGCGCAGGTCGATCGGCTGAAGCCGTTCGACTTCGAGCAGCCACCGGGAGGTGACCCAGACGAAGGGGCAGGCGGGGTCGAAGTAACAGACAACCGCCACGGCGGCTTGAGGAGCAACACTATCTTCCATGGAAGATAAATTATCATCCTTGGAAGATATAGTGGAAGCCATGCAGCCCGACCCCATCGCCGCCATCGTCGAACAGTGGAAACGCGAGAGGCCCGATCTCGATGCGACACCGATGCTCGTCATCGGCCGACTCTTCCGGCTCACCGACGCACTGGACCAACGGCTACGCCCGCCCTTCGGCGCCGCAGGACTGGGGAGCGGCGACTTCGACGTACTTGCGGCGCTTCGACGTTCAGGGACGCCCCATGCCCTGTCCGCAGGTGAACTCAGCCGCACCGTCCTCGTCACCACCGGCGCGATCACCAAGCGGGTCGACCGGCTCGAAGCCCGTGGCCTGGTCAGCAGATCCGTAGCCGAGACCGATTCGCGCGGACGTCTCATCACCCTCACCACCGAGGGCGTCAAACTGACCGACGACCTCATCGACGTCCACCTGGACAACCAGCGTCGGCTTCTCGCCGGGCTCAGCGGGGATGAGCAAACTCAGCTCGCCGGCCTGCTCGAACGACTCGCCTCAACGCTGGCCGCGGGGGATCGGTCACCCGAAGGCGAGGCATCGGTCGTCCGCAGGCGAGGTGACGGGACGTAGACATACCTGCCCCCCCATGAGCAGCTCCCCGAAGCGGGAACACCCGCTTGGGCTCCCTGCGGTCGGCGAGCGCCACCCCTGGCTACTCGGAGTGAAGGGGAGGGCCAGTGCCGAGAACCGCTGCGAATTCGTGAAGACACGGGATTTCGTGTCCGCGGCTTCCGCCGAACCGGCGTGTACATCAGGAGGCCGACCTCCGTCGTAGGCTGAATTTCGCACGTGATGGACAGGAGGCTGAGGTGGCCGAGACGACGGTGGCCGAGGTGATGGCCGAGCTGGCCGAGCTCGAGGACCCGAAGACACGCGAGGTGAACCAGAAGCACGGTGACGATCACGGTGTGAACCTCAGCAAGCTGCGCGCGCTCGCGAAGCGGCTCAAGACGCAGCAGGAACTCGCGTGCCGGCTCTGGGCGACGGATGACACCGCGGCGAGACTGCTGGCGATCCTGATCTGCCGCCCGAAGGCGTTCGAGCGTGACGAGTTGGACGTCATGGTGCGCGAGGCGCGGACACCCAAGGTGCACGACTGGCTCGTGAACTATGTGGTGAAGAAGAACCCGCACTCCGAAGAGCTGCGCCTGGCCTGGTCCGCCGATCCGGATCCAGTGGTCGCGAGTGCCGGCTGGGCGCTGACCACCGAACGCGTGTCGAAGAAGCCCGAGGGCCTCGACCTCGCAGGACTGCTCGACGTCATCGAGGCGCAGATGAAAGACGCCCCGGATCGACTGCAGTGGGCGATGAACCACTGCCTGGCTCAGATCGGGATCGAGCACGCCGAGCACCGCACCCGTGCCATCGGCATCGGTGAGCGCCTGGCGGTGCTCAAGGACTACCCGACTTCCCCGGGCTGCACGTCTCCGTTCGCGCCCATCTGGATCACCGAGATGGTGCGCCGACAGCACGACAAGTAGGCGGAGCAGCGCAAAGCCTTCGGCAACGACCTCAAAGACCCCCAGCTCGTCGTCGCCTCCGAGTCCTCCAAGGGCTCCGGGAGCGACGGCGTCCCGGCCGACCGGAAGCCGACCAACCACGCCTTCTGGTGCACCTGCGCCGAGGACAGACCGCCCTGACCTCCATGACCCGCTCCGAGGTGAGCGGCGCACGGGGCGGAATCAGGCACGGCATACGGATCTCCTCAACTGACGGTACGTGTGGATCACGGCGACTCCCCGGAGCGTGCAGCCGCGGGCCGGTGGACGGAGGGGGCGGCCGCGTACCGCTCCGAGCACGGGCATGCCCCGCATCAGCTGGGCACGCCGAAATGGGCTCTCCGCGGCTGGCTCGTGCTCACCACGACGCCGCGCCCGGGTGATGAGCCGGATGCCCGGCCGGCCGTCGGCGCGGGCGAGAGCGCTGTGGCCCAACGGCCCCATCCCAAGCATCCCGATGCAAGAAGATGATTGGAAGGGTCTTGACCCCGTCAACTTTGAGCAAATACCGTCCGGGTGTCTCGGCAGTGGGAGGGCGTCCCCCACGGGCGACCTCCGCCGACTTCACGGCCTCGCCCGCGCGGTGGGGCCGACGGCACCACCCCAGGAAGGCTCCGCGTGCGTAGACGTTCCCTCCTCACGGCGGCCGCCGCCTCAACGCTTGCGGCGGTCCCGCTCGCGACCGGCTGCGGCCCCACCTCGTCGTCATCGGCCTCCGGCGGCGGCTCCCGGCGCGGCCATCTCACCTACGGCGTCTGGGACGTCTACCAAGTACCCGCCATGAAGCGGGTGGCGCGGGAGTTCGAGCGCTCCCGGCCGGGGGTGACCGTCGACGTCCAGCTCACCCCCAATGGGACGTACTGGACCAAACTCCGCACCGCGTGCACCGGCGGCGCCGCTCCGGACGTCTTCTGGATGAACGGCCCCAACTTCGGTCTCTACGCGGATGCGGGGCAGCTGCTCCCGCTGGAGACCGACGGGCCCGACGCGGTGCTGCGGCCCGCTGACTTCCCGCCCGACCTGGTCTCCCTCTACCACTGGAAAGGCACCCAATACGGTGCCCCGAAGGACTTCGACACGGTCGCGCTGTGGTTCAACAAGGAGATCTTCGACCGGGCCAAGGTCGACTACCCGGACTCCACCTGGACCTGGCAGGACCTGATATCCACCGCGCAGCGGCTCACCGACCGCAAGCGAGGGATCTACGGTGTCGGGGCCCCGGTCCGCGCGCAGGAGAACTACTACAACTCCATACCGCAGGCCGGCGGCTGGGTCATCTCCCCGGACAAGGGGCACTCCGGCTACTCCGACGAGCGCACCCGGGAGGGGCTGCGGCTGTGGATCGACCTGATCCACCGCTACCGCGCCTCGCCGTCCCTGCAGCAGATGACCGACACCGACCCCACCCAGATGTTCCAGTCCGGGACGCTGGCCATGACCTACGAGGCGTCCTACAACGCAGCGACGTTCTACGCCGACCGCGAGCTGCGCGCCAAGGTGGACGTCGCGCCGATGCCCAAGGGACGGCGGCGCGCGACCGTCCTGCACGGCCTGGCCAATGTCATCTACGCCCGCACGCCGCAGCCCGAACTGGCCCGGGATTTCGTCCGGTTCCTCGGTGGGAAGCACGCCTCGTTGCTCCAGGGCAAGTACGGCACCGCCATTCCGGCGCGCAACGGCACCGCCGAACCGTGGGCCGCCGGCATGCCGCGCTTCGACCTCCAGGTGCACCTGGACGCACTCGACTACGCGGTGCCCTTCCCCAGCTCCGCCAACAGCGCCGCCTGGTCGCACAAGGAGCAGATGTGGCTCGCCAAGGCGTGGAGCGGCGACGAGAGCCTCAAGGACGCCACCGGCTCCCTGACCACAGCGATGAACCAGCTTCTCGCGCAGGAGAGAAAGGGCCGGTCCTGATGACCCTCGATGTGCCTACGGAATCCGCCGTACCAGGACAACGCACCCACCCGGATGCCGTGGACCAGCGGGAACTGCGCCGCCGCGAGCGCCGCTTCCAGCACCGGGACAAGTGGTGGGGTTACGCGTTGATCGCCCCGGCCGGGCTGGGCCTCGCGGTCTTCTACCTGTGGCCCGTGGTGCAGACGGTGTACTACAGCTTCACCCAGTGGGGCGCCTTCGGCGGGACGACCTGGATCGGCCTGTCCAACTACCGCACGCTCGTGGACGATCCCGAGTTCTGGCAGTCGCTGGGCAACACCGGCATCTACACCGGACTGGTCCTACTGGGCATCCCGCTGTCGATGGTGCTGGCGGTGCTGCTCAACCTCAAGGGCCTGCGCGGCACCGGCATCTACCGTACGTTCTACTTCCTGCCGGTGGTCACGATGCCCGCCGCAGTCGCGGTGGTCTGGCGCTGGCTCTACAACGGCGACGTCGGCATCCTCAACCACGCACTGTCCGCGATCGGCATCGACGGAACCTACTGGGTGTCCGACCCGGACACGATCCGCTTCGCGGTCGCCATCGTCGGCGTGTGGATGACCGTCGGCTACAACATGATCCTGCTGCTGGCAGGCCTCCAGAGCATCCCCAGCGACTACTACGAGGCCGCGTCCCTCGACGGTGCGGGGCGCATCCGGCAGTTCTTCTCGGTCACCCTGCCGCTGCTGAGTCCCACGCTGTTCTTCACCACCGTGCTGTCGATCATCCAGTCCCTGCAGGTCTTCGACCTGGTGTATCTGATCATCGGCGCCAACACGCAGAACTCGCTGCAGAACCCGGCCTACGGCGATGGCCAGACCGTTGTGATGCTCTTCTTCCAGAAGGCGTTCTTCGACAACCAGCGCGGCTACGGCGCGGCGATCGTCTGTGTGCTGTTCGTCCTGATCATGGCGCTGACCGCCGTCCAGTTCCGGTTGCAGAAGAGGTGGGTCCACTATGCCTGAGACGATGCGGGACACCCGGGGGCCCCTGAACCCCCGGCGCGGAAGCCGTGTCGGCAAACTGTGGCCCGCCCACGTCCTGCTCGCACTGGGCGCGGTGATCACCGTCTTCCCACTGGTGTGGGAGGTGCTGACCTCCTTCAAGAGCTTCGGCGAGTCCGTACGGGTGCCGCCGACGATCCTGCCCGCGCACTGGGACTGGTCGAACTACTCGAAGGTCTTCGAGGCGATTCCGTTCGGGCAGCAGTTCGTGAACACGGTCGTGATGGCGCTGCTGCGCACCGCGGCCCAGCTGCTGCTGTGCGCGATGGCGGCCTACGCCTTCGCCCGCATCCGCTTCCCGGGGCGCGGGGCGATCTTCCTCGGGTTCCTCGCCGTGCTGATGGTGCCCGGCCAGCTCTTCCTGCTGCCGCAGTACCAGATCATGCAGAGCCTCGGCTGGCTGGACTCCATGCAGGCGTTGGTGGTCCCTGGGATGTTCTCCGCCTTCGGAACCTTCCTGCTGCGGCAGTTCTTCATGGGGCTGCCCGCGGAGTTGGAGGAGGCGGCACGGCTGGACGGCGCCAATCCCTTCACCGTCTTCTGGCGGATCGCCCTGCCGCTGGCCCGGCCGGGGCTGCTGGCGCTGGGCATCCTCACGTTCCTGTGGTCCTGGAACGACCTGATGTGGCCGCTGATCGTCAACAGCGACCCGGCCAAGATGCCGCTGTCGGCCGGGCTGGCCTCCCTCCAGGGCGCCCATCTGACCGAGTACCCGGTGCTGATGGCCGGGTCTCTCCTCGCCACGCTCCCGGTGATCGTGGTGTTCGTCGCGATGCAACGCCAGTTCATCCAGGGCATCGCGTTCTCCGGAATGAAGGGCTGAGCACACATGACCGACACCTCCGTCGATGCGGCGGACCATCGCCCGCACACCCGCGACCTGCGGCTGGGCGTCATCGGGCTCGGCCTGCGCGCCACCCTTGCCAAGGAGGCCCACCACCCCGGCGAGGGCTCCGTGGTGGTGGCCGCCGCCGACACCGCGCCCGGCATGTTCGGCCGGGCCCGCGAGTGGTTCGGCGACGACGTCCACGTCTACCCCGACCACCGTCAGATGCTGGCTGCCGAAGACCTCGACGCGGTCTTCGTCATCACCCCCGACCACACCCACGAGGCCCTCGCGGTCGACCTGTTGGAGGCCGGGGTCGCCGTCTTCGTGGAGAAGCCGCTCGCCATCACCACCGAGGGCTGCGACCGCGTCCTGGAGGCCGCGCGGACCGGCGGCACCCGGCTGTACGTGGGCCACAACATGCGGCACATGCCGGTGGTGCGGGTCATGCGCGACCTCATCCGACGCGGCGAGATCGGCGAGGTCAAGGCCGTGTGGTGCCGGCACTTCGTCGGCCACGGCGGCGACTTCTACTTCAAGGACTGGCACGCCGACCGCCGCAACACCACAAGCCTGCTCCTCCAGAAGGGCGCCCACGACCTGGACGTCATCCACTGGCTGGCCGGCGCATACACCGAGCGCGTCACCGCGCTCGGCGGCCTCACCGTCTACGGCGACATCACCGACCGCTCGGGACAGCCCCCCGGAGCCGTCATGCCCGACTGGTACGACCCCGAGCACAACTGGCCCCCGCTCTCCCTCACCGGTCTCAACCCCGTCGTCGACGTCGAGGACCTGTCGATGATGGTCATGCGGCTGGAGGGCGGCGTCCACGCCAGCTACCAGCAGTGCCACTACACGCCCGACTACTGGCGCAACTACACGGTCATCGGCACCGAGGGCAGGCTGGAGAACTTCGGTGACCACGGGGAGAGCGCCGAGGTCCGCGTGTGGAAGCACCGCAGCGGCTACCGCACCGACGCCGACCTCGTCGTCCCGATGACCTCGCCCGGCGAGGGCGGGCACGGCGGCTCCGACCCGATGCTGGTGGCCGAGTTCCTGCGCTTCGTCCGCTCCGGCGGCCCGACGGACACCAGCCCGATCGCTGCCCGCGAGGCGGTCGCCGCCGGGGTCGCGGCGACGGAATCACTGCGCGCCGACGGCCGCCCCGTCACCGTGCCTCGTGTCGCCCCCGACCTGGCCGACTGGTTCGCCAACGGCCAGAGCTGAGTACGTCGAGCAGCGGCGATGGCCCCGCCTGTCTCTCAGGCGACCCCGCCAGCAAGAGCGCGGCCTACGGCTGGGGTACCAGGTCGCGCTGATACCAGCTGCCTGGCTTACCGCCGAGGTCGGCCGGGTCAGCTGGGCCGACCAGAACGAACCCGGCTTTGGTCAGCACCTTCTGGGACGCGGCATTCCCGTGCGCGGTGGCCGCCCGCAGGGTGCGCAGCCCGTGCCGCGACGCCGCCAGCCGGCACAGCTCCCGAACGGTCTCGGTCGCCACGCCGCGGCCGGCGACGTGCTGCGCGACCCGGTAGCCGAGTTCCGCGGTGCGATCCTCGATGTCGACCAGGTTGAACCTCCCGAGCACCGAGCCGTCTTCGGCGACGAGCACGTGGAAGGCGCAGATGCCGGCCTCCTGCTCCGCCAGCAAAGCGTTGTACCGGTCGGTGAAATGGTCGAAGAAGTCGTCGCCGCGGTCGGGGACCGAGGCAGCGAAGTAGGTGCGGTTCGCCAGCTCGAAGGCCAGGACCGCCGGGGCATGACCACCATGCAGCTGCTTCAGTTCGGGCACCGCCCGACTCTACCCAGTTGGCGGGTGAGGCCACCTGCGTTCCGCCGGCGGCAGACGGTCTCAAGACCAGGACCAGGGCACCGGCTTCATCTCGACGTACGGGTCGGCACCGGGCTCGTGAGCGAGGAGCGCCTCGCCGCACTCGAAGCCGAGTGCGCACGCCTGGTCCCGCTCGGCGCGGTACGCGTGCGGCTACTGTATGACGGCAACGACTCGTGCATCGCGATGCAGGACGTCGAGGGCAACGAGTTCTGTCTCGACTGAACATTCTCCGAGACGGCGAGGTGGAGGGCCGTCTCCCTTGAGCCTCTCTCAAAGGTGGTCCCGTATGGAGCGGGAGTATATCCGTGAGGGAGAGGTGGTGAAGTTGCGCCTCGACAGCAGTTGCAGCGGGCCGCGGACGGCAGACGGGTGTCGATGGCCGGGGTGGCGGCCTGCTCGGTCAAACCTCGCCGGCGGGGCAGGGCCATGGGACTACGGCGCCTTCCATGGCGCGGCCCGCGGCCGGCGCCACCTCGCGAGGATCGAGCGGCGCTGGGAGGACATCCTGCGGATCATGGACTGTCCGTCAGTGCATCCATATTCGTGTCGATCCTGTGCATCTTTGCAGTCGGGGACATGGAATCCGGACGAGGCCGCCCATCTCGCTGTGTAGCGCTTGTCCATGCCGTGATAGCACGGAGCAATCCGATTCGAAGGAGGCTACGACCGCATGGGTATCTTCAGCCGTCGCCAGAGCACGACTATCGAGCCGACGCAGGCTGTTGGCCCCCGTACCCCTTTCCCGGCGGCCGACGCCACCGGAGTCGCGCTCGACCCCGCACTTCGTGCGCTGACCGGGCAATGGACCATCGACCGCCCGCACAGTCGCATCGGATTCTCCGTGCGGCACGCGATGGTCACCACGGTGCGGGGTGCTTTCGCCGATTACGACAGCACGCTGTATTTCGACGGAGCTCGGCCCTCCCAGTCCCGGGCCGTCCTCGTCATTCGGGTCGCCAGCGTCGACACGGGCGTAGAACAGCGGGACGCACACCTCATCGGCACGGACTTCTTCGACGCGAACCGCTACCCGGAGATGGTGTTTCGCAGCACCTCCACGATCCACGAGGGTGCGGAGAGCTTCCGCATGACAGGGGATCTGACTATCCGCGGCATCACCCGGCCGGTCGAGCTGCAACTCGACTACCTCGGCTCGGTCGTGGACCCGTTCGGCTATGAGCGAGCCGGCTTTGACGCCACCACCACCATCGACCGCACCGAGTGGGGATTGGTCTACAACCAACGCCTGGAAGCGGGCGGCGCCATGGTGAGCGAGAAAGTTCGGCTGCAGTTCGACATCTCCGCGATCCGGGCCATGCCCGTGGCGTAATTGCCCCGGAAGGTCCCCTGCGTTCCGTACGCCCACGCCTACCCCTACGCCCTCGACGAGGCGAGCGCGTGCCGTCCACATCCGGAGGTTCGGGGCGGATCAGCGCAGCGCAGCGGTGCGGGCAACTGCAGGTGTGGGGATAGCCAGCCGCGCCTGGGACGGTGAACCGGATGGTCCGGCACAGGCGTCTGCCGGGCCGGAGGGTGCTGTCGGGGCTCGTACTCATCGGCTCCTCTCCTGTGGTGGTGCGGTCATTGCGCTGCCTCCCCGGCGGCGGGTTGTGCAGTGGGCAGCCGCCATGTCAAGGCGGCCTGCCCGCGGCCGGCGCTCACCCGCTGTCCGCCATCGGGCTCAAGATCGAGCCGGTAGACCTCCGGCTTGCCGGCGGCCCGCCATCGGACGGTCGTCTCGTGGATCTCGGCCCAGATGTCCCGCGGTCCACTGGCCGTGACCACCCACGTGCCGGGGCCATCCGGGCGGGCGACCATCCAGGAACCGCAGCCGGGCGCGCCGATCACCAGGTCTTCGACGCCCCGGTGCCGCACCAGGCCCGGGTGCAGGGCATCCAGCGCGAGCCAGAAGCCGCGGGCCGCATCCGGCGGCGGCACCTCGGAAGACCGGAAGGTCCGCGCCTGCGCGCTACCGGCGGACCGCGCTGCGATGCGCTCGCGGAACGCCACGGACAGGAAGATCTGCTTCCGGCCGTGCCCTGCCCGGTGGGCGAACTCCACGGCCCGCAAATGCGAGGTGATCCGGCCGTCCGGGCTCCGGGAGATCACCGCCAGCGCGGGCCACGACGGCGACGCGGTCGTGATGTGTAGTAGCAGCCGCCCGCCTGGCGCGAGTTGATCCAGCAGCGTTCCCGGCACGCAGGGGAGGGCGAAGGAGACGAAGATCCGGTCGTACGGGGTGTGCTCCGGCCAGCCGTCCTCCCCGCTGCCGCTCACCACGGCGGGCCGGTACCCGAGCGCACCCAATCGAGCCTGCGCGGCTACCGCGAGGTTCCGGTCCCGGTCGAGGGTGACCACTCCGGCGTCCCCGCAGAGGTGACAGGCCACCGCCGCAGTCACCGCGGCGCCGGTGCCGACATCGAGCACCCGATGCCCGGGCCGCAGGTCCAGCTCCTCCAGCAACGAGGCGGTCAGGCTCATCACGGTCGACATGGACGTGATCGCCCCGCCCGACCGGGCACGGCCCGTCCGGCCCACGAGGGATTCCCCGTCATGCTGGATCGGCACGCTCTCGCCGCCATACAGCACCGCGAGCAGTTCCTCGCGATCACGTGCATCCGACCAGTCCAGCAGGTCCCAGCGCGGCGGGCGTTCATCGAGCGCGCTGCGCCTCACGTATGCCTGCGGCATCAGCACCTCGCGCGGTAGCGCGAGCAGAGCCTCGCGCACCGGGCCGGCGCCGAGGGCACCGGCTGCCTCCAGCCGGGCGACCATCGCCGTTCGCGCGGACGCCGCTTCACCTGCGGGGCCGGTCCTGGGCCGGCTGCCCCCTTCGGCCGGGCCCTGCCGGGGTTGCGCGCCGCCTTGCGTGCCGGTTCCGTCCGTTCCTCGGCTTGTCTCAGCGGTCATGACCAGCCCATCTCCGTGTAGAGGCGGCCTGCGCGGATGCCGTCGATGGCGGCCCGGGTGTAGGGGACGCTCGGCGCCGGGAGTTCGTCCGGGTGCCACCAGCCCCAGCCCGTGCACTTGTCGGGCTCCCGGACTTCCGGAGTTCCCGACCACTGGCGAGCCCGGAAGATCATTTGCATTAGTGGCCGGCCGCCGGGGGTGTCCACGAGGTGGACGACATGAGTGAGTTCGACGTCGCCGGGCTCGATCAGCAGCCCCGATTCTTCCCGTGCCTCGCGGACGAGGCAGGCGAGGGCCGACTCCTGCTCGCAGTGGCCTGCCAGGAAATGCCATGTCGATCCGGCGTAGGCGGAGTCGGGGTGACGCAGACCGAGCAGTACCTCGCCATCGGCGTTCTCCAGGTAGAGGTGGACGCCAACGCCATTGAGTACGGTGCTTCCGCCCGCGGTCGCCACACGAGCGGGACGCGGGCGCGGGGTGCGGTGAGCGGCGGGATGCGTCTCGGCGTGGCGGCGGACCAGATCGAGGGTGGACGGGGCCATCCGCAGGCGCGGCATGACGTCCGGCCGGAACCAGTGCAGCATGACGCCCTCGGTCAGCGGCAGCGACGCGGGGTCGCCGGTCCACCGGCCGGCGAAGATCTGAATCGGGACGACGGTGCCATCGCTGCTCCGGGCTTCCTCCACGGCGTAGGGGACGAGGCTGGGAATGTCGAGGCCAGCCTCCTCCCGCAGTTCGCGCCGGACCGTCTCCTCCAGGGACCGGTCGCCCGGTTCACGGCCGCCGCCGAGCAGGGACCACGACCCCGGCTCCCAGATCCCGGGAATCTCGTCCCGCAGGTGCAGCAGGTACGCCCCGGCCCCGTCGTGAATCAGCGCCGAGGCGTTTGCCCGCTCATGCTCCGGCAGCAGAGCGGAGTTGAGCTGTGAGGTCTCCTCGTTCACGGGTGCACCGTCCTGGAGTCGGAGGCTGCGGACGTGGTCTCGTAGCCGGCCGCCTGGAGGGTGAACATCTGGGCGTAGTCGCCCCCGAGGGCCATGAGTTCTTGATGGGGTCCCGCCTCGGTGATGCGCCCGCCGTCGAAAACGTAGATGCGGTCGCAGTCGACGACGCTGGCCAGCCGGTGGGAGATCAGCACGGTGATCTGGTCGTCGCGGAGCTTGCCGCGCAGCACGGCCTGATAGACGTCGTGTTCGGCGCGCGGGTCCATGCTCGCAGTCGGCTCATCCAGCAGCAGTACCGGCGCGTCCTTGTAGAGTCCGCGGGCCACGGCGATCTTCGCCCACTGTCCGGCCGACAGCTCTTGGCCATCGCGGAACCGCTTGGACAACAGCGCCTGCCAGGTGCCGGGCAGGTCGGCGATGACCTGTTCGGCACCGGAGGCCCTCGCGGCGTCCAGCGCCCGCTGGGGATCGGCCTCGGTGGTGCCGCGCGAGACCGTGAGGTTCGCCAGCGTGCTGAAGGGAAAACGGACCGGATCCTGCAGCACCGTGGCCACACGCCGCTGGAGGGATTCGGTGTCCAGGTCCGCGGCATCCACTCCGTCCCACAGGACCGACCCTTCCTGCGGATCGTAGAGACCGGCGATCAGCCGTGAACAAGTGCTCTTCCCGGAGCCGTTGAGGCCGACGAAGGCCACGGTCTCCCCGGCGTGCAGGGTCAGGGAGATGTCATCGAGAGCTGGCGAGTCCTTGCCGGGGTAGGTGTAGCTGACGTTCCGCAGCGTGATCGCTGTGACGGTTTCGGGTGCCGTCCGCTTTCCGCGGCGGGGCTGCAGGGTGCGGCATCGCTCCTGAAAAGCCAGGAGGTCGCTCACCCACATCGCGTGCTCGTAGACCAGGTGGGCGATATCGACAAACCGGGTCAGGGAGGTCTGACTGACCTGGATGGCGATCACCGCGCCCGCGCCGGCCGCCAGCGGAAGCCACCCGGCGATCAGCATGGCCCCCAGTGCGACGTACGTGACGCCGGCCCCGACGCCACCCAGGCCACGACCGGCCAGCGTGAGGAGGGCCGCGCTCACCCCCAGGCGGGTGTCCTCCTCGGCGATACGTGTCGTGAGGCGATGATGCTCGTCGAGCAGGGCCCGTTGGGCGGTGTCCGCACGCAGCTCGGCGGCCGAGTCGCGGTCCAGCAGGAGCCAGGAGAAGACCCGCACCCGTCGCTGCAGAGCATTCCACCGCCTGAAGCTGTGAAAGCGCGCCCGCGCGGTGCGCACGGCCGCCGCTCCCACGGGCAGGACGGACAGCGGAAGCAAGGGCAGCAGCAGGGGGTGCAGGACGGTCAGGACGCCGGCCGTGCCGATCAGCCCGAGGAAGGCGGAGGCCAAGGAGACGACCTGGCCGACGATCTGACGGGCGTAGAAGAGCCCGCGGTCATTGGCCCGGTAGACGTCGTCGTGCCAGTCGGAGTCGTCCACCACCTCCAGGCTTACATGGGCCGTCAGTTGGAGGAAGTCGCTCTCCAAGGCGGTGCGGATCTTCGGTGTCACGCGGGCCTGCGCGACGGCTACCCCGGCTTCGAGCAGAGCCCGGGCGGAGAGGAAGGCCACCACGAGCAGGATCTGCGGGACGGCGGAGCGGACCTTGTCCGGGGTCGGGCCCTGGGCGAACAGCTGGTGGAGGACGGCGACGGACGCTGCCAGTCCGAAGGCGGACATCGCCGCGGACACCAGCTGGAGCACCACCACGGCCACGGTCGCCGGCCGGTCGGCCCGCCATGCCAACTCTCCGATCTGGCGCACGATACGGGGGAGCCCGGCGAGGATCTGGCCGACCGTCGCCTTGGCGGCGGCGCCGTCGTAGATCGACCAGTACGCCTCTTTCATGTCGTCGGCGATGTCGTCGCTCGCGGGACCTGCGGGCATCGCCGCCGGCGGCAGCGCCAGGGGATCGCGGCGGGGTGCGGGCACCTTGCCCCGCGGGCCGGGGATGTCGGCTGAGGAGGTCGACTCGCTCATGCCCCCCACCTCGGATCCGGTCGTGATGAGCGCGAAGCGCCACGCTCGCAAGCGTCAACCCCATGCACCGCGGAGCCCTGGGGCAGGCAGACGAAGGCTGGGCGATGTTCGAACGCGGCGGGTCCATTCACGAATACGGCTACGGGATTCACGGTTCCTCCGGGAGGGATCGATGAGTACAGGTGCTCTAAGAACGGCCCGGATCCCGCCCCGTAACGGGTACTTGGGGAGCAGATGGTGAACGCATGTTCCAGTAGTTGGCGCAGGGCGCATGACAGTTGACCTGTGAGGGTCTGCGGGTACTCGAACAGCGTGGGTCGCCCTTTCGGGGTATTGCGCCGCCAGTGGGTGGCTTCGCGAAGGGCGGGGTTGTGGGCATGGCTGGGAGGGCACCGGCGGATGTCTGCCGCTGCCTTGGGGCGGAGCAGGTTCGGTCGGCTGAGGTCTCCAGGGTCCGGCTCCACGCGTCGAGCGCGTCCGGGGCGAATGCCGTCATTGAGGCGATCACCGCGGGTGCGGGGAGCAGACGTCGAAGCGCTCGAAGGCGCGGTTCACGGCGGGCCATCCCCGAAGGCACGGGGAGCAGGGCCCAAACGGCGGCCAGACGAGATACGAGCCGACCTGCACCAGGGGCCCCCGAACTCGCCTGCAGCATCATCTGCTTGAGGGGACTCCGCCCCTCATTCTGAAACGATCAGTTAGTCCGTGTCGCCGGAGACGGCGTTCATATCGAGGTCCCAGTCCAGCTGGCGGGCCAGCGTGTCATCACCGGGACGCTGAGGGGAGGGTGCCCGGCCGGTGCGTGGCGGGGTGCGGGTGCCGCGGGAGATCTCTCCGCTGGCGGTGATGTTGTGCTCCACGCGTGGGCGGCGGCATGCCTCGTAGAGAGAGAGCGCGCTGTCCAAATCGGGCGTGTCCCGCAGGGACTTGGCGAGGATGACGGCGTCCTCCAACGCCATCGAAGCCCCTTGCCCCGTCGCCGGTGAAGCCGCATGCGCCGCATCACCGATGATCAGCGTCCGCCCGGAGCGCCAGGGCGTTCCGAGTGGGATCTCGGTGGCGTTGGTGGCCATGATGCCGTCGGTGGAGGCCGCGACGATGCTCGCAGCGGGGGTGGCGTCCTTGCGCAGCAATTCGACGAGTTGCTCCCGCCAACGGGCGGGCGCGGGGTGAGCGAGTTCATCGGCGGGGAGGGCTTGACCGGCGACGCGGGCGAACCAGTACGTCTCCGCGTCCGGCGAGACCGCGTAGCCGAAGGCGGCGGTGCTGCCCCGCACCATGGTGATGTGCCCCGTGTCCTCCGCCACCGGGGTGCTGCGCGTGTAGCCGTAGAAGACGCTCTGCCCCGCGTAGACCGGCTCCGCGCCGGGGGCGATCGATCGCCGAATGGTCGAATTCAGGCCGTCTGCGGCGACGAGCAGATCACCGGTCGCGACACTGCCGTCGGCGAAACGCGCGGTCACGTTGTCCGCGCCGTTCTCGACGGACACCAGCCGCGCCCCGTGCGACAGCCCGATGCCCCGGCGGATGACCTCGGCCTGCAAGGCGGCGTTCAACTCGCCACGGCGCAGGCACCGGTACTGCAGGAACGCGTCATCGGCCTCCCCCAGTGGCACGTGGGCCGCCTCACCACCCTGGTCGTCGAGAACACGCATCGAGTGCAGCGGAAAACCGATCGCGGTGACCACATCCGAGGCGTCGAGCTGCGCCAGCGCGCGCATTCCGTTGCTCGCCAAGGTCAGAAACGCCCCGATGTCCTCGGCTGTGTCGGGATGCGCCTCGTGCACGGCGACGTCGAATCCTGCCTTGTGCAGGGCCAGCGCGGTCGCCGTACCCGCGATCCCGCCGCCGATGACCAGTATGCGTGTCACGTGCCACTCCGCTCTTCCGGAACAGCCCCCATCGGGCGTCCAGATCAATGATGTACCCGGTCGGGCCCGATAGTTCAGTGTTCAGGCGGCGATGCCTGGTTTCTCGCCTCCGGCCGGTACGGCCAATGATGCGATCGGCCGCCGACTTCGAGATCCCAAAGCGCGGGACGAATTGGCGCGGGCTCCGGTTGGTACGCCAGAAGGCCGCGACCAGCAGTACCCGGTCCTCCAGCGGCAGACTCCATGGCCGGCCACGGCGGGGTATGACCTCTTGCATGCGCCGCAGTTGGCGCATTGGCTTGGCGAACACGCAGGGGGCTCAGCCCGGTGAACGAGGCTGTTCAAGACGACTCCGACGCCGTGATCACACACCGGATACTGCAAGGCCATCTCAGGCGCGGCAGGCGGTTAACGGGACAGCCTTCGAACGGTGGCTGACGAGACACCGCTGCCCAGGGCCCGGGGGCCCGGCTTTGAGGACCGTCATGCTCACGGCCATCGCAGACGTGCTCAGGTCTATCGGCGGGGCCATCGCCACCGTCGTCACCCTCCCTTTCCGTGCCGTCGCCCGGCTGTTCGGCGGAGCTTCCGACAGCGCCCACGGTCACCACTGACACCCCTCGCCCTGCCCCAGGCCGCGCACTGGAACTTCTCGGTGGGCAGGAGCGCGGCGTTCCCAACTGCGTGACCAGCGCGGCCTGCCAGCGAAGAGACCGGGCTCGAGGGCCCGCTCGTTCGCTCCCGGACTGCGAACGGGACGTGATGTCATTCGACGCGGTGCGGGCTGTGGCGGGCGACGCTCAGGTCGACACGTGTGGGGAGGTTGTCCCAGCCGGCGGATCGGCGTGCCCGTTCGACGGCGTCATGCAGGCCCTCCAAGATCTGCTCCGGACTGGTGCCCGGTCCAAGGGTGAGGCCGATGCGGGCCTGTGGGTGCGTGTGTTTGCCGTAGAAGAGCGCGTGACTGTCCCGGACGCCCGGCAGCATGTTGAGGTCGGTGGTGAGCGCGTCGCTCAGCGCGTGGTTGCTGACCGTTACGGTCTCCTCGGAGGAGTCTGCGACGGTCAGTTGGCGGGGGTGGCGCCGACGTTGGGACAGCAGCCACGCCAGGGCGAGCAGCAGGAGCAGGGCCAGTGCCGCGATGGTGGCCGGCCACCACCAGCTCATGTCCGTCCACCGGTTCCGATCGGCTGACGGGACCAGGACGTTGTGCGAAGCGGTGAGGGGCCAGCTGGCCGGCGGCATGAGGTGGAGGCGCCGGTAGATTTCGGCACCGCCGGCGAGCACCAGGAGGCCGCCGCCCAGCAGCACGAGTCCGAGCAGGGCGAGCAGAGTTCGGTTGGTCTTGGCGTGTTCCCTCATCGTGTTCTCCAGGAAGTCGCTGCGTACCTGGTCCGGCGCTCGTTACTTCGTGCTCCGGCGTACGCGGACCCTCAGTCGAGGGAGGCGTGCCAGAGCGAGTTGGTCGCGTTCTTCGCGGCGGAGGGTGTCAGTGAGGTCGTCCTTGACGTCGGCGGTGTCACGAAAGCCCACGCCGGCACGGGCGGTGACGCGGCGGCGGCGCACCCGGACGTGCACCGTGCTGACCCCGGGGACACGCATGGCCGCGTCGCGCAGAAGGAGCGCGGCGCCTTTGCGTTCGAGTACGGCACGCATCTGTCCGTGGCCTTCGGCAGGTACACGCAACGGCAGTTGGTGCCGCAGGCCCGGGGTGAGGGCCAGGACCACGAGCCACAGGCCCAGGACCGCGACGACGGCGGCGCCGGTGAGGATCCATGGGTTGCCGAGCGGGCGGGTGGCGAGTTCGGCGGTCAAGGTTGTCCACCATGCGGTGTCGCGGTGCCCGGTGCGTATCCAGATCGTTTCGGAAAGCAGCGCCCCGGCTGCGAGCAGGATCAGCGAGGCGGCCAGGCAGGCGGGGATTCGACGGGCTGACCAAGGACGGCGGGAGCGGTCTTTCGACGGCACGCTGTGCTGCGCCGGTCCAGCGGGCCGGGCACGTGTGGTGGCCGACTGTGATCGCGGCAGATCGCCGTCATGGCCGGGCGGGGCGTGTGGAGTGGGGGAAGTCATGATCTTCCTGTCGTGGTGCGGGCGTCAGGTCATTCGGCCCGGCCGCGTCGCGGGCCTTCGCTGGAGACGAGCCGCTGGACGGAGACGGTGAGGTCGTCGATGCGCAGGCCGGTCAGGTGAGAGACCCGGTCGGTGATGTACTGCCGGATCTCACCGCAGGTGCGGGCGATATCGACCGGGTAGGGCAGGTCCACGGAGACCTTCAGGCGGGCCGAGCCTTCGTGCACGGCGGCCGTGGAGTGGGCAGGGCCCAGGCCGAGACGAGCGGGTGGCGGGCCGGCGTGCCGGATCAGGGCTTCGCGTGCCGCCCGGACCGCGATGCGGGCCACCACGGTCTCGGGGATCAGCGTCGCGCCGCGCCGGGCGGGCGGGGGAAGCGAGGGCGTACGTGTGCTCTCACCTTCCGGGCCGCTTCGGAGGGGAGGCGACGGGAGTTGGGTTGTCACCGGACTCGCCCGGCGTGCCCGGTGCGGGGCGGTCCGGGGCTGTATGTGCTGCGGGGGCGGTCGAAGGTCTCGCGGCGCCCGTCGCCCTCGCGGGTGTGTACGTAGTCGCTGACGTGTACGTCACTGCGCGCCAGGTGGCCGATGATCAGGCCCACCAGGCCCATGGCGGCGACTACGAGGAAAGCCCCGAAGCCGCCGAAGTAGCCCGCGAATCCCAGGGTCAGACCGGTCAGGAGCCCCACCACGGTGGTGTTCATTGTTCATTCACCCGTCTTACGTTGCTGCTCTTCCCGCGCGCCGTGCAGGCGCCGCCGGGAAGAGAGCGGGGAGGTCATTCCACCCGCTGCTCGCTGTCGTCGTCTTCGTCCCCCGGTATGTCGATGTCATTGACGGCGATGTTCACCTCGACGACCTCCAGGCCGGTCATCCGTTCCATCGCGGCGATGACGTTGGTGCGGACCTCTGCGGCGACCTCGGTGATGGGGTAGCCGTAGTCGACGACCACATCCAGATCCACCGCCGCCTGGCGCTCGCCCACCTCGACGCCGACACCGCGGGTGGCGCTGGGCTGCCCGCCGGGCATCCGCTCACGGACGCCGCCGATGGCGCGGGCCATGCCGGAGCCGAGATTGTGGATGCCCGGTACCTCGCGGGCTGCCATCCCGGCGATCTTCGCCGCGACGGTGTCCGCGATCGTGGTCCGGCCGCGGCTCTCCGGCGAGACGGTGCCTCGCTTCGGATCTTGCTGCGCAGTGGTCTCGTCGGTGGGCCTGCGTCCTTCCGAGGCAGGGTGGAATGTCGCGTTCGTCATGGCGTTCTCCTGGGCGAGTGGCGCGGGCGCCGGATCGCTGCCCGTCGCAAGATTGGACACGCATGGGGCTAAATCGTCACACTTTATTGTGACCTGGATCACGTAGGCTGGTCGGTGGCTGCCTGACGGCACCCGCCATCAGGGAGCCAGGGTGGGGGACGGCGGGCCTCGCGGTCCGCGAGACGCATCACGTAGGAAGCGACCAGTGGATGTGGAGCACGAGGGATTCTCGTCACCCCAGCGCGCGGAGCCGCCTCCGTCCACCGGGGCGGAGCGTCCCGGCGAGCCGGATCTCGAGGACGTGGACGACCGGATCCTGGTCGCCCGCGCCGGCGAAGGCGATGATGACGCCTTCGCTGTGCTCGTGCACCGCCACAGCGGGCGGCTGCTGGCCCTGGCGTATCACATGCTCGGCAACGTGCCCGATGCCGAGGAGGCTGTGCAGGACGCCTTCATCAGCGCATGGCGGCGCCTTCCCCAGTTCCGGGGGGACGCGGCGTTCCGTACGTGGATGTACCGCATCGTCACCAACCGATGCCTCAATGTCCGCCGTGCGCAGGCCCCTTCCGTCTCCCTCAACACTGTTGCTGAGCCCACGGCCCACGACGCCGGCGGCGAACCGGCCCGTGCTGTCGAAAGCACGGCAGCCACCGCCGCGTTGGCCCAAGCACTCGCAAACCTGCGGCCCGGACAGCGCGCCTGCTGGATCCTGCGGGAGCTGCACGGGCTGTCGTACGAAGAGATCGCGCAAGTGGTGGGGGAGAGCGAACAGACCGTACGCGGCAGGCTCTTTCGCGCACGACGCACGCTGATGAAGGAGATGGCCTCATGGCGCTAGAAGATCCCCGTGCCACCTCCCCGCCCAGAGAGGTGACCACACCGCACCGGGACACCGACCCGGCACGGCTCATCGGCGACGAACGGCTGCCCTGCGGACGGCTGGTCAGCCACGTCTGGGAGCAGGCCCGCGCCGGAAGCCAGCAGCCCGACGCTCACACGGCCGACTGCACGTACTGCCGGCAGGCAACCGAGGGACTGACAGCCCTGGACGCCACCACCCGCACCCTGCGGGCGGAGAGGCCCAGCGCTCGCACGGTCGCCGACCGGGTCGTGCGCGCCGTACGCGCAGAGGCACGCCTCGGCCGGATGCTGCCCCTGGACGACCCCGCACACGAACTGCGGATCGCGGAAACCACCGTGGCCAAGATCCTGCGCCGCGCCGCCGACCGCATCCCCGGAGTACGCGCCGCCAGCTGCCGCCTGACCCCTGACGACGCGGGCACCACCGTGACGATCACCATGACCCTCGCCGTCACCCTCGACCAACCCCTGCCCAGCCGAGCCGCCCAGGTGCGCCAGGCCGTCGCCGACGCCTCGGCCCACGAGATCGGCCTCGCCGTCAGCAGCATCGACCTGCGCATCGTGTCCGAACTGGAGCCCTTGACCTCCGCCGAGCCCACCCCACGGAACGGAACCGGACCATGACCACCGTCGACACGGCCGGCGTCGAGCAGACAGCGGCCCGCGCCGCGCTGGCAGTCCCCGGCGTGCAGGAACTACAACCCAGCCTGCGCCACTCCCTGGCCGACGCCGCAACCTACATCCGGCGGACCTTCGGCTCGCTCACGCCGTCCTCCGAAGCCGGCATCCACGCCGGCCACACACCCGAAACCGACGCCTGGCACCTCGAAGTCCGCTGCGCACTCAACGACCACCGCCGCGCCCTCGACACCGCACGCGACGTCCGCGAAAGCGTCCAAGCAGCTGTCAGCTCACACTTGAATTCCCGCGGCAGAACAGGAAGCGTCACCATCGTCGTCATCGTGACCCGCATCTGCGGAGGTCGAGCACCGCTCCGCCTGCGCCGACCTGTAAATCGAAGATCCTCACCTGAGTGAAGTACCGACGTCGGGGGCTGCCCGGCCAGGAGGCGGCCGACGGTCAGGTTTCGTCCGGCCGGTCATGTGGCTGATGCCTGGCTCGTTCTCCGGACCAAGGGCCGGGGACTGGACGGACGCCGAGTGGGTGCGGTTGCGGCCGCCCCGCTCGTGACCACCGGCCGCTGAGACCACCGGTCGGACTGTGGCAATCGGGGTTCTGGGACGTTTCCCGCCGTCGGGAACTCCGGACGCGTTCGATCCGACTAGTGGGTTGTGGAGCGGAGCGAGGATTGGTCAGGGCCCCCGGAGGGGCGGCAGGTGAGCGGTGCGGGCGGTCTCGATGTGCGGCTTCGGGGTGTGGTGTGCCGGCATGGCCGTCTGGAGGCGGTGAGCGGGGTCGATCTGGAGGTGTGCACGGGTGAGCGGATCGCTCTGACGGGAACGAACGGTTCGGGCAAGACGACACTGTTGCGGGCGGTGCTCGGGCTGCACCGGCAGGTCGACGGGGAGATCGTGGTCGGTGGGCGGGGCTGCCGTAGCGCTGCGGAGTGGGCCTGGCGGCGGCGGGCGTGCGGGTGGATTCCGCAGCGGCCGGCGGCCGGACGCTTCCCGTTGCTGGCCAAGGAGTTGCTGGCGAGCAGCGGTGACCTGGCGGTGGCGGAGCGTGCGGCAGAACGGCTGGGGGTGGGCAATCTGGCGGGCCGGCCGGTGAGCAGTCTTTCGGGTGGCCAGTTGCAGCGTATGCACCTGGCGCGGGCGGTGGGGTGCGTGGCGGCCGGGGCTGGTGTGCTGCTCGCGGACGAGCCGACCGCGGCGCTGGACTTCGCGGGGCAGGAGGAGGCCGCGGACCTGCTTACCTCACTGCCGGTGACGCTGCTCGTCGTGACGCATGACCGGGCGATGGCAGCGCGGTGCGACCGGACGCTGGAGATGGCTGCCGGCCGGCTGCGGGAGGTGTCGTGAGCGCGCTCGGGCAGGTTGGTGACCTGCTGCAGCTGGTTCCGGTGCAGCGGGCGGGGGGCGGGCTGCTGCTTGCCGCCTTCGGGCTGCCGGTGGTCGGTGTGGTGATCGTCGGCCTGGACATCATGCCGGTGCGCTTCGCGATGATGCATGTGGCGCTGCTGGGCATCGCGGTGGGGCAGTTGGTGGGTCTGGATCCGGTGTTGTGTGCGCTGGTGGCGTGTGCGCTTGCGGGTGCGGGGGTGGCGCCGCTGGCCCGTACCGCCGACGGACTGTCGGGGGCGATGGGGCTGCTGATGAGCCTGGCGATCGCTGCCGCGTTGCTGATGCTGGCGCTGTCCGGGGTGAATGCCAGTGGGGCGTTCGCGCTGTTGTGGGGGTCGATTCTGGCGGTCCGGCCGGCCGACCTCGTCGTGCTGGGTGTGCTGGCGGTGGCCGTACCGGGGCTGTTCATCTGGCGGCGCCGCGATCTGGCGCTGCTGCTGCACGACCGGGAGCTGGCGATGTGCTCCGGGGTGGCGGTGCAGCGGCTGACGGTGGTGCTGCTGGTCCTGGTGGCGGTCGCGGTGGCCGGTGCCATTCGCCTGACGGGTGCGCTGCTGGTGGACGCGCTGACTCTGCTGCCGGCCCTGGCCGCCCGTCGCCTCGGCCGGTCGCTGGTGTCCATCACGCTCTGGGCGATCGGCATCGGCGTCGTCGTGAACGTCGCCGGCTTTCTGATCTCGCTGGCCTGGGACCTGCCGCCCGGCCCGGTCCTCGTCCTCGCCGCGGGGGCGATCGCCCTTGCCGCGCATCTCATACCCGAACGGAGAACCTCATCATGGCGCACGTCCGCGTCCTCTTCCGCCCCGTCGCCGCAGTCACTGCACTGAGCGCGGGGCTGGTCCTGCTGACCGGCTGCGGTGGCGGTTCCGACAACGGTGGTACGGACAAGTCCTCTGGCAAGGCGGGGGCGTCGTCGTCCGGACCCGTAGTGGTCGCCACCTCCACATGGGAGGCGGCGCTCGCGAAGGCTGCCGGGGCGAAGAACGTCAAGTACATCGTCCCCGCGTCGATCCGCCACGCACCCGACTACGACCTCAAGCCGTCCGACCTGACGGCAGTCGCCGGGGCCGACTACGTGCTGTACGCCTCCTTCGAGCCCTGGGCCGGGAAGATCAAGGACTCGGCGGGCTCCCAGGCCAAGCTGGTGGAGGTCAACCTGGACAACACGCCTGCCGCGGCCAAGGCCGAGGTGACGAAGCTGGGCAAGAAGTTCGGGACGGAGCAGGCCGCGGCCAAGTGGAACACCAAGTTCGGTGCGCAGTGGGACTCGCTCGCCAAGCAGGTCAAGGCCACGTGGCCGGGCGGTAGGTCCCCGGCGGTGGCGTCGCAGATGTTCACGACGTGGGCGGCCAAGCTGGCGGGGGCGAAGGTGGTTGGTACGTACGGGCCCGAGGCGGTCACGCCGGCCCAGCTGTCGGCGCTTTCGGCGAAGAAGCCGAAGTTCGTGCTGGACAACGAGAACATGTCGACCGGGACCGTACTGCCGGGCTCGGGGGCCAAGCAGCTGAACATCGTGAACTACCCGGGCCCTGACCTCGACCTGCTGGCGGTCTACCGCAAGGCGGCCGGCCTGATGGAGAAGGCGTTCTCCGGTTCCTGACCGGTCGCTCGCACGGTGAGGGAGGGGACGCTGTGTGCGGCCCCTCCCCTCGTGGCATCAGCCCGCGTGTGCGGCGTCGGCGGGGAATTCGGCGGCCGCTCTCACGCGGAGTGCGGCGCGGTCGGGCTTGCCCGCCGGGGTGAGGGGCAGTTCGTCGGTCACCAGCAGCAGACGCTCCGGGTGTTTGCGGCGTTCCAGGCCGCGCGCGTCCAGATGGGCGCACAGGCTCTCAAGGTCGGGCTTCCGCCCGGGCCTTGGTACGACGCAGGCTGCGAGACGTTCGCCCATGAGCGGGTCGGGGACGCCGACACACATCACGTCGCGTATGTCCGGATGGGCGGAGAGCTGGCCTTCGACCTCGGCGGGGCTGATGTTCGCGCCACCCCGGATGACGATGTCCTTGAGGCGGCCGACGACGCGCAGCGTGCCGTCGGCTTCGAGCGCGCCGAGGTCCCCGGTACGGACCCAGCCGTCGGCGGTGCGGTAGCGCATGTTCAGCTCGGGAGCGCCGACGTAGCAGAGAGGGGTCATCGGGCCGCGGGCGATGATCTCTCCGGGCTCGCCTGAGGCGCTTCCGGGCAGTTGGGCGATGCGGATCTCACAGACACCGGGGTCGGGCCGGCCCACCTTGATCCCCGGGGCGTTGTCCGGGCCGTTGCAGGGGCTGTTGTCGTGGGTGTTCCGGTCGGGCAGGCCGCCGTGGCAGTTGATGCCGTCGGCGGAGCCGTAGAGGTTCACCACCGCACAGCCGAACACTCGACGTGCTTCGTCGCGGGTGGCCGGGTCGAGCGCGGAGCCGCCGAGCACCAGGGCGGCCAGCCCCGTCGGCATATCGCCAGTGTCGGGCTGACGGTCGAGCATCATGCGCACCATGGTGGGCACGCCCAGTACGTGGGTGGGGCGGTGCGCGCGGATCGCGTCCATGGCGGCGTCGGGCGTGAAGCGGTCGAGCAGGACGAGAGACCCGCCGTGCCGGGCGAGGGTGACGGCGGTTCCGGCGCTTCCGAAAGCCGAAGCCAGCGGCACCAGGAACAGGCAGCGGGGCCGTATGCCGTCGCGGACCAGCGGCGCGAGCGAGTTCCCACGGCCGCCGGCGAGCGCGTTGTGCGAGTACGCCACCATCTTGGGCTCGGCCTCGGAGCCGGACGAGACCAGGATCCGAGCCGCTGTATCGGGGTCGGGGCGGACGGGAGCGAACGCGGTCGCATCGCTGCGCAGGAGCTCGGCCAGCGAGAGACAGCCGTCGGGAAGCGGGCCGGGACCGGCTGCGATCACTGCACCCAGGGCCGGGAGTTCGCCGGGCTGTCCGGACAGTTCGGCCAGCTCCCGCGCGTGCTCGACGCCTCGGTGCTCGGTGGCGGCGATGACCGCGCGGGCTCCGGATCGGCCGAGCAACGACAGAGCCTCCCGCCCGCCACGTCCCACCGGGAAGGGCAGGACGACGGCACCGAGCGCGGCCACGGCAAGATCGGCTGCCACCGCCTCCCTGCTGTTGGGGAGTTGGACGCCCACGACCTCACCGGGACGGACGCCTGTTTCGGCGAGCCCGGTGGCCAGACATCGCGCCTGGTGGTCCAGTTCGGCGTAACTGACCTCGCCGCGTGCGTCGATCACGGCGGTGGCGTGGGGGTCGGCGATCCGTCGTGCCCGGAACAGCGCGTACAGGTCGAGGTCGGGGCAGTGGCCTGCGGCGGCCCAGGACCGCCGCAGGATTGCGGGGACCAGATCGTGGAACCGGGAGGGGAGCTGAGCTGTCATGCGAACCTCCAGGGCGAGGGGACGACGAGGGAACCGTGGGAATCGCGGGTGAAAGCTGCGCGCAGGCGAGGGTCCGCCGGCAGCGCGGCGAGGTCGGTGGTGACGGCGGTGGCGGACCGGCCCTGCTCGTGCAGGGCGGCGACCGCCTGGTCCGTGGTCAGAGCTGCCAGGGGCGCCGACTCGAGACCTGCCACGGGGGAGGAGTCGTCGGCCGGTGCGATCCATCCGTCGGCGGTCGGCACCGGGCGGCGGAATCCGGCCGGGCGGCGCGGGTCCTGGCCTGTCGCGGCCCGTCGCAGGGCAGGTGCGGTGAGTGTCTCGGCGGCGCCGAGCAGCGAGGACTCCACGTGTACACCGCAGCCGGTGCGCTCCCGCAGCAGCAGGCCGGCCAGTACGGCTTCGGCGCCGACGAGTCCGCCGAGTACGTCGATCAAGGTCATCAGGGAGGGGGCAGGCGGTTCGTCGGCGGCGCGGGCCGCTTCGCCGACGCCGGTGCGGGCCTGCACCATGAAGTCGGTGCCCATCGGAGCGTCGGGCAGCCGCCCCGCCCAGCCGCTGGTGTACGCGTACACCAGGCCCGGGTTGACGGATGCGAGACGGCCGGTACCCAGACCGAACTGTTCCGCCTTGCCCGGGGCCCAGTTGTGCAGAAAAACGTCCGCGCCGGCCGCCAGCTCGCGCAACTCGGCCTGCCCGACGGGCGACTTGATATCGATCTCCACGGCTCGCTTACCCCTGTTGAGGGCGAGCCAGCGGGCGGAGACGCCCGACGCGCAGGGGGGCATGCCGCGCAGCGGGTCCCCGCCCGGCGGTTCGATCCGTACGACGTCCGCGCCGAGCAGGCCGAGCAGATGGGCGGCGAGTGGTGCCTGGATACGGCGGCCCGCTTCCAGGACGGTCAGGCCGGAGAGGGGGAGGGCGCCGGTGGGAGGTGAGCCGGCGGCGGGTGTGGTCCCGGCTCCGGCGTACGGCGTCAGGGTCCACGGCGCGGCGAAAGTCGCTTCCGTCACCCGTGCAGCCAGCGTATGGAGTGCGCACACTTCGGCACCGGATGTGGCGGCAGCCTGCTGGATCCGGGGCCAGGAGGCGGCGCGCGCCGTTCCGTGCAGTGCCTCGGGCAGGGGCGCGCAGGCGGTGGCGTAACGGAACTGGAAGGCGGGCCAGCCGGTGCGTATCGCCTCCTCGGGCGCGCCGAGTGCGCGCCAGAACCGGGCCCAGGGGGCGGGCTCCAATGCCTCCAGCTCGAAGCGGGTGCCGCATGCGGCGGTGAACGGCGGGCCGCCGGGAGCCGTGGGCACGGCCTCCGACTCCCGCGCGTTCGCCGCCGCGAGGTACTGGGAGATCGTCAGCAGCGCGGCCCGGTCGGCCCCGGTGGTGATGTCCACGGCGCCGCCTGTGCCACGTGCCCGGCCGAGCAGCCCGGCGAGCAGGCCCTGCACGGTGAGGACCGACGCACAGGTGGCGGCGTAGTCGACCGCGAGGCCACGCGGTGCGCCGTCGCGCCTGCCGTGCACATGCATCATTCCGGTGGCCGCCTGGACGGTTGCCTCGTCGGCGGCGTCCACGGCCGGCAGCACATCGGCCCAGGCCGCGTGCGCGGTGAACTCGCCCGGCCCGGGGCCGGTTGCGGTGAAACGGGCGGGGCCTGGCTGCCCGGCCGGCGGCTCCTGTGCCGTCGCGCCGAGTGCCCGCAGGTGGGCGAGCGCCGGTGCGGTGAGTGCGGCGGGGCCCGAGACCTGTACCTCCACCTCCTCCAGCGGCCTGTTCGTACCGATGACGGTGGGGTGGCCCACGGCATCCACGGCATTCCTCTCCGGCGGCGCCAGTGCGCCGCGTGTCTCGTACGGACGTGGACGTACGGGAACCAGACGACGTCCAGGGCCGACCAACTCCACGGCCAGTAAGTCGGACCGTCCGTTCACCGAGTTCCCGGTGGATGCGGAGGAAAGCCGTGAACTCTATGAATCCCGTGCAGAGCGCTCCTACTGAGAACCCGGTCTTCGGCCCCACCTCCTTCGGGTCGCCGGACTGTCCGCCCGACGTCGCCGAGCTGCGCAGGCGGGTAGCGGGGTTCGTGCGGGAGCGGGTGATGCCCGCCGAACCGGTGCTCGACGCGGGCGGACCGGCCGCACGCGACGAACTGGGCAGGCTCCGGAGCCAAGCGAAGGACGCCGGGCTGTGGGCGCTGCCGCTGCCCGTCGAATGCGGGGGACAGGGACTGCCGTTGGCTCGCTACGCGCATCTCGCCGAGGCCGAGGGGGCCAGCGACCACGGCCCCGCGGCCCTCGGCTCGGCGTCGCTACTGGACGTTTTGATGCTCAGCCGTCACGCGCCCGAGCCAGTCCGGGCACGCTGTCTGCTGCGTATCGCGGCGGGGGAGTTGCGCACCTGCTACGCGATGACCGAGCCGGACACCCCCGGTACCGACCCTGCACTGACGGCCACCCGTGCCGAAGCCGGGCCCGACGGGGCATGGACCCTGCACGGCCGCAAGTGGTTCATCACGGGTGCGGGTGACGCCGATCTGGTGACCGTGATGGCCCGGACCGGGGACGACCTGTCCCTGTTCCTGGTGCCCACGTCCAGGCCCGGGTTCCGAGTGGTGCGTGAACTGCCGGTGCTCGGAGTGGGTGGCCAGTGGGAGGTCGAGCTGGAGGGTGTCACCGTGCCCGCGGGCCACCTGGTCGGCGAGCGCGGGCAGGCGCTGCGGATCGCCGGGGAGCGGCTGCGGCTCGGCCGCATCCTGCGATGTCTGCGCTGGCTCGGACAGGCCGAGCGGGCCTTTGACCTGATGTGTGTCCGAGCCCGCTCGCGGAGCCAGTCATCCGGCCCGCTGGCCGACCGCCAGCTTGTACAGCAGCTGGTCTTCGACGCGTTGCTGGCGATCCGCACGACCAGGCCGCTGGTATACGAGGCGGTGGCCCGCCTGGAAGCGGGCGAGGATGCCCGGCTGGAGACCGGGCTCGCCAAGGTCGCGGCGGCCCGGATGCTGCAACAGGTCGCCGACGCCGCGATCCAGGTGCACGGCGCGGCCGGGCTCGGGCCGGATACCGCGCTGCCAGGGCTGTTCCGTATGGGCCGCGCGGCCCGGCTGCTGGACGGCCCGGACGAGCTGCACATTGCCGCGGTGGCCCGTCGTGTCCTGCGCGATGGCGACGTCTCATCATGAATTCCATCGGCCACGCCGCGAACTCAGCCGCTCACGCAGCGATCCCCGCTCCGGTCACATCGTGAACGGCTCCGTCAGCCCGGTGAGTATTGCCAGCCCCCACGCGAGGAAGAAGTCTCCCCAGATCAGCTCATGGCGTGTGGCGAGGCCGCGTCCGGCGTCGTAGCAGCCGTCCAGCAACGCGCCCGAGTGTGACAGGTGCGCCTCGGTCAACTGGCGCAGGATCAGGTGTCCTCGGCTCGTCAGGCGGTCGCCTTCCGGCCCGTCGCCCGCTGCCCGCGCGAGCGCGGCCAGCTTCAGCGCGGCCACCGCCTCGATCGCGGCGGCAGACGTGTCCACCGGGCCGAGCGGACACCCGTCCTGACCCGGAGCAATGAGCCGCGCACCGGGCGCGAGGCGCAGCGCGGCAAGCCGGCCTGTCGCCTCCCGCAGCCGGTCGTCGTCCCCGAGCCAGTGGAGCCCATCGGCGACCCCCAGCAGTAGCCACGCCGCCGTACGGCTCCAGCCGGGCGCGGGCTCGGAGCAGGCCGTCCAAGCGCCGTGCGGCCGGGCCTGCCACGCAGGGCGCGGCGGGTCCTCGGCAAGGCACAGTTCCAGATGCCGGGTGAGATGCCCATACGCGGCGGCCCGACCATCGCCCGTCGCGCGGGCCAGCAGCGGCACGAGCCCCGGCACCCCATCCGCTCGGGCCAGCAACCGTGGCCCGCCGAAGGCATCGCCCCACGGCACCAGCCCCAATTCGCCGTCGTACGCGGCCAGGCAGGCCCGCACCGCCTCTTCTCTCAGCCCGTCCGCCGCCTCGTCGCCACCCGGACCGGCGGCCAGAGTGGTGCCGTACCAGAGCACCAACCCGCGGGTGGCGGTGTCCTGCCCGACCCAATACCGCAACCGCTGGGTGCAGTCGGACGCCGCCGCCCGGTGCTCCGGGTCGCCGGAGGAGAGGGCACGCAACCACAACAGCCCGGCCCAGAAGCCCCCGGTCCAGGAGCCGCGTGAGGTGGACTTCCACGAGCCGCTGTCCCGGTCCGCGTACAGCGGGAAGCGCGAACCGATCTCGTCCGCTGTGACTGAGACCCGCTCCAGCAGGGACGCGAGAGCCTGGTCGGCCCAACCCACCGCTGACGACGCATTCATCCCGTCTCCCCTTGGCGACGCGATCGCAGCGGCACGGCAACCATCGCCGCCACCGCGAACTCGACCGCCACCAGCAGCCATCCCGGCCCATAGCCGGCGGCCGAGACCAGCGCACCGAACAACGGCGGGCCGACCGCGAACCCGGCGAAGAAGCCCGCCGACACCAGCGCCGAATCCTGCCCGGCACGCCCAGACGCTGCCCGTTGCAGCACCAGGACCATGGACACCGCGTTCGCCGACACCGCGAACGACCCGACGGCGATCGCGGCCACCCACACCAGCGGATGCGCCAGGACCGCGCCGGCGAGAAGCAGCGCCGCGCCCACCGCCCCGGCCGCCAGCAAGGCGGGCAGCGCCTCGGCTCGTCCCGGCCGCCCTGCCACACGCGACCACGCCATGCGCCCGACTATGCCGGCAACACCCAAGACCGCCACCAATGCGGCAGCAGTGGTCGGCGAAAGACCCAGACGCTGCGAACCGAACAACGCCAGGTAGGTGTTGACCGAAGCGATACCGCAGCCGAGCAGCAGGGAGAAGACCGCCAACTGCCTCGTCAAGCCGCGCACGGGCAGTGGAGGGCGCCTGCTCGGAGCCGCTGCGACCGCGTCGGGCGGCAGCACGAGGGCTGCCCACATCGCGGCCAACGCGGCCGTGCCCGCTGCCGTCCACACCGCACCACGCCAGCCCACCCCCGCGGCCAGCAGCGACAGCGGCAGTCCCGCTACGAAGGCACCGAACTGGACCCCGGACTGCTTGAGCCCGGTGACTCCACCCCGCCGCTCAGCCGGAACGGCCGCCAGGATCAGCTTGTTGGTCGCCGGGTTGGCCAGGGCCTGCGGCAGACCGCCGAGCGCCACCGCCAGCAGCAGCACCGCTGCCCCCGGAGCGGCCCCGATCAGCGCCAGCGCGACGGAGGCGAGCAGCAACAGCGCCACCAAGCAGCGCCGTGGACCCACCCGGTCCACCAAGCGCCCCGCCGCCGGCGACAGCAAGGCCGCCGCGCCAAAACCCGCCGTCGTGGTCAGGCCCAGCACCGTACGGGAGATCCCCAACTCACCGACCAGCCGCGGCCCGAGCGCGCCGATCAGGAAGAGCTGCATCATCGAGAAGGCCATCGCGGACGTCAGCAGCACAGTCACCGCCGGGCCCGCATCCGGCGACCGGGCCATATCGCCGTCGGGCCCAGCGGCTCCCGATTCCGTCCCACGCTTCACCCGCACCGCAGCCCTCCCGAAAACACCGGTCGGGCCCCTTATGAGGCCCAGCCCAGTCAGTCGTACGGGCCGGGCCACCAGTTCCCGGTCACCGGTTCCCTGACGGTTTCGTGCGTCAAGGACGATGATGAAGATCAGCGCGCGGGCGGATGCGGCCGGAGTGACCTGGCGGATCTATCAGGTGCGTCGCCAGACGGACACGGTGGGATCCGGGACCCGCGTGGTCGATGACCCGGCTGCGGGATTGCTGAAGCACTGCACAGCAGAGGAGACCCCCCGAGCGGAGGTGCAACGTCCACCCTCCATCTCAGGTTCTCCGCCCCTCAGTTGACCGCCCACAAGGTGGTTTAGCAGATCTGGACAACAACTGAGCCCGAGGCGCCATGCCCCCTCCCGAACGGATGAACCGGCTGGCACGATGGCCAACATGACTGCCGGGTCGGTTTCACGAGCTGTACGCGCCGCAATCTTCGCGGTGGTGTGCGTGACGACCGCAGCCCTGGGACATGCGTTGTTGTCCGCGCAGCCGTTGCCTCCGTGGGCTCTCGTTGCCGCCCTCGGGGCAACGGGCTCGGCGGCTTGGTGGTCGGCAGGGCGGGAACGCGGCGGGTTCGTCGTGACCGGTTCTTCCGTCGTTGCCCAACTGGCTCTGCACTCCCTGTTCGGCCTGGCGCAGTCGTGCCAGGCCGGCCTCGGCCTGGAGACCGCAGCCCCGGGCTCGTCATCGACGCCAAGGGGCGACATGGCGGGGATGAACCATCTGGCGGGCATGGCTGGCATGCTCGCAACCTCCACCGCACACATAGGCGATATTGGTGCCACGCGCGGCGACATGAGCCAGTTGCAGATGATGCACTCCGGCCACGGCACCTTCGGCATGTTCCTTGCCCACGCGCTGGCCGCGCTGGTGTGCGGGTTGTGGCTGTGGCGCGGGGAGGCGGCCGCCTTCCGGCTCGCTCGCAGTGTGGCCGCGGTGTGGTTCGCGCCCCTGAGGCTGGTCCTGGCGACGCTGGGCTGCACCGGCTTGAAGCCGACCGCTCGTTCGGTGGCCGGTTGCAGTCACGTCCGGTGCCTGCGCGGGGTGTTCCTGCATCACGTCCTCTCCCGCAGGGGCCCGCCGAGTCCTTCCTCCTGCTGCTGACCGCCCGTCCCGGGAACTTTCCCCGGCACGTCCGGGATTCTGCAATGCCGTCATGGACGCCACTGCTGTCAATGACGCGATGTTGTCGAAGTCGTCCGGGATCCCCACTGTCCCTTTCTGCAAGGCGCATTGAAGCGGTGGCGGGCGGAGTACCGGCGTATCCGCGCGGCTGCCACCCTCGTCCCTCCGTGAGCGCCGCCGGACTACACGCCGGCCCCTTGACCCTGCGGCTCTTCGGCCTGCCCGTACCCTCCGCCGACCGTCGCCCCTAGACGTCGTCACCGGCCTTCGCACGGGTTCCCGGAATGCCGCTCACCGACGAGGCCGTGCCATGCCTTGGTACGGCCCGCACCATCCGAAGGACATGTGGCGATGATTCCTGCCCTTTTTGATCCGACCGGTGGCAAGCGGACCGCCGCGGACGACGAGCAGTTGACCGCCCTGGCGCTGGCCGCCCGGAACGGTGACCCCGCTGCCGTCGAACACTTCATACGCGCCTCCCACCGCCATGTATGGCGATTCGTGGCGCACCTGAGCGGCGAAACGAACAGCGCCGACGACCTCGCCCAGGAGACGTTCCTGCGCGCCCTCACCAGCCTGCCGAGATTCGCCGGCCGCTCCTGCGCCCGTACCTGGCTTCTGTCGATCGCCCGCCGTGTGGTGATCGACCGCTACCGGTCCGCCGCTGCCCGCCCGCGCATCGCCGACGTCGACGACTGGCAGGCGGTCGCGGAACACCGCCAGCCCAGCGGACTGCCGGGCTTCGACGACGGCCTGGCACTGAGTGAGCTGCTCGAAGCACTGGATGTCGAACGGCGCGAGGCGTTCGTGCTC
The DNA here is from genome assembly GCF_053611685.1 of Streptomyces sp. NPDC054786. Classification (NCBI taxonomy): domain Bacteria; kingdom Bacillati; phylum Actinomycetota; class Actinomycetes; order Kitasatosporales; family Streptomycetaceae; genus Streptomyces; species Streptomyces sp. NPDC054786. The sequence continues at coordinate 3,522 of NZ_JBSHAW010000004.1, read as the reverse complement.
ACACAGTTGGTCGGGATGCCGTACGCGGATGCTGCCGCGGTCGTGGGCTGTCCCATCGGCACGGTCCGCTCTCGGGTGGCCCGCGCCCGCGCCGACCTCACCGGCTGGCTGAGGTCAGCCGAGATGTGCGCACGAGTACCTGAGGTGGTTGCGGCGTGACCGACTCCCGCAGCTGGGAAGAATCCGGCGCCAAGGCCGCCGTCGGTAACACAACGACCATCGCCGACGGCGGCTGTCAGGGCACCGGACTGGTCATTCCGCGCCGTCGCCGCAAGGGCGAAGAACTCCTGGACTGGAAGGAGGAACACAACCGGCCCCACAAGCAGGTCCGCGCCCGCGTCATGCACGTCTTCGCCCGGATGAAGACCTGGAAGATTCGTCGTGACTGCCGCCTGAAAGGCGACGGCGTTCACACCGCCATGCTCGGCATCGCCCGACTGCACAACCTCGCCCGCACGGGGTAGCTGCCGCCCCATACGAGACCGGAGAGGCCCAAGGGAGGCGGCCCCCGACCCCGGCTCAGAGAATGCTCAGTCGATACAGAACTCGTTGCCCTCGATGTCCAGCATCGGAATGCACGCATCATGACCGTCATACAGCGTTTGCACGTGTACCGCACCGAGAGGGACCAGCCGTGCGCACTCGGTCTCAAGCGCGGCGAGACGCTCCTTACCCACGAGACCGGTGCCGACCCGCACATCAAGGTGGACCCGGTTCTTGACGGCCTTCCCCTCGGGAACGCGCTGGAAGTACAGTCGCGGGCCCACGCCTGAGGGATCTATGCAGGCGAACCATGAATCCCGCTGCTCTGGTGGCTGCGCACGCTTGAAATCGTCCCAAGTGGCAAACCCCTCCGGAGGAGGCGGTACGACGTACCCCAACACCTCGCACCAGAAACGAGCGAGACGCTCAGGTTCTGCGCAGTCAAAGGTGACTTGGAACTTCTTGATCGCTGACATCGGCGCACCGTAGCAGGCGGACTGGGTTGGGGGCGCTGCGGTGTCGGGTGGGGCGGGTCGCTGCGCTGTGCTCGTTGTCGGGTGCGCCGGGCCGGGTGGGCCGGTGCGGGTGTGTGGGCGTGGCGGGGCCGCGAGGTCCTGCTGCGCTTTCCGGGTCCTCCATGCGCGCCTCGGCGGCTGCCGTGGATCCGCTGTACGATCCGCGGCCTCCCGTGTGGATACTGATCACCATGCGCATTGACTTTGATCCCGCTGTCATGTCCCGCAACGAGTTCTACAAGCTGCTGACCGCCACCGTGGTGCCGCGGCCGATCGCCTGGGTGTCCACCGTCTCGGCCGACGGCACGCACAACCTGGCCCCTGCGAAGTTCTGAGGAAAGTGGTATCGGTCCGGGGGACGTTAGCCCAGGTCAGAGAGCTAATGCAATGGCTGGCGTCGGAGTTGAAGCGCTGGCACCGGTCTCGACTTGGCTGCGGGCTCTTCTTGTCTTTGTCTCGCGCCGAAACCGGCCCGCCCCCCTTCTGCGGTCAGCTCCCGGTGGAGAAGCACGGGTTCACAGAGCTTTGGCCGGCCAGTCGAGCAGTCGGGCGCCGATCACTGCGGTCTGGAGCATGTAGCGGTGGTCCGGGTCGGCGGGGTTGGCGCCGGTCAGCTGATGGATACGTTCCAGGCGGTAGGTCAGCGCGCGCACGCTCAGCGAGAGACGCCGGGCGGCTTCGGCTGCGATGCAACCGGAGTTGAAGTAGGCGGTGAGGGTGTCCAGCAGCGGCTGGGGCCCGCCGCGGGCGGTGGTGAGGGGGCCGAGTGCGCTGTGGACCAGGTCGGCCATGGCCTGCCGGTCACGGGTGAGGACGGGGTAGACGAGGAGGTCGGCGGCGCGCAGTACGGGGTCGTCGAGTTCCATGCGGTCGGCGAGGTCGAGGGTGTTGAGTGCTTCCTCGTACGACTGGACCACGCCGCCGGGGCCCGGCTGGGGGCGGCCGATGGCGACCCGGCCGCCGTCCGTGGCCGCGTACGCCTGCTTGGCGAAGTGGAGGAGGATCTCGTCCTGGTCGCCGGGCGCGACGCACAGCATGCGGCCGCCTTTGGTGGTCAGCAGGATGCTGCGGTCGCCGAACCGGGCGATGAGGGACCGCTCGACCCGTCGCAGCACCGCGTCACCCTCGTCGTACGTGGCCGGTCCTTGTGCCACAGCGACCGCGTGCGCGTGGGAGAGGCGAAGACCGAAACGTCCGGCGCGTTCGGCAAGGCTGCCCAGGTCGCTGCGGCCGTAGAGGAGATCGTCGATGAACTCCCGGCGCGCGGTTTCCTCCTGGCGTACCGCCAGATGCTGGGCTCGCTCATAGCCCTCGGCGAAGGCGTCGATGGCCTGCTGTACGGCACTGAGCACACCGTCGGTCGAGGTGGGGGAGTGGGGCCAGGCGGCGCGGGTGGCTGCCAGATGTCCGCTGACGAGGTTGCGCAGGCGGAGGCCGGACTCGGCGGCCTGCTCGCCGAGGGCGCGGCGGGAGGTGATCTCGTCGCGCGTCAGCCGGCGGCCGGTTGCCGCGACGTCGACGAGGATCTGTGCGTAGCCCGCCAGATAGTCCTCGGGTATCTCGTACTCCGCCACGGTTCCCCCGGTTTCTTGATGCGCCGGTGACGCTTTCTTAGCGACAACCTGGCATGGAGACCCTAATGAAGATTGCCGGGAACCGGCAATGCGGGAGTGATGGGTGCGGGGGCAGGATGGTCGTGGGGGAGCAACAGGGGACGGTCCCGATGCCGGATACCGGCAGGCACAGCGTGCCGCGGGACCGTCTCCCCTCGCTGCCGCAGAGAACGGGGCACAGACCGAAAGAGACGATCGGGGAGGGTGGGCATGGGGACGGTTCTCGCCGCGGCTGCAGGCTTTCCCACCCTCGTGTTCACCACCGCCCTCGTCGTGGTCGTGGTCTTCTGGCTGCTGGTCGCCGTCGGCGTGACGGACTCCGGCAGCTTCGACGCGGATGCGGACTTCGATGCCTGGGGCATGGGGGGAGTGCCGGTCACGGTGGCCTTCTCCGCGATGACGGTGCTCGCCTGGATCGTGAGCCTCACCGGAACCGTGCTGCTGGATCCGGTCGCCCCGCCGGGCGTGGGCCGGGCGCTGAGCCGCCTGGCTGTACTGGTTGCGGCGCTGCTCCTCGCATGGCGCGGGACCCGGGTGCTCGTACGGTCGCTGCATCGCTTCTTCCCTGGCGAACCCGGGCCGTCCCGGGCCGGGTTCACCGGTCCGGCCCGCACCATCCGAACGGGGTGGGTGGACAGACAGTCCGGCCGGCCGAGGCGGTTGTCCGGGACGGCTCCACCACGGCGATCCAGGTCCGCGGGCCGGGCGCCGAACCCCTGACGTACGGCAGTACCTGGCTGCGGTATGCCTAAGACGACACCGGCGAGTACTTCTGGGTCGCGCCCCATGTCGCGGCCCTCGACCCGGGCGGCCACGCTAGGGCGTGTCGTTTGGATCATGGCGGGCTCGCGGGGTCTGGCACGCACGCTCGCCGCGTTGTCGTCACTCGCCGACGCTCCGCGTCGACTCCC
>NZ_JBSHAW010000003.1:0-255611 GCF_053611685.1 Streptomyces sp. NPDC054786 | reverse complement strand
GGCGGCCCTTTGTTCTGTAAAACCTATGGGGGGGGGGGCGCCCGGGTCCCCCGCCGCCCCGCCGAGCGGGCGCTGCGCTATCCCCTGGACGCGGTCCATGTCGCCTGCACGCTGTGGCCCGTCGGCGAGATGAGCTCGTTCGACCTGTTCTCCGCCGTGGAGGACGTCCGTACACACACGGTGTCGGCGCTGCGCGCCCGCGCCTCCCTCGTCGTACCGACGGACGAGCAGGAGGCACGTCTGTGGCTTGCGCTGCCCCGCAGGCCACACGACGGGATCGACACCTTCACACCACCGCAGGGGGCAACCCTGCACGCGTCCATCGGACGGCCCGGCGCCGACCTGACCGGCTTCCGCACCTCGGCACGCCAGGCCGCGCAGGTCAAAGAGATCCTCGCCACCCGGTTCGGCCCGGCCGGGGCGAAGGACGCCGATCCTCACTGTCCGGTCGGGCCGCAGTGGGTGCGGTACGACGACGTGGCTCCGGTCGCCCTGATGGCCGGTGACATGGAAGCCGTCCGTGAGTTCGTGGCCGCGACGCTCGGCGACCTGGCGCAGGCCGGCACTCGCCACGCCATCCTGCGTGAGACGCTGCAGAACTTCCTTACCCACCACCGCAGTTACGCGGCCACGGCCCAGGCAATGAACCTCCACCGCAACTCGATCCAGTACCGAGTGCAACGGGCAACGGCATTGCTGCCGGCAGCGGCCAAGAGTCTTGAGGACGACTTCCACGTCCGCGCCGCCCTCCTGGCAGCACACTGGCTCGGACGGTCGGTGCTGTTCTGACGCCGCCGTCGGCAAGGAGCTGCACCCCATGCAGGAGGCGTGGCCGGAGTTCGTCGCGGGCGCCGCGAAGTTCCAGGGCATGTCCGCGACGTCCCGTCGTCCGCCGCGAGCCGAGCGGGACTTCGCCGGCCTCGCCCGCGCCCGAAGACCTGCTGGGGTCGGTGTACGCGTACACCGACCCCTGGGACCGCCCGCCGGTCGGCGGCGGCGGCTGATTCCCCGGGGGTCAGCGAACGGGCAGCGCCAGTTCGGACGGGTCAGCCGCGGAGGAGCCGAACGACACACTGCTCCCCAGCGGGGTACGGCCTCCGTACAGCGGGTCCTTCGTGTCCAGGACCAGCGCCAGCCGGTGCCCGGCGGGCAGGTCGTACGCGGTGGCGAAGAGCGAGACGTCCAACGGGAAAGCACGGCCCGGCTTCTTGCCGGACCAGCTCTGCGGAGCGTGCGAGATCAGCTTTCCCACACCCAGGGCATTCACATCGTAGAGATAGCCGAACGCCGTGCCCTGCGACGCGGAGGCAGTGACCTTGGTGTGCAACCGTGCGGCGCCGCGGAGGTGTTGCACTGCCGCATAGGGTGCCGACTGCCACACGGCGGCGGAGGTACGTGGCAGCAGCGGGACGATGACGGTCGGCGGCAGGGCGGCTGCCTGGTCGAGCAGCCCGGACAGTTCGGCGACGCCGCCGTCCGCGCCCGAATTCGTGCCACCGGCGACCGGCTTCTGCCAGCCGGTCCGGGCGGCTTGGCCGAGCGCCCCGGTACCGCGGAGGTTCGGGTCGCCCAACCGCAGGTGTTCGGTTCGGGAACTGACGGCGCGCCAGTCCGGGTAGTTCTCGTGCGTGCCGTTCGGCCGCACCTCCAGTTCCACCGGCTGCCCTCGGCCGTCGCTGCCGCCGGTGCCCTTCACATGCTGATCGAGCCAGCGGCGCGCGCCGGTCCAGGTGGCGTTGTCCAGCCCCAGCAGACCCGTCAGCTCCTGTGTGGCGTGGTCCCCGGGGCGCAGTTCAAGCCGCTTGGGGCCGGTCAGCCGCTGGTAGAAGGCCGTCATCTCGCTGGGGTTGAAGATGCTGTCGCCCCAGGCATTGGCCAGGAAGACGGCCGTGCCGTGGGCGTTGATCCGGTCCACGTACGTGGCCGGGGACCTGGTGTGCGCCCATGCGACGACCTTGGGCAAGTCGTGGTCGCCGAAGAGGGCCGCCAGTATGCGTGCGAACTCCGGGCTCCTGCGGCCGGTGGGCGCCTGGATGGCGGCGAGCAGGGCGGCAGCTTGGAGGTGCCTCGTCTGCCCGCTGTAGAGCGAGTCGGTCAGGTCGCCCCAGCCGCTCATCGCGGCGACCGCCTTGATCCGCGGGTCGAAGGCGGCACCCATCAGGGTCAGGCCCCCGCCCAGGGAGAGCCCCACCATGCCGATGCGCTGCCGGTCGGCCGGTGTGCGGGCCAGGGCCCAGTCGATGACCGCGGACACGTCGGCCACGTCCTTGGGCCCCGCGACATCGACCTCGCCCCCGGAACGCCAGAAGCCGCGCACGGTGTAGGTAACGGCGATATAGCCGTCGGCGGCCAGTTGTTTGCCCTGGGCGATGTACTCCAGGTCGTTCTGCCCCCAGCTGGCCGGCTGCACGACCAGGGGGTAGCGGCCCTTCCGGTCGGCGCCGGGTGTGCCGGCGGCGGGGGTGAACACATCGGCCTTGAGGACGGTGCCGTCCTTCATCGGTATGTCGACGAGACGGAACGACGGTGTGGCGTGAGCGGCGGCCGCCGCGGGCCCGGGACGGGCGACCGCCGCCGCAGGATCCATGGCGAAGGTTCCGCTGAGGGCAAGTGCCATGACCAGCACGGCAGTTGTCATTCTGTGCCGGCCGTGGTGTCTGCCGGTGGTACGGCGGGATCGCGCCATCGATGCTCCATCAGGATCTGACCGCGGTGCCACAGTGATGACACTCATCCGGTGCGGTGGTTCGGAGCGTACGGGCGCATCATCGACCCTGGTGAGGCGATGATCAGCCAAAACTTACTCATGGGTAACGCTTCGTCGGCCGCGGGTCTGCGGCGGTGGGTCCTGAATCAGGCATGGAGCCGGAGTCGGGGTTCGATCACGGCGAAGCCGGCAGAGTGTGATCGCGCGGTGCCCGGCACGGTGGTGCCCTACCCGACGGGGCGGCGGTCGACCGGGGTGAGCGGGGCGCGGATGATCACCGCGGTACGGCGCGGCCCGGACCACGGGGCCGGCACCGCCTCGATCTCGTACGCCAAGCGGTAGGCGAGCGCCTCGTAGTTGACCCGCCAGCCACGGAACTGCGGCCATGCCTCTTCCGGCGTGCGCTCCATCGGATAGCCCTGGGACCTCATCCGCTCCACGCCCCGCAGGAAGTCCTCGTAGCCCAGCTGCAGCGCGTCGTCCGGGTGGGGATCACGCTCATAGGGGATGCCCTGGATGTTGGCGATCTCTCGCAGGCAGATGAAGCCCGCCCGAAGCGCCATCCGCACCTCGGCCTGCGGCTGGGAGGGGTTGAAGGACAGCCGCAGGGCCGCGGCGTCCATCACGGACAACAGGGCGATCAGCCAGTTGCGGGTCGCCTTCGGGGACCGGAAGTGGATCAGGATCGGGTAAGTGGTGTGGCTTTCGCTCACCCCGGCGCTCCAGCGCTCCCAGTTACGGAAGAGCTCGGTGAGACTGTCCATCAGATCGACCTGCGCATAGCGGGCAAGGATCTCCGGCCCCCAGGGCGGGCTCCCCGCTCGGGCCTGCAACAGGGTCACCTCGGTCTCCCTGCGCTGGTAGGCGCCGTAGAGCGCGGGCAGATAGCCCACCTGCAGGCCGATCACGATCGGGCCGGTGACCGCGGCACAGAAGTCGATCGCATTCAGCGTGACGCGGTTGCCGCTGGCGAACCCGAGCGTGAAGAGCGAGGAACCCGCCTCGATCAGCGCCTCCCTCACACTCAGCCGGCTCACCGCCGCCTCCAGCAGCGCATAGCCGACCATGAAGCACACCAGCCAGCTGATCAGCGTGACGACGACGGTCAGCGGCGCCATGGGGGCGAGCGTCCGGTCCTTGGCCTCCGCACTCGGCAGTCGGTCGGCCACCAGCCGGAACGGCCACTGCACCAGACGCTGGACGAACCGGCCGAAGCCGGAACGCGTCGGCCGGGGGACCACCAGCGAGTGCAGCACCGAGGAAAAGATCCCGAGCACGATGACGGCCCCGGCAATACCCAGCAGCACACGCACCGCAGTCCGCTCCTTCCGCACCCCACCTCGACGACGGAAGCGTACGGGGCGCCACCCCCGGGGCTCCGCCAACCCGGCGGCGACGAGCACACGCGCCGAAGCGAAATGCCACCCCCACTTGCCTAAAGGGATTAGGCAAATACATACTCGCTTCAGGCAGAAAGAAGGAAGGCTATGGCACGCGTAGGGCTCACCACGGAACGTCTGGTCCAGGCGGGGGCGGAGCTGGCCGATGAGGTCGGCTTCGACCAGGCGACCGTCTCGGCGCTCGCCAGGCGGTTCGACGTCAAGGTCGCGAGCCTGTACTCGCACCTGAAGAACTCCCATGACCTCAAGACCAAGATCGCCTTGCTCGCCCTGTCGGAACTCGCCGACCGGGCCGCCGCCGCACTGGCCGGGCGCGCCGGCAAGGACGCCCTGGCCGCGTTCGCCCACACCTATCGCGACTACGCCCGGAAGCACCCCGGCCGCTACGCCGCCGCGCAGTTCAGACTGGATCCGGAGGCGGCGGCAGCGAGCGCCGGCGGCAGGCATGCGCAGATGACGCGGGCGATCCTGCGCGGCTACGACCTGGCGGAGCCCGACCAGACACACGCGGTCCGGCTCCTGGGCAGCGTCTTCCACGGCTTCGTCAGCCTGGAGCTGGCCGGAGGGTTCAGCCACAGCGCCCCCGACTCGCAGGAATCCTGGGCATGGACCCTGGACCGCCTCGACGCCATGCTGCGGAGCCGGCCCACGCCCTGACCGCAGCCCCTCCGGCATGCGCAGGCCTCCGACCACACGGTCATGACGCATCGGCAAGCCTGAACACTCAGACACTTTGCTCAACAGGCTGGAACAATGAACGTCACACACACCTGGACCACCACGCCCCTCACCGCGGACCTCCTGCGTGGCGCCCTGGATCTGGAGCGCACCGAGCACGGTGTGCTGCCGCACCGGCTGCCCGCCCGGGCCCGCGCACAGTGCTCCGCGGGACAACTGGCGATGGCGGAGGCTCAGCCCTCCGGTGTGCGGCTGGTCTTCCGCTCCCGGGCCACCACCGTCGAACTGGACACGCTCCCCACCAAGTTGGCCTATCGGGGCGCCCCGCCCCGGCCCGACGGCGTGTACGACCTGCTCGTCGACGGCCGTCTGGCCGGCCGGGCCGGTGCGAGCGGCGGCAACGTCCTGACCATTGACATGATCACCGGTACCTCGGAAACCCGGCCCGGCCCCGTCGGCACCGTCCGGTTCACCGGCTTGTCCCCCGAGGCGAAGGTCGTCGAGATCTGGCTGCCGCACAACGAGATCACCCAGCTGATCGCCCTGCGCACCGACGCCCCCATAGCCGCCGTACCCGACCGGGGCCGTGTGTGGCTGCACCACGGCAGCTCGATCAGCCACGGTTCCGACGCCGAAAGCCCCACCACGACGTGGCCGGCGCTGGCCGCCTCCCTCGGCGGCGCGGAGCTGATCAACCTGGGTATGGGCGGCAGCGCCCTGCTCGACCCGTTCACCGCCCGCGCCCTGCGGGACACCCCGCCGACCTGCTCAGCATCAAGATCGGCATCAACCTGGTCAACGCCGACCTGATGCGGCTGCGTGCCTTCGGCCCGGCGGTGCACGGCTTCCTCGACACCATCCGCGAGGGGCACCCCACCACGCCGCTCCTGGTCGTCTCCGCCATCCTGTGCCCCATCCACGAGGACACCCCCGGCCCCTCGGCCCCGGACTTCAGCAACCTCAGTGCCGGCAAGCTGCAGTTCATGGCCGCGGGCGACCCCGCGGAGACCGCTGCCGGGAAGCTGACGCTCAAGGTCATCCGGGACGAACTCTCCCGCATCGTGCAGCAGCGCGCGGCCGACGACCCCCACCTGTACTACCTCGACGGCCGCGAGCTCTACGGCGAGGCCGACTTCGCCGAGCTGCCGCTGCCCGACCAGCTCCACCCGGACGCCGCCACACACCGCCGCATCGGCGAACGCTTCGCCGAGCAAGTCTTCGGCAACGGCGGCCCCTTCGCCGCCCAAGGCGCCTGAGCCCCGGCGCCGTCCCGCCGGACACGACGGGCGGGACGAAGCCGGAGAACACCCTCAAAATCCTGTGGGCGGGGCGACCGGTGCCGACGTGGGCGGCCTTGCGGTCATGCGGGGCGACGGATCGTGCGTGGCTTCATCAGCGGCCCCGACGCGGCGCTTCCCACCCATCCCACCACCAGCCCGGCCGGGCGCAGAGCCGATGTCCGCGGGAGACGCAGGGTTATGTCGACTGCGGCCTGGAACCGTGGGTGCGCAGTTCCTCGTTGATGCGCTGGGCTTCCTCCAGCTGGTCTTCGAGGATGACGATGCGGCAGGCGTCCTCGATCTTGGTGCCCTGGTCGACGAGTCCACGGGCCCGGGCGGCGATGCGCAGCTGGTAGCGGGAGTAGCGGCGATGACCGCCTTCGGAGCGCAGCGGGGTGATCAGGCGGTTCTCGCCGAGGGCGCGGAGGAAGGCGGGGGTGGTGCCGAGCATCTCGGCGGCCCGGCCCATGGTGTAGGCGGGGTAGTCGTCATCGTCGAGATTGTCGGCGGGGCGGGGACTGCTAGGGGGCATAGCACCTCTTCTTTCGGGGACGCATCGAGGGGCCCGGGTGCTGTACAGCACCCAGGCCCCGAGCTTTCAACACCATCTACCGGCAGACTGCGCCGGCCTTCTCTTTTCCGCTGGTCCGCCCGGGAGGGCGGAGGTGCGGGGATCGCGAATGCGTGACCGGGGACCACCTTCCGTTCTGGGGTCTGCGGTACCCGAGCGGTGTGTCCCTCGCCCGGGCGATCCTGATGGCGTTCGCTCCTTACTTCACTCGGTTACTCGGTCCTACTGCTGGATCCTGCGGTACTGCTCACGACCCCTGGGGCCGCTTGGCCCGGCAGTCAGTGACGGAACCCACCACTTCCGGCCCCGCCGCTCCACTGCCGTTCCACAACCTGCTTTGACCTGCATGCACGGCAGTTCATGTCTGCCGTGCCCTCTTTACTGCCTTGGCTACGAAAAAACACTAACCCTGCAGCCAGTGGATGTCTACTCTGACCGTGACAGATTTTCGTCAGAGCGGGAGTCTGAAGTTCTGCCGCACCTACGCCACGGAAACCCTCTCGGGAAGCTCCTCCGCCACGGGCAGGAATGCCGATGCATCTGACCGAGAGGCCCTGGTCCGGGAGACGGTGATCGCCCTGGTCACCCCGTACGCCGCTGGTGCACGTGCCGGGGACCTCCACTGCGGCGACACCGGCCCGCCTCCGGCCCAAGTACCCGGCCTCATAGCCCGGTGCACCACCGTCCACGAAGACAATGCCGATACCGATACCGATACCGATGCCGGCACATCCACGGCACGCGTGAGCGGGAAGAGCCCGACGCCTCGGCGGATGACTTCACGGACGAGGGGAGGGCGCGGGCTGAGCACGGAGGCGCTCAGGACATCGTCCGGCGGGGCGAGCCCGCGGGCTGCGCCGCTGGTCAGCCCGCCGGTACGACGTTGGTGGCCTCCACCGCGGGGCGCAGGGCCCGCGCAAGCTTGACGCCGTCGCCGACGGCCCAGAAGTGGGTGAAGAACAGACGGGGTTCGTCCCTCAAGCCGTGGTTGTGCAGCTCGACGAGCTGGGCCCCGGCACGCCGCAGCGCCACCAGGACGTCCTGGACCTCCCCGGCGATCATGGCGCAGTCACCACTGATCGCGGCCCGGCCGCCGCCCAGTGGCTGGAAGTTGAACGCGCTGGTCGATCCCAGGCCCGGGGGCAGTACCAGGTGGCCGTCGGTGATGGTCTCGCGGCGGACGAAGATGCACTTGTAGATTCCCTCGTCGACGGAACCCTTGGCGCCCAGCGCCGCATCGATGCCGGCGGTGTCCAGGTTGACGGGCCGCGGCGGAGCGGCCGGTCGCGGGCGCGGGGTTCCGGTGCGGTTGAACGCCGCGCGCAGTCCGCGGGCGATGGGCCCCGGCTCCTTGCCGTGCGCATGGACGTGGATCCACCAGAGATCGGGAATCTGGGAGAGCAGATGCTTGTGGATCGCGGTCTGCTCGATCCCGTGCTCATGCAGGGCATCGATGAACTGCTGCAGTTCGTCCTCGGTGACCACCACATCGCCCATCGCCAGCGTGCTGTCGTCGGCGTAACGGACGAAGGACACATGCGAACCCAGCGCGAGTGCCGGTTTGACGGCGATCTTGCGGGAGACCACCCGGAGGTCCCGGCGCGGCAGGCCCGTGTGGTACATCACCTTCCGCTTCATATCGCCTGTTGGGCTGAGGTGGTTGGCCACGTGCGTCCAGTCCGACAGGGTGGTGGGCACCGGCTTGACCAGCCCTCGGCTTCTCGCCTCGGCCACCCCGGCGGGAAGGGCGCGAGCGGGGGTCTGCGCCCCGGTCAGCATCGGCGCCAGGGCGGCCGCGGCCAGCACGCGCCGTCGTGACGTACCCGCTCGCGGGTCCTGCTGTCGCTCTCCAGCCATCATGTGAGCACCTCCATGACGAGATGGAAGCATGGCGGGCTGGAGACACCGTCATCCCCGCCACCGCTAGGGGCCAGCTGGGCTAAGCAGTCGTCATGACGGGTGAGGCGGCCGACTGCGAGGGCGGTCGGCGACCGTCGCGCACGGCCCCGCACAAGGCGTCGTAGGTGCCCGCCCGGCATCCTGGTAGGTGCCCGCCCGGCATCCTGACGTGCCGTAGGCCGGGTCATTGGCACGGACAACTTCACCGACACGATGCAGCATCATCACCACGCGATCCGGGCCGTGTTCCCAGCGTCGCAGTGTCATACGCCCCTACGACGGCCCCGTTCATGTCGCTGAGCAATGAGCGCGGACCGGCGTGGACCGGCTCGGACCGGCCCGACGGATCAGCCCGGCCCACCTCCGCCTGCGGAGAGCACCGGCACGGCCCCGCCGCGCGTGGCGCGAGGCCGTGCCCGCAGGTCCATGCCCGTTCGAACCGGCACGGTCAGGAAGACCCGCAGCGGCGCACGAGGACCCGTTCCATGCCTACGAACTCCGGTTCGTGGTGCGGACTTGGCTACCCATGACAGACCGGCCGGCCCGCGGAACGATCCGGCGAGGCACGCAGTTGTCCGCCTTCCCCACGGTCACGCGATCGGACGCGAGGCCGCAGATCACTGGCTCCTCCGCGGACTTGGCTCCCCGGTTCCGGGCGGCATCAGGACGATGAGGCCATAGGTGGCGCGTATGTCATGCACCTGTCATGCATACGTATAGAGCTTGGTGTGATCCAGCAGGTCCGCCGGGGTGACGTCGTTCCACGGCTTCATCGTGTCGTGGAGGTCGACGACGTCGGGTGTGTTGCCGGTCGGCAGATACCCGGACTTGGGATGCAGGCGCTGCCATTCGGCCCAGAGCTTGTCGATGAAACAGTGGTGCAGCCAGAAGACGGGGTCGTTGGGCGAGGCACCGGTGGTCATCTGCCCGCCGACCCAGACGTGTACCCGGTTGTGCAGATTCGGGCCGCGCCAGCCCTCGACGTTGTTGCGGAAGCCGTCGGAGGAGCTGTTCCAGGGGGCGGCGTCGTAGACGGTCGTGGCGAGTACCCGGTCGACCTCGGCCCGGGTCGGCAGTTCGCGGACCCCCGTGCCGAGCGAACGGCGCAGGAACGTCCGGCCGTCGACGCGTATGTTCATCGGCCAGTTGCCGTTGCCGAAGGCGAACGGCCCCGAGGGCACCCGGCCGTCACCGCTCCGCCCGTCGCCGCCGAGGAAATCGTCGGCCCACAGGGAACTGCGGGATGTGCGATCGACGGTCCAGTCCCAGTAGGGCAGGGTGACCGACGGCGTGACGCTCTGCAGGGCTTGTTCGAACTGCAGCAGGAACCTGCGGTGCCACGGGAGGAATGACGGGGACCGGTGGCCGGTCCGCTCTCCGTTGTCGGTGTCACCGATGATGAACGCGTTGTGGGTGCTGATGAACTCGTCGTAGCGGCCGCTGCGCTTGAGTTCCAGCACCGCATCGACGAAGTTCCGCTTCTCGGTGGCGGTGAGATCCGCCTGGTTCTTCCGGACTGCCATGTCGAGGACTCCTCGGTGGGGGGACGGTCAGGGGCACGCCTCAGCCGGTGACGACGGGGACCAGTTCAGCGCCCTGCAGTTCACGAACGGCGGCGCGCGCCAGGGCACGTGGCGTGGTGAACGTCTCGTAGTGGTTCACCAGGCTGATCCAGGTGCCGTCCGCGTTCCGCATCACATGAAGGTCGTCGTTGTCTATGCGGACGACGAAGTCCATGCCGTCGTGCGGACCGGCCTGTCCGCTCTGGGGATCCGCAGGACTTCCGTGGCTGCCGTGGCTTCGGGGACTTCCGTGGCTGCCCTGGCTTCGGGGACTTCCGTGGCTGCCGTTCGCCGAAGCTCCCTCGTCCGCCGGCCAGCCCTCGATGTGGCGGCCCTGGTACATCTCGTCGAAGGGCTCCGGCATCTCGTGGCCCCCGGGGCGTCCGTGGCCTTCTGAGTGTCCGTGGCCGTCGGCGGGGCGGGCGACAGCGGCGTCGGCGCTGACAACGGGTGCGGCGAGCGCCGCTCCGGCCAGGGCCGCGGCGCTACCGTGCAGCACCTGGCGTCGGGTGGGACGCGACATGTCCACTCCTCTGTTCGTCTCGGCTCCTCCTCTGTGGCGGGGCCGCAGAGGATTCGGTTCTTCAAGCCGGCGCGCCGGAGGTCGGCCCGCGCCGCCACATGCTGGCAGGGACGAACGGATCATCAAGTTGCACCGCCGGATCGGGCCACGAACGAGACAACACCCGGGAGAAGGTGCAGGATTCAACGGCGGTGATCGTGCTCATGCCCCGGCACACCTGGTCGCGGAACCGGATATTCCGCGATCTGGAGCACCACCAGCCGCAGATCCTTTCCCCGCGCCGCCGAAACCGTGAGACGTCCCACGGCCGGAACTCGGCGCGAATGCAGGGGGCTTGGGGCGCATGGTGTTTGGGCTTCGAGCTTCCGCACCGGTGGAGGAACCGTCCCCCCGGCCGGCTCGCGGCGGTCATCGTCGGCAGCCGGGCACGGACCGCTTCGGCCTGTTCAGGGCGACGGGCATCGTGGTGATGTTCAGCGGTCCGCCGTCATGCCCACTCGACGAGTTGCAGCACGATGCCGTTGGGGTCGGTGACCTGGAACAGCCGCTCGCCCCACGGCTCTTCGCGCAGCGGCATGGTGATGGGTGCGCCCGCCTCGCGGAGGCGCGCCTCGTGGTCGGCGATGCCGGTGACCGTGAAGGCCAGGATCAGACCGGACGCCCGTTGGTCGCGCTGCTCCGGAGGCAGCACCTCGATGCCGCGCTGCAGCAGGACGATGTCCGCCGCGGCATCGTCGCGAGTCAGCGAGGCGAAACCGTCCGCGGCCGTGACCTGCGTATAGCCGAAGTGAGTGATCAGAAAGTCGCGGGAGGCGGGCACATCGTCGACGGTCAGGGAGATGGTGGAGGCGGTGATGTTGATGGGTTCTCCTCGAAGTCCTCGAAGCGGTGAGGCAGATGCGGCAGGTGAGGCAGGTGGCCGGTGCCGTGTCGGGGTCCAGAGCCGCCCGCGAACAAAATCTTACGTCGAACGTAAAATTACCCGGCCGGCCATTCCGGGGTCAAGCTTATTTTTACGTCGGATGTAAGATTTGGCTTCATGAGTGCTAGTGCTGAGCCCTTGGGCCTTCGCGAGGCCAAGAAGCAGGAGACCAGGCAGCTGATCTCCGACCACGCCACCCGCCTCTTCCTCCAGAAGGGTTTCGAGGAGACGACGATCGCCGAGATCGCCACCGCCGCTCGCGTCGCCAAGAAGACCGTCACCAACTACTTCGCGCGCAAGGAGGACCTCGCTCTCGACCACCACGAGACATTCACCGCGAGCCTCGCCCGCACCGTCGAGAACCGCGCCGCCGGCGAATCCGCGCTCACCGCGCTGCGCCGCGCCTTCAGCTCCGCCGTCCAGGAACACGACGCCGTGGCCGGCTTCGCCGGGCCCGACTTCTCCCGCATGATCGCGGGTAGCCCCACCCTCACCACGCGGCTGCGCGACCTGCACGACGAACGAGAACGAGCCCTGGCCGACGCCCTCACCTCCGCCGTCGCTGCCGACGCCGACGACATCACCCCCCGTGCCGCGGCCGCCCAACTCGCCGCCGCCCACCGCCTCCTGTTCTCCCGCATTCAGGAACTCACCCTCGCCGGGCACGACAACGACCACATCGCCGCGACCCTCGCCGCCGAATCCGTCCGCGTCTTCGACCAACTCGAACCCGCCCTCGGCGACTACGCCATCCGATAGGCCCCGCCCGCCTCGTCCGCCGTGACCACGCGAGCTCATGACGCGGTACGGCCTCGCCACGCTGTCCCGGGTGAACCGAAGGCCACCACATGTGGCGAGCCGTCGAGCCGTCCGGACTGACGAGCGGTCGTGGCGCGGGCGCACCCGAGGCGGACGTGCCCGGCCGACTCGATGCCGGCGCTCGCGGGCCTGGGCAGCTCCGTCCACGCCGAGCCGGACTTGCGTACGGCGGAGGTCGGCACGTTGACGGCCTTGGCGAGGTGGGGCACGAGGCAGAACGCCGGACCGACCCCGTGTTTCCCGAGCGACCACCTACGAAACAGCGCCCCGGCCGGCACGGACGCCGGATGCCGGATGCCACCACGCAGGGTCAGGAGGTCCGGGTGTGGTGGTCCAGCAAGCGGGTGAGCAACTGCACGAACTGGTCGCGTTCGGCCGGGCTCAGCGGCGCGAGCAGTTCGTCGTGGAGGTCGTCCAGGACCTTGTCGAGGCGGCGTAGTTGACGGCGGCCTTGGGCGGAGACCGTGATGGTGTTGCGGCGCCGGTCGTCGGGATCCGGCGCCCGCTCGACGAGGTCACGCTCGGCCAGTTCGTTGAGCACACCGACCATGTCGCTGCGGTAGATGCCGGTGCGAGCGCTCAGGGCCGCTTGGCTGCCCGGCCCGTAATCCTGCAGTGAGGCGAGCACGGCGTAGTGCCACTTGCGGGCGTCGACCTGGGCCAGCCCCTCGTGTATCAGCCGGTCCGACCGCACGGTCAGCTGCGACAACAGTCGGCTCGCCCGTCGACGCAGCCGGTCGGGCGTCTTGGGCGCGCCGTCGTCGGGCAGGTCCGCGGCTTCGGCTCTGATCATGGCGCCCATCCTACCCATTGCGTTAGTTCGACTAACGATGTACCTTCACTCGCGCCGAGAACGTTAGTCCAATAAACGTTCATTGAACGAACACCAAGGAAGGAAGATCTTGCCCACCAAGACCCTGCAGATTCCCACCCCGGACGGCCAGTCCGACGCCTTCGCCGCCTTCCCCGACCGTGGCGGGCGGCACCCGGCGGTGCTGCTGTACACGGACGTCTTCGGCGTGCGGCCCGAGCTGGAGGAGAGGGCCCGCGAACTGGCCGAGCACGGGTACTACGTGCTCGTCCCCAACCTCTACTACCGGCACGGCCCGGCACCGGTGATCGACCTTCCCGAGCACATCGGAGAAAAGGTCCGGCCCGCGGTCGTCGCCCAGCTGCTGCCCTTGGTCGAGGCGCACACCACCGAGCGTGCCCTGCGCGACGCCGACGCCTACCTCAGGTTCCTCACCACCCAGCCCGAGGTCAGCGCCGGACCGGTCGCCGTGATCGGCTACTGCATGGGCGCCGTCCTGGCGATGCGCACCGCAGCGGCCCATCCCGACCAGGTGGCCGCCGTCGCCGGATTCCACCCCGGCAACTTGGTCACCGACGGGCCCGACAGCCCGCACCGCCTCGTCCCCGAGCTCACCGCCCAAGTCCACCTCGGCCACGCCGTGAACGACATGTCGTCCGAGGCCCTCAGCGAGCTCAACCAGGCCCTGGATGCCGCGGGTGTCGGCTACACCTCCGAGATCTACCCCGACACCATCCACGGCTTCACCATGTCCGACACCGACGCCTTCAGCCCCTCCGCGCTGCAGCGCCACTGGGACCGTCTGCTCCCCCTCCTCGACCGCACCCTGGCCAACAGCTGAGGCTCCGGCTCGGAAACCCCACCTGAAGTACCCGGCTCCGGAGTCCGTGGCTCGCACGCCGGCCGCAACGTAGCGGCTGGGACCTGGTGTGGGCATGCGGCGCATGCAGCAAGCCGCCTGGAGCCAGGCTCAACTCTCCCCCGGACATGGCTGTCCCGGTCCCCTAAGCCGTCCCTTTGCACTCGTTGAGTCCCGCAATCCCAGCGCGTGCTCCTCGGGGTACGCACCGGCTCCGGGCAGTGCGAGCGCGGTCCGGAACTGCTCTTGTGCCTCGTCGACGCCGCCGGCCGCGGAGTAGGTGCGGCCCAGGCGGCAACGGATGTGCATCTCCAGCCGGACGCAGTGGGGGTCGGTGAGCGGGGAGAGCGTCCGCTGCTGGGAGAGAGCCCGGTGGTGAAGGGCTACGGCGGCGCTCAGGTTTCCCTCGCCCTGCTCGGCCGTGCCCAGCCGGGTCAGGGCGAGTGTGTGCAGGAGGACGTCCCCTGCCTGCTCAAGCAGGTCGCCTGCCCGGCGGAGCAGGTTCTTGGCCGCACCGTAGTGGCCGAGGGCGAGCCGGACATCGGCGGCGCAGATCAAGGCCCTGCTGAGCATGCGCGGTCGGCCGTTCTTCTCGGCGTGGGTGCAGGCGTCGGCGAGGGACCCGATCAACTGGTTCGACACGATGAACGAAACCGAAGTGCTCGCCGGACAACGGGAGTTCCGCGGCCTCCTCGACAAACGCCGGTATCCCGCACGAGTGGCACGAGGAGCCCGGCGGACACCTCATCCGCCCCGAGATGTTCCGCGACGACCTCAACGGCATCATCGCCCGGCTCCGTCAGGCGTAGGCGACCGGCCACGCCTACTCACCGAGGAGCGCCTGGGGCGGGGCGGGCGTGGGAAGCATTACGGCACGGTGGCCAACGGCATGGTTGTCCGCCGAGGGACCGGTCATCCCGTGCCGGAATGTGCCCGTGCGGTGCGGGAAGCAGACGGACTGATGTGAGCCTCCGAGCGTCGTGGTTCGCGGGGTTCGCGGGGTTCGCGGGGTTCGCGGGGTTCGCCGGCTACGACGCTCGGGCTGAGAGGCATCTCATCGCTGCCGTCAGAACCCCCCGCCGCCCCCACAAGAGGCGCCGCCCCCGCCTCCGGAGTCACTGTCCTCACCGGCCCTCCATGCCTGCCCCGTGAACCCGGCACTTGAGCCCCGGCGCCCACTACGGCGGGGGTTGAGGTTGGGTGGCTTGACGGTCATCCGGACGATGAGCACGATGACCAGCAAAAAGAGCACCCCTAAAACCAGCCACGCGACCATGCGTACCCCCTCGCTCGCTTCTGCTCCCCATTTGCCCGTCGAAGGGGTTGTGCCCGCCCGGGACGATCGGTAACGCAGGCCTCAGAACCGGCCTTTGCACGGCTCCCCCGTCGCGCTGTGTGTGCCGCGGCCGGGTCGGGGAACGGTGGGCGCGCATGAAGTGAGGGAAGATCCTGCCCGATTGCCGCCTCAAACGAAGCGATGCCCACTTCGCCATACTCGGCATCGCGCGCCTGTAAATCCTCACTCTCGTCGGGTAGGGGGACGATTCGCGGACGCAGTACGTTCGAAGGCCATGCGGATCACGAAATACACCCACGCATGTGTGCGGCTTGAACACGATGGTCGGGTGCTGGTCATCGATCCCGGGATATGGAGCGAGCCGGCCGCTTTGACCGGCGCCGACGCCGTGCTGGTGACGCACGAACACGCCGATCACATCGATGTCCTTCGCCTGGCCGGGCTCGGCGTGCCCGTCTACGCCCCTGTCGAGGCGGACATCCCACGGCTAGAGGTTACTCGGGTGTCCTGCGACGTGGAGTTCAACGCCGCCGGCTTCCGGGTACGGGCGGTAGGCGGTCGTCACGCGCTCATCTACGGCGGCCAACCGGACTGCGCGAACCTCGGCTACATCATCGACGAGGCGATCTACCACCCCGGTGACTCGCTCCATGTGCCCGAGCAGCCGATCGCCACGCTCCTGGTTCCGGTCCAAGGATCGTGGATGAAGACAGCGGAGGCGATCGACTTCGTCAAGGCGATCACACCGCAGCGGGCGTTTGCGATACACGACGCCCAGCTCAACGATCGCGGCCTCAGCAGCATCAACGGCTGGCTCACCGAGGAGACCAACCACGGTTACCAGTATCTGGGACCCGGCGAATCGATCAGTATCTGAGGCCCGGCGAATCGATCGGACTGGGTTCCGGGACAGCAGCCCTGGGAGATGGATGAAGCCACAAGGACACCGTGCTCATCGTGTACGGCACCGTGGTGCCCACCCGCGCCCATGCGGTCACCGAACAGTTCGAGCAACTACAGCTACTCCCCCAACCACCAGGTCGTCATCGACGTCGACAGCCGCCTGGTCGTCGTAGTCGTCCGTGCCCTGCCAGGCAACCGCAACAGCTGCGGGGCGTGGGCGGAATCCGACGCACCATACGTCCCACAAGCAGATCCGCGCCCGCGTGAAGCACACCGTCGCCCGCATGAAACCTGGCAGATCCCCCGCGACTGCCGTCTCAAAGGTGACGGGCTGTTGTGGGCATGAGTTTGATGCCGGCGTCGCCAGAAGAAGACTTTCGGGGGGAAGTCACTCGTGCCCGCGGCGATCGTCGGATGCGCGCATCCCTCTCCAGGCCAGGACGCCCAGCAGTGCGACGACTGCGGCTGCGCTCCCGGTCGCCACGGCGAAGCCGGTGTCGAAAGCATGCGCCGCGGCGCTGTGCAGCGCGTCACCGACCCGCCCCCCGGCTCGTGCAGCCACTTCGGACGCGGCACCGAGCGAGCTGCGCGCGGTGTTCCATTGCTGCGCCGAGGCGCCGGGCACCGGGGCGAAGTCGGAGCGATACACCAGGGACAGCACGGTCCCCAAGAAGGCGAGGCCGAGCCCCGCCCCGAGGGAAAAGGAGGTCTCCTGTACGGCTCCGGCCTCTCCCGCGCGCTCCGGTTTCGCCGCGCCCAGAATCGCGTCCGACCCCAGTGCCATGACCACTCCGGAGCCGAGTCCCGCAGCCAACAAAGCTCCGTAGTTGGCCGAGGCGCCGAAGAGAGCGAAGGCGGCCAGCGCCAGCGCGCACAGCAGCAGTCCGCCGGACAGGCCACGTCGGCGCCCCCATCGCGCGGCGAAGCGCGGCGCCAGGGCCGCGCCGCCGGCATTGGCCAACGCCAACGGCACGAGAGCCAGGCCGGCGCCCAACGGCGAATAATCTTCCAGCAATTGGAATCGCTGAGTGAGCAGGAACAGCAACGCGGTGTACGCGCCGTAACATCCGAAGATGCACAGCGCGGCGACCGAGAAACGGCGGTCGGCGAACTGTGCGACATCCAGCAGCGGATGGGCGATCCGGCGCTGCCGGACGACAAAGCCGGCCAGGAGCACCATTCCGGCGAGCCCGATGCCCCGAACCACTGGCTGAGTCCAGCCGTACTCGCCCAGCTGCTGAAACGCGTAGACGACGGTGGCGAGCCCGACGGCCGACATCACGGCGCTGATCGCGTCCCACCGGTGCGGCCGGGTGTTGCGCGATTCCGGCACCAGCAGGGCGCCCCCGATCACAGTGAGCACCACGATCGGCACGTTGACCAGGAAGACGGAGCCCCACCAGAAGTGCTCGATCAGCAGCCCACCCAGAAGTGGGCCCACCGAGACTCCTACGCTGTTCGCCGCAGTCCACAGCCCGATGGCGACCGACCGCTCCCGGTCGTCGGGAAATATGGCCTTGATGATCGCGGGCGTGCTCGCCATGATCATCGCGCCACCGACCCCGAGTGCGGCCCGAGCGGCGATCAGCTCCCCCGGCGCCACCGACAGCGCCGCGCCTGTCGACGCGAGCCCGAAGACCACGCAGCCGGACACCAGTATCCGCTTTCGCCCGAACCGATCACCGAGTGTCCCGCACGTGATCAGCCCGGCGGCAACGGTGAGCGCATAGCTGTCGACGATCCACAGGAGCGCGGATCCACTCGGCAAGAGCTCTCTGCTGATCGTCGGCACCGCCACATGCAGCACCGTCAGGTCCATCCCGACCATGAGCAGGCCGGCACAGAGCACGCCCAGCGCCGCCCACCGGTGGGGCGTCGTCTGCTTGGTATCAGTCAGCACTCAACTACTGTGTGCGGCCTGATTTTTCTGGCACAAGTACGGTCTTTGATGTGCCTGTCTGTCATTCCGGTTCCATAGTGTCGTTCGGTATACCTGATTACAGTGCTGATCATGAGGCGAGAACGCGAGCGTGTGGACGCGATGGCCGACTGGTGCAACACCGAGGTCGTCCTGTCGGTCGTCGGCGGAAAGTGGAAGCTGCTGATCCTCAGGTATCTCCTGATAGGCACGCACCGCTTCGGCGAACTCCGAAAGGCCATGCCGACCGTCACCCAGCGCATGCTCACCCGACAGCTTCGGGAGCTGGAGGAGGATGGTCTCGTGTCACGGACGGTCTACCCGGAAGTGCCACCGAGGGTGGAGTACTCGCTCACCGCAGCCGGAGAGAGCCTGAGGAGCATTATCAACCAGCTCGACACATGGGGTAGTTGGTACCGAAATCACCTCAAGGGCCAGGCACGAAGCGACGACCAGCCCGCGACCGGAACCTGAAGATCAGAAACCCGCAACCGCGTCTCAGGGCCAGACCATAAGTCGGCAGCAAGGGACCGGGCCTCGGCGACCAGAGTGCCCTCTACGACCGGCACGAGGCTCGGCGGCCGGGCGGAGAGCGGAGAGCGGACGAGTTCAGCAGACCGCGGCCGACCCCTTGGGGCGCCGGCCTCGGCCGTGTCTGCCCCGACCGCTCAGTCGAAAGTGCTGGCCAGATAGGCATTGCGGATTCTGATGAGGTGGGGCATGTACCAGCCCAGGAGGATTCTGTCGACGATACGTCCGACCGGCCCCAGCGGTGAGACGAAGTCGATGACGTCTCTCATCACGGTGCCACCGGTGCCGTCCGGCTCGAAGTGGTGGGCGTGACGCCATCGCTTGAACGGCCCGGACTCCTGCTCGTCCACGAAACGTCGGGGCCGATCGTATGAGGTGATGCGGGCCTTGAGTCGCCAGGTCAGGCCGAAATGGCGAGCCTGGAAGGTCACTGTGTCACCGAGCGACAGCTCGCCCCGCGTCCTGCCACCAACTGCTCGCTCCGACGAAGCGGCCATCGAGCGGGTATGCGCCTGCACATCCAGGCACACCGCGAACACCTGCTCCGGGGGTGCGGCGACGGTTGTCACGACCTCGAAATTCGGCACGAGCTCAGCCTATAGGGGATGTCCCGTAACCACGGCCCGACCGATTCGCCGGACCTCAGAAACCGGTGACCTACGCGTCCCATCGGAGCTGGTGAGATCCTCTTTCTTGACGATGTAGCCGATATACGTGCCACCGTTGGCTCGCCCCTCGAGTGACCCGATCACACCGTCCGGAACTTCGCCCTCGGTGGCCTCTTCGGTGGTGTTCGTCCACTTGTTGTTGGTGGTGGTCGACTCGCTGTATTCGAAACTGGCTTCTGCTCCCAGCCCACCGTCGCTCCCGACACCGTCGGGCTTGCTTTCCCCGGTGAGCGAGGCCGAGGCCTTCCCGCCCACCGACCAGCCCTTGGTCTGGCTCGAGTCCTCGCCGACCATGGCCTGAGTCTTGTAGATGAACTTCACCTTCCCTTGGCGCTCTTGCGTGGCCGCGATGGTGGGGTACTTCTTTTCCAACACGCCCACAAAGTCACACGGTGGGGAGCTCTTCTTCTCGCCCTCGCTCGGCATGCCGCAGGCGCCCTTGGCTCGCATACCGCCCAGCCACGGATCTGCGTCGTCGTGGGCGCGGTTGGCCGGCAGAAACCGAGGGCCCGTCACCCTGGACGACGGTTCCACCGCCGTCGGAGGCCGCCGACTTGAAATCGACACCGCTCGCCTTCAGTGCTGCCTGGAGGGGAGGGCCTCGGTGTCGGCGATCGAGTCACCCATCCACAACACCTATTGCCGGTGCTCTCCTGCGCCGCCGAGGACCCGGCCGCGGCCGGGTCCTGGCCGCCGGAGTCGGTCTTGCCACAAGCGGTCGTTGTCGCCAGCGCAGCCCCGGTGAGCAGGACGAGCCCGACGGTCGCCGCCCTGCGCAGGGGGACGCGGACGAGGGCGTCGGCGCGCTCGGCGGCGCGCTTCGCAGTGTTCTTGGTGTGCATGCCGTCGACGTAGCCACCGCCAGGAGCGCCTCGGGCGCGGCGTCATCCCTTCATCACACACCGGGAGAACCGCGGTCACGTAGCGGTAGAAGCCTGGCTAACTGATCGTTTCGAAGTGATTTTCGGAGTCGTCTCAAGCAGATGATGCTGCAGGCGAGTTGGAGCGGTGCGAGGTGGAGGTCGGCGCGTAACTCGTAGCGGATCCGGAGTCGCTTGAACTGGTGGAGCCAGGCGAAGGTCCGCTCGACGACCCAACGGGACTTTCCCAGTCCGGAGCCGTGGGCGGTGTCCTTCCGGGCGATCTTCGGTGTGATGCCGCGGGGCCCGAAGGGATCCAGTGGGTCGCGTTCGGGCCCGAGATGCACCGGGCCGTCGCAGGAAACTGCGGAGCGAGCGTCAATTACAGGTTGACGACTCTCGATCGTCAACTTAAGATTGACGCATGAGTCCACTCGACATCAGCCTCGCCAACCTGATCGCCCGACTCGACGAGGAACTCCCCGACGCCAACGAACTGGCCCGCATCAGCGAGGCGCGACTGCGCGCCCAGACCCTGTCCGACCTCGGTGACCAGCTCATCGACCACTATGTGAGCAAGGCCAAGCAGACCGGCGCGTCGTGGACCGAGATCGGCGACGCCATCGGGGTGTCCAAGCAGGCCGCCCAGCAACGCCACGCACCCGGCCCCTTCGAGCGGTACACCAACCTCAACCGGCACAGCATCGTGCTGGCGCAGGAGGCCGCCCGAACGCACAAGCACGACTTCATCGGCACCGAACACATGCTGCTCGGCCTGCTCGGCGAACCGCAGGGCCTGGCCTACGAGTTGCTGATCGCGAAAACCGAGTCGGAGCAACGCATCCGCGACGCAATCGAGGAAGCCATGCCGGCGGACGGGGAGAAGGCGCTGCGGGGTCACATCGCGTTCCGGCCGGAGAGCAAGGAGGCCATCGAGCAGGCACGCCGCGCGTCGGCCGACCTCGGCCACGACTGGGTCGGCACGGAACACGCGCTGCTGGGCCTGATCCGCGCCGAGGAGAGCCCAGCCGCGCAGATCCTGCGCACCCTCGGCTTCACGTCAGACGAGCTACGCGAGACGGTCAAGACCGAGATCACCAAACGGTCCGCCGCGCGCGACAAGCCGTAGCGAAGCGGTCAGTCGCCGCGGAGGACCGGGCCGGCACAGCCCTCCCCACCCGACACAGGACGGTGGGCTCGTGCCGCCACCCCCACCCGACGTCGCCAAAAACCTTGTAGTGCACGGTGGGTGAGAGGCAGCCGTGCACTACGACTCATGTCGAAACCGTCAGCAAGTGCCGCGTCGGAACGTGCCCACGTCCCCGGCGGGAAGGTGCGGGGCGCGTAGCGCAGACCGGTCGGGGTGACGAAGAGCAGCCGCGCGTCATGAGTGCGTGTCCCGGGCTGGAGGGCACCGTCGGCGGGCGCACCGGCGGTGGTGGGGGCGGTCGGTGAGATGCCGTAGCCTCGCGCCACCGGCGGGAGAGTTGGCAGCCGTCAACGGTGCCCTGGTGCAGCCGTACGTTCTCCAGAGCGATGGCCAGTGCCAGGCCGCTGCCCTCGGAGCGGGCGCGTGCCACGTCGGCTCTGTAGAAGCGGTCGAAGACATGCGGCAGCACGTCCTCAGGAATGCCGGGCCCCCGGTCGGAGACCTCGATGATCAGTTGCTCTCCGCCGCCCGACGGGCCGCTCCGGTGCGGACGTTCCGGAGCGGCCCGGCCGTGTGGGTGTGTGGTCCCGGCACGTGGGTGACGGGACCACACACGCCGCGCCGGACCGGTGCCGTCACCGGGCCGTCGACCGGGAGGCGTCGGGCCCCACCGAGGGCAGGTAGCGCGGTGCTCGCCAGGCGTCCAGTCGGTGCTCCACAGTGGCCCCCAGCGACAGGAGCTTGGCGTCCTGGTGGTCACCGGCCATCAGGAGCAGGCCGACGGGCAACTTGTTCACGAACCCGGCGGGCACCGACAACGACGGGTATCCGGCCACGGCCGCTGGGGTCGAGGACGGAATCACGTCGTCGTCGCCCCGCGCACAGTCGGTCGTCCAGGCGGGCGGGTTCGTCGGCGAGGCGATGGCGTCCAGATGATGTGCAGCCATGGTCTCGTCGATGGAGCGCCGCGAAAGGTCCGCCAACTCGGCGCGCATGGCCTGGTATTCCGGATCGGTGGTGGGAGGCGCCACCAGGGCCTGCTCGAACAGCTCCTGACCGGCGAAGCAGGTGCGCTCCGCCGGGTGGGTGCGGTGGAACTCGATGAGCTGGGCCAGGTTCTGCGGACCGTCGCGGGTGGCGAGGTAGGCATCGATGTCCCGGTGGAACTCGCTCAGCAGCGCCGGGAATTCGAGTGTGGCGAGCCGCTTTTGGTACGGGAGCGTCACCTCGACGACTTCGGCACCCGCATGACGCAGTCTCTGCGCCGTACGGGTCATCACGGCGTCCACTTCCGGCCCGAGCGAGGGCAGCCGCCACAGGCCGATCCGCTTGCCGCGCAGATTGCCGGGGTGCGTCAGCTCGTCCGGGAGGCCGAGGGGGCCGCGGGGGCGCGAGGTGTCGCCGCCACTGAGCACCGAAAGGGTGAGCGCGGCATCGATCACATTGCGCGCCATGGGCCCCGCGGTGTCCTGCTCGGCGGAGATCGGCACCACACCGGCTCGGCTGACCAGTCCGAGGCTGGGCTTGTGGCCGACCACCCCGTTCATCCCGGCCGGGCACACGATCGAGCCGTCCGTCTCGGTACCGATCGCCACCTGCGACAACGACGCGGCGAGCGCGGCAGCCGAACCGGCGGACGACCCGCACGGGTTCCGGTCCAGTACATACGGATTGTGGGTCTGCCCGCCCACCGCCGACCACCCTGATGTCGGCTTCGCCGCACGGAAGTTCGCCCACTCGGACAGGTTGGTCTTGCCGAGGATCACCGCCCCCGCGTCCCGCAGTCGGGTCACCAGGGCGGCATCGGTGTCCGGCGGGGGCCCGGCCAGCGCCAGCGACCCGGCCGTGGTCGCCATGTCACGGGTGTTGACGTTGTCCTTGAGCAGTACGGGGATGCCGTCGAGCGGGCCACGGGTGTCGCCGTGTCGGTGCCTGGCGTCGCTGGCGGCCGCCTGGCGCAGAGCCGTCGGGTCGGTGCGCAGCACCGCGTTGATCTTGGGGTTGACGGCCTTGATCCGCCGCAGGTAGGCGGTGGTCAGCGCCGACGGCGTGAGGGAACCGTCCGCCATTCGCGCCTGCAACTCGGGGATCGTCACGGTGTCGAGATCGATTCCCGGCATCGGGGGCGAACCGGCCGGCGGCGAACCACCGGCGCCCGCTTCGGCGGCTTCCGCACGCGGATTCGGTGCGCCTGTCATAAGGGACCCCGCGAGCAGGGCGGCGATCAGTGTGGCAACGCTCCTCTTCCCCATAAGAGTTAGCGGACTACATCCCGACGCCCGGCACAAGAGCGCCGCAACGTGTGCGCACGCGCTGTGCACTGACTTCCCTGTGCATGCCGGTGCCCGTGGTCAGGCATCGAGGCCGCCGCGCTTGACGAGTTGGCTCGCGATCACGTTCCGCTGGATCTCGTTGGTGCCCTCGCCGACGATCATCAACGGTGCGTCGCGGAAGTAACGCTCGACATCGAACTCGGTGGAGTACCCGTAGCCGCCGTGGATGCGAACGGCGTTGAGGGCGATCTGCATGGCGGCCTCGGAGGCGAAGAGCTTGGCCATGCCCGCTTCCATGTCGACCCGGCGGCCGGCGTCGGCCTCGCGCGCGGCATGCAGGGTGAGCTGGCGCGCCGCCGAGAGTGAAGTGGCCATGTCTGCGAGGTAGTTGCCGACGGACTGGTGCTGCCAGATGGGCTTGCCGAACGACTCGCGCTCCTGTGCGTACGTCAAGGAGTCCTCGAACGCCGCACGGCCGACCCCGAGTGCGCGGGCGGCGACCTGCAGCCGCCCGGTCTCCAGGCCCTTCATCATCTGGGCGAACCCCTTGGCCTCGTCGCCGCCCAGGACGGCGTCGGCGGGCGCCCGGTAGCCGTCGAAGGACACCTCACAACTCTCGACTCCCTTGTAGCCGAGCTTGGGCAGGTCGCGGGAGACCGTGAGTCCGGGGCCGTGCTCGACGAGGAGGATCGACATGCCCCGGTGCGCGGGCGTGGCGTGCGGGTCGGTCTTGCACAGCAGGGCGATCAGCTGGGACCGCCGGGAGTTCGTGATCCAGGTCTTCGTGCCGTCGACCACGTAGCCGTCCTCGTCCTTGCGGGCGATGGTGCGCATGGCCTGAAGGTCGGAGCCGCCGCCCGGTTCGGTGAGGGCCATGGTCGCCCGGATCTCGCCGGTGGCCATCCGCGGGAGGTAGCGGCGCTTCTGCTCCTCGGTGCCGAAATGCAGCAGCAGCTTGGCGACCACGGTGTGGCCACCCATCGCGCCGGCCAGGCTCATCCAGCCGCGGGCGAGTTCCTCGGTGATCAGGACGAAGCAGGAGGTGGAGACCGGAGTGCCGCCGTATTCCTCGGGAATGCCGAGCCCGAAGATGCCGAGCTTCTTCATCTGCTCGATCTGGGCCTCGGGGTAGGTGTTGGCGTGTTCGAGTGCCCGGACGACCGGTTTGACGTCCTTGTCGACGAAGTCGTGCACCGTGCTCACGAGGGACTGCTCGTCCTCGGTGAGGATGTCGAGAGTGCTCATGCTGCAGCGCTCCTTGCTGGTTGGCTCGGGCGGCCTTTCACATGACGTGCTCGGTCCGCAGGGCGTCGATCTCGTCCGCGCCGTAACCCAGTTCGGCCAGGATCGACTCGGTGTGCTCGCCAACGGCGGGGACGGCGTCCATACGCGGGGTGACACCGGCGAGATCCACCGGCGGCAGCAGCGCGGTCACCACTCCCCCACCGGGAATCTGCACGCCTCGCCAGCGGTCCCGTGCCTGGAGCACGGGATGGGCCAGGAACTGCTTGACGTCGTTGACCGGTGCATTGGCGATGCCTGCCGCATCGAGCAGATGACTCACGTGCCGGCTGCCCAGCGAGCGGAACCGCTCGGCCACGAGGGCGTTGAGCTCGTCGCGGTGTGCCACGCGGTCGGGTCCGGTGGCGAACCGTGGATCGTCCACCAGATCCGGACGCTCCAGGAACTGCTCACACAGGGCGAGCCATTCGCGCTCGTTCTGCACGGAGAACAGGACGTCCTTGCCGTCGGCTGCGGTGTAGGCGCCGTACGGTGCGATGGTGGGGTGCTGGGTTCCGACCCGTGGGGGCTGGGTTCCGCCGTAGGAGGTGTAGTAAGCGGGCTGGCTCATCCACTCGGCGAGCGCCTCGAACAGCGAGACCTCCACGGAGCGGGCGACGCCCCTGGTCGCGCGCGTCAAGAGGGCGGTGAGGATGCCCGAGTAGGCGTACATGCCGGCGGCGATGTCGGCTATCGACACTCCCGCCCGGGCGGGCTCCTGCGCGCTCCCGGTCAGTGAGACCAGGCCCGTCTGGCACTGCACGAGCAGGTCGTACGCCTTGCGGTCGGCCCATGGCCCGGTGGAGCCGTAGCCGGAGATGGAGCAGGGGATCAGTGACGGGAAGCGCTCTGCCAGGGCCTCGGCGCTCAGGCCCATCCGGGCGGCCGCGCCCGGAGCCAGGTTCTGCACGAACACGTCCGCGCCGGCGAGCAGACGCTCCAGGACGTCCCGTCCCCGGTCCGACTTGAGGTCGAGGGTCAGGGACTCCTTCGACCGGTTGAGCCACACGAAGTAGCTCGACTCACCCTGCACCGTGGTGTCGTACCGGCGGGCGAAGTCGCCCCCTTCCGGGCGCTCCACCTTGATGACCCGCGCGCCGAGATCGGCCAGCTGGCGGGTGGCGAAGGGGGCCGCCACCGCCTGCTCGATACTGACGACAGTGATGCCGGAAAGCGGCAGTTCTTCGGCGAGTTCGGTCATGCGGTGACCTCCAGGGCTGGCCGGGCATGTGGTGCACGACGGCTTCGGTGTGCTGCGCGGGTCCGGTGATGCAGGGCAGTGCGGGCATCGGCGCACGTGGCGCCCCCGAGTCCACGTTCCGGTTCGGCTCATCCCTGCTACCCGCGGCGGGCCGCGTTCTCCATCCGTACGTGCCTTGTGCGGGAGCAGCATCATGAACGTTCATTGC
The DNA here is from genome assembly GCF_053611685.1 of Streptomyces sp. NPDC054786. Classification (NCBI taxonomy): domain Bacteria; kingdom Bacillati; phylum Actinomycetota; class Actinomycetes; order Kitasatosporales; family Streptomycetaceae; genus Streptomyces; species Streptomyces sp. NPDC054786. The sequence continues at coordinate 229,290 of NZ_JBSHAW010000003.1, read as the reverse complement.
TGCGCCGGTGACCTGGCAAACATTGCTGCCCCCATGCCTGGTGCAGAGGGTGGTGGAAGATCCGCGATTCAGGGTGGATCGCGCACGGCGCGCCCTGAACGGGCTGGAGCGGGCCCGCACCGAAATGCGGCTCGTTTCGTCCGGCATCCGCCCCGTCAGGCCGGTTGCTTCTGCCTGGCCTGGACGGTGCTCAGGCTGCGCACCCGAGCGTCAGGACGTGACGACGACGGACCGCAGGCCGGCACCGACTTCGGAGACCCTCACGCCTTGCTCGCCCTTGCGCCTCTCGGACCTCACCCGGCGCCCGTCCGCGCAGCCCGAGGGCCGCCGGCCAGGAAACTCTTCGACGCGTGGAAGCCGGTCCGGTCGCCGCAGCTCCGCGCCGCCGGGATGCGCACAGCGGGCTGCGTGCCGGTCCTGCTCTTCACTCGGTCTCCGCCGGGCCGGTGGGGTGCACTTCGGTATGCGCCATCAGCCGTACGGGGTCGTGGTCGCCGTCCTGGCATTCGGCCCACTCCCAGTAGTGGGAGCCAGGGCCGGTCTGGGCGTAGCCCAAGCGTGCGAGTGCCTGTCCGCGTGCGGTGAGAGTCGGCACTTGCGGGCCGGGCAGTTCCGTGAAGGGCCACTCGTCGGCGGGGACGCCGTACAGGACAATGGCGATCTCCCAGTGTGTGTCACCGGGCGACCGGGTCAGTTGTGCGCGGGTGAGGTGGCCGTGGGCGGTCGGCTCCGGCTGGGGTCCGGGCAGTTCGGCCTGCGGGTCGGTGACCTCGGGCTGCGGGCCACCGGGTTCGGTCTGCGGGGCGGGAATTTCGGCAGTCACGCGTTCTCCTCACTTCAGGCGACATCCGTCACGAACGGCGGCACCGGCCTGCGCTCCAGGATTTCCACGGGAGGCAGGCCTGGGGCCCGGGAGGCCACGACACCGCGCGGCGAGCAGGCCGGTCCGCCCGCGTGCCGTACGGCGGTGGTGATCAGTTTCCGAGCCGACCAGCACCACCGCCTCAGCGTCGTCCTGGTTCGGGGCGGGCTCCGGGCCCTGCAGAAGCGTCTCCGCCGGACGCCGTGCGCGCCCCGCTGCTTCGGGTCGGCATGCCAGACCGACATGCGGTGTCGGCGGTGCCGTGCCCCTGCGTGGGGCCTCGGTGGTGCTCATGGAGCTCACCTCCTTCGCGTCGTCCATGCGTGGTGGCCGGGAAGCGTGCCCGCCATGCGAGCGGCGAACCCCGAACCACCCGATCAGACCCCCGATTCGCTCCCCCATATAGCCCTCCCCACGCGCCCTTCCAGAAGGCGGGAGAAGGCCGACGAGGAAGCCGCTCGCGGTGTCGCGGGCATCGGCTGCCGTTCATGGTCGACGACACCCCGGGCCGAGTGGGGCCGACGCTCGTGGATCGTGTGCGGCTGCTGCATGCCCTTCTCCCCGTTGTCGGGGCCTGTGGCGCGGGCGGCGTTCCCTGCCCTTACCCAGTGCATCGGCCACGAGAGGGATTCACCCCCGCAGATCCTTGGGACGCCTCTTTCCACGGAGGATGAGAAGGGGCGAAACCGCAGGTGGAAGCCCTTGGCGAGCTTCGGCCGGGCCACTCGTGCGGAGCCGGTACGGTCCCTGAGTTGGCCTCTCTCTGGATGCTTGGCCGTGTGACGTTCTGTTACCTGGGTAGGGCAGGGGGCGAGCCGGGGCGGAGTTCGCGGCGGCGGTCAACCTCGCGGACCGCCCCGGCCCGATAGTGCAGAGAGAAAGGAACCGACCGTCATGAAGAACATCTGGGCGTACCCGGCCGACATTGGCTACCAGGGTCAGGAGCCGTTGACGGGGTTCACCGTGGAGACTCCCGACGGAACGTTGGGGCAAGTGGAACGACAGATGAACGAGCCGGGCAGGCAGCACCTCATCGTCGACACCAGCGTGTGGATCTTCGGCAAGAGCCTCCTGGTCCCCGCCGGCATCGTGCACGCCATCGACACGGCCGCCAGGACGGTGACGGTCACCCACACCAGGGACGAGATCAAGGCCGCGCCCCGCTTCGCCTTCGACAGCCAGACCACCGAAGCCGCTTACCTCACCGAAGTCGGCACCTACTACGCCACGCTCGGACAGCCGGCCGCCCTGTAGGGAACGTGGTAACAGCTGAGACCTCTGGAATCCGCCCATGGTGACGGTCTCGCTGGGCGGCACGGGAACGATCCGGCACGTCATCAACGACCGGGGCGGCCCGTCCAACTCCGCCACCAACGTGGCCAGCCTCGTCAGCTACCCCTGATCCGTGCGGGAGGGAGAGGGTTTCCGCGAGTGGGCGCAGCAACTGCCGGAGGTGATCGGGCTGTTCGTCACCTCCGGCGCTTTCGACTTCCTGCTGCACATCGCGGTGCCGGATGTGAACGGCCTGTACACGTTCGTCATCGACCGTCTCACCGAGCGGCGCGAGGTGGCCGACGTGCAGACGACCATGGCGTACGAGCACGTGCAGTCGCGCACGATCGAGCCGGCCGACGGCGAGCAGCCCCGCGCGCCGCACCGGCACCACTGAACACCGGCCGCCGTTCGGACACGGCCGCCGCCCGCTACTGCCGACGCAGAGGAACGCAGCGCTCTTGGACCCTCAGTATTCGTGGCCCCTTATATAGGAGACAAAGGCCGCGCCATATAGGAGACAAAGGCTGCGCCCACGTGCCCCCATTCGGGTGAACCGCCCACATCGCCGGCGAATGCCTTTCGGCCCCGGGCCGGTCGCGGCCACGCCCACTGATAACCGGGCAGGAAATTGGTGTCCGTGCGGTACTCCGCACGAGGGGAAAGCCGGCGCACAAAGTGGAATTCCGGCGTGCGCGCACCCGGCCGGGCGGACAGCTCCCCCAGTGCGATGTGCGGCGCCTGATACCGGGCCTGGTGCCCTGTTACTGCTGGGCAGTGGAGGGGGGTGCGGGTTCGCCCCCCGGCCCCGTCACCGGTGACCGAGAGGGCGACCCTTGCGGCCCGGCCCGAAGGCTTCAGCGCCCACGTGTCGAGCAGATGACCAATATGCGAAAACTTTCCAAAATGTACCCATGCGACTCCCACGCTAGCATCGAACAAAGGTTGTGATGTCTGACCGTCTCTCGTGTCGAGTACAGACGACAACGGAGCTGGCTTCCCGCTGGCGGATTCGCCGTCCGTGCCGACACCTCACCCACCGCTCGGTTCGCCCCCTCGGGCTGGCGCCTGAACAAGCGAAGGCGCCTGGTGCCAGGGCACTGGACGACGGCGGCCGGAACTTCCCGAGGGAGCCCACATGGCGGGAAAGTCGTTTGAAGCGTTGCCCCCCGATCTGGGGGAATCCCCCACGGTCCGGGGCGCGATTGCCGCCCCGACCGCCGGTGTAGAGAGGATTCTCGCCGCGGTGCTGGCTGACGTCGTGGGCGTCGGTCAGGTATCGGTCGACAGCCACTTCTTCGACGAACTGGGCGCCGACTCGATGCTGATGGCGCAGTTCTGTGCGCGGGTCAGGAAGCATGCGGACCTGCCGTCGGTGTCGATGAAGGATGTCTACCGGAATCCGACGATCAGGAGCCTGACGACGGCGCTCGCGGTGTCCGCGCCCTCCGCCCCCGTCGAGTCGCCGGTACCCGCATCAACGGCTCCGACGGGTAGGCCGCACTACGTTCTGTGCGGAGCGCTACAGCTCCTGTCCTTCCTCGGTTACTCCTATCTCATCGCCCTCGTCGCCGCGCGGGGCTACGCGTGGATCTCCGCCGGGTCCGGCGTATTCGACGTGTACCTGCGCTCCGTCCTGTTCGGCACGGCGAGCTTTCTGACGCTGTGCGCCCTTCCGGTTCTCGTGAAGTGGATGCTCATCGGCCGGTGGAAGCCCCGGCAGATCCGTATCTGGAGCCTGGCGTATGTGCGCTTCTGGATCGTCAAGACACTGATCCGTACCGACCCGCTGGTCCTGTTCGTCGGTTCGCCGCTCTACGCGCTCTATCTCAAGGCGCTGGGCGCGCGAATCGGGCGAGGCGTCGTGATCTTCTCCCGCAACGTTCCCGTGTGCACCGACCTGCTCGCCGTGGGCGACGGAGCACTCGTACGCAAGGACTCGTTCTTCCCTTGCTATCGGGCCCACGCCGGACTGATCCAGACCGGCACGGTCGCCCTGGGGAAGGACGCGGTCGTCAGCGAGGCCACCGTGCTCGACATCGATACCTCACTGGGCGACGCGGCCCAGCTCGGCCACGCCTCCTCCCTGCACAGCGGGCAGGCGGTGCCCAACGGCGAGCACTGGCACGGGTCACCGGCGCAGCGGACCGACGCGGACTACGAGGTGGTGGGCGCAGCCAACTGCGGTTTCAGGAGGAGGGCGCTGCACAGCGGCCTGCAACTGCTGACCGTGCTCCTCGTGTACGTGCCCCTGACGATCGGCGCCGTGGGCATCCTGCTCGCCGCGGCCCCGCAGCTCGCCGCGGCCCTGGAACCGGGGCCCGCGGCCCTCACGAGCTGGACGTTCTACGGTGACGCCCTGGCGTTCTCGCTCGTCGTCTTCTTCGGCGTCCTGCCCCTCGGTCTCCTCCTCCTGACCACGGTCCCGCGCCTGCTGAACCGGACCATCACACCGGGCAAGGTCTATCCCCTGTACGGCTTCCACTACGGGGTGCACCGGGCGATCACTCTCATGACCAACAGCAAGTCGCTGACGCGCCTGTTCGGCGACAGCTCCGGCATCGTCCACTACCTGCGGTGCCTCGGCTACGACCTCTCCCGGATCGAGCAGACCGGGTCGAACTTCGGCACGGAGGTGAAGCATGAGACCCCGTATCTGAGTTCCGTCGGGAGCGGAACGATGGTCGCCGACGGACTGTCCATCAACAACGCCGATTTCTCCAGCACCGCATTCCGCGTCTCCCGGACGTCGATCGGACCGCGCAACTTCCTCGGGAACCGGATCGCCTACCCCTCACGGGGCAGGACGGGCGACAACTGCCTCCTCGCGACGAAGGTCATGGTCCCCGTCGACGGGAACATCCGGGAGGGTGTGGGGCTTCTCGGCTCGCCCAGCTTCGAGATTCCGCGGTCGGTGCAGCGCGACAGCAGCTTCGACGGGCTGAAGAGCGATGAGCAACTGCGCCGCCGGCTCCCCGCCAAGAACAGGCACAATGCCGCCACCATGGGGTGGTACCTGCTGGTCCGGTGGATCTACTTCTTCCTGGTCACCCTGCTCGTCTCGGTCGCCGCCGATCTCTACGCCCTGTTCGGTGCGGCGGCGATCGCGCTGGCCAACGTCCTCGTCGTCCTCTTCAGTGCCGTGTACTACGTGCTGATCGAACGTGCCGTCACGGCGTTCCACCCCACGGGCCCGCTGTTCTGCTCGATCTACGACCGCCGCTTCTGGAAGCGTGAGCGCTTCTGGAAGGTGCCGTCGGAGACGTACCTGCAGATCTTCAACGGCACGCCGTTCAAGAACGTGATCTGGCGGCTGCTGGGTGTCCAGCTCGGCCGCAGGGTCTTCGACGACGGCTGCTACCTGACCGAGCGGTCGATGGTCACCATCGGGGACGGCTGCACGCTCAACACGGGAAGCGTCGTCCAGTGCCACTCACAGGAGGACGGCACCTTCAAGTCCGACCGCAGCACGATCGGCTCCGGCTGCACCCTCGGGGTCGGCGCCTTCGTGCACTACGGCGTGACGATCGGTGACGGCGCGGTGCTGGCCCCCGACTCATTCCTCATGAAGGGCGAAGTCCTTCCGCAGGCCGCACGATGGGGGGGAAATCCGGCCCGGCAGATCCGCCGGGGCGATGGCGGGGAGTGGAGGTAGAACCGATGGGAACGCCTCTGAAGCACGACGTGGATTTCCGGCGCGATGTGCCCGCCGTCGGCGGGTTCGCCACCGTACCGCGATGGACCCGCGCCCCGGTTCCGGGCACCGCCGAGCACGAGGCGGAGCTGCCAGAGGGCCTCGTACCTGCCCTGGACCGGCTGGCCCAGGAGTGGGGAGCCACGCTCCACTCGGTGCTGCTGGCCGCGCACGCCAAGGTGCTCGGCGCGCTGACCGGTGAGCAGACGGTCGCGACCGGCTATATCGCCGTGCCCGGTGGCAGCCCGCTGCCCTGCGGGCTGACGACCGCGGCCGCATCATGGCGGACGCTGGTGCTCGACACTCATCGCGTCGCCTCGCAACTGCCGGGGTACCAGGGCCTTCCGACCGACGAGCCCGGGGCAACGCCGAGCCCGCCCGAACCGTCGCCCGAGACGGTGGTCGATCCGACGGGTGACGGAGGGACGGCCGAGGGCACCGTGCTGCGGGTGGCGTTGGTGCGCCAGTACGGCCGGCGCCTGCTGCGGCTGCGGTACCGGACCGATGTGCTGGACGAGGCAAGTGCCGCCAGAATCGCCGGTTATCACCTCACCGCGCTCGCGTTGATGGCCGCCGATCCGGATGCCGCGCACGGGCGGCAGAGTCTGCTGTCCGCCGAGGAGCTCCACCTCCAGCTCGAAGGGCTCGCCGGACCGCGGCGGGAGCTTCCTGAACGGCGATTCCACGAGCTGTTCGAGCAGCGTGTGCGAGAGCACCCGGACACCGTCGCGGCCGTGCACGGCGCTCGGCACTGGACGTACCGGGAGCTCAACACCCGTGCCAACCGGCTGGCCCACGCGCTGCTGGCAAGGGGGCTGCAACGGCAGGACGTGGTCGCCGTGGTGACCGAGCGCAACCTGGACTGGCTGGCCGCCATCATCGCCGTCTTCAAGGCCGGGGGCGCGTATATGCCCATCGAGCCTCACTTCCCCGCCGACCGCATGGCCACCATGCTCTCCCGTGCCTCGTGCGGGCTGGTGCTGACCGAACCCGACAGCACCGCCCCCCTCGACCAGGCCCTGGACGCGCTGCCCGGGATCCGGAAACTCTTCATCGACGCGATGTGCGAGGAAAGCCGCGACGACAGCGACCCTTGCGTCCCCGTCGCCCCGGACGAGCTCGCCTACCTCTACTTCACCTCCGGCTCCACCGGCGAGCCCAAGGGCGCGATGTGTGAGCACGAGGGCATGCTCAACCACCTCTACGCCAAGATCGACGACTTGGGGATCGCCGAGGGGCAGGTCGTCGCCCAGACCGCGCCCCAGTGCTTCGACATCTCCCTGTGGCAACTGCTCTCCGCACTGCTGGCCGGTGGGCGGACCCTGCTGGTCGAGCAGGAAGCCGTCCTGGACGTCCGGCGGTTCCTCGACACGATCGTCAACGGCAGCGTCGGCGTACTCCAGGTGGTGCCGTCCTACCTCGATGTCGTCCTGTCCTTTCTGGAGCAGCACCCCCGCGAACTGCCCTCCCTGCGGTGCGTATCGGTCACCGGCGAGGCGCTGAAGAAGGAGCTCGTCCAGCGCTGGTTCGCGACCGCGCCGCGGATCAGACTGGTCAACGCCTACGGGTTGACCGAGACCTCCGACGACACCAACCACGAGGTCATGGACCGGGTGCCGGACACCGAACGGATACCGCTCGGCCGCCCCGTCAACAACGTGCACGTCTATGTCGTCGACGAGTACCTGTCACCGGTGCCGCTCGGCGCCCCCGGCGAGATCGTCTTCTCCGGAGTCTGCGTCGGCCGCGGATACGTCAACGACCCCGAGCGCACTCGGCGGGCCTTCCCGGCGGATCCGCACCACGCTGGCAGGCGGCTCTACCGGTCCGGCGACTTCGGCCGGTGGTCGCCGGAGGGAAAACTGGAGTTCCTCGGCCGCCAGGACACCCAGGTCAAGATCCGTGGTTTCCGGATCGAAACAGGCGAGATCGAGAACGCGTTGCTCCGGGTGCCCGGAATCCACGACGGTGCCGTCGTGGTCTCCGCACAGGCCGGCCACGGTCAGCGACTGGTGGCCTTCTACGCCGGGGGGCGCCCGCTGGAGGCCGGCGCACTGCAGGACCGGCTGAGCCGGTCGCTGCCCGCGTACATGGTCCCGTCGGCCTTCCACTGGCGGGAGAGTCTGCCCCTGACCGCCAACGGAAAGGTCGACAAGAAGACGCTGGCCGCACTCGCCGACGAACGCGAAGCCGCCGTGGACGGCCACCAGCCACCCACCACACCGGCCGAACAGCGGCTCGCCGTCGCATGGGCCAAGGCCCTCGGCGTCCCGGAGAACCGCATCGGGCGGCAGGACCACTTCTTCGAGCTCGGCGGCACCTCGCTGTCGGGCGTCAGAGTCGCGATCTGCCTGGACCGGGTCGTCTCCCTCAAGGACCTCACACAGCACCCGGTCCTCGCCGACCTGGCCCGGCTCGTCGAGAGCCGTTCGACGGCCGGCTCCGAACTGCCGCAGACACTGCCGGGATCCGAGCGTGCGCCACACGGTGCACGCCACCGGCCGGCGCCATCCGACGTCGACCGAAAGGAAAACACCATGGCATCCTCACTTCCGACCTCCCTGCCGGACCTGGAGCGGCAACCCGGCAAAACTCCGATGCTGCGGGTCGACGCCGCTGTCGATGCGGCGAGGTGGACGGCCGAGCACCGGGACGCGCTGCTTGCCGCCGTCGTCGAGCACGGTGCGGTCCTCGTCCGCGGCCTGGGGCTTCGCCACGCGACCGAGGTCGACACGGTCCTTCAGCGGCTGGACCGCATTCCGGTGACGGAGAGGGAATCCTTTGCCTCCCGGCAGACCTACTCCGAGGGCGTCTACTCCTCCTCGAAGTGGCCGCCGAACCAGCCGATGTGCATGCACCACGAACTGAGCTACACGCTCGAGTTCCCCGGCCTGATGCTGTTCGCCTGCCTCGGCGCACCCACCGAGGGCGGGGTGACCGGGGTGGCGGACTCCACCGCAGTGCTCGACGCGCTGCCGCCCGAGCTGACCGACCGGTTCGCGCGGGAGGGCTGGCTGCTCACCCGCAGCTACAACGACGAGATCGGGGCCTCCTTGTCGGAGGCGTTCGGCACCGACGACCGGAGCGCCGTCGAGAACTACTGCCGCGCCAACGCCATCGCCTTCTCGTGGCAGCCCGACGGTGGACTCCGCACGAGACAGCGCCGCAGCGCCGTGGTGCACCACCCGGTCACCGGGCGACGCTGCTGGTTCAACCAAATCGCGTTCCTCAACGAGTGGACGATGGCCCCCGAGGTGCGGGAGTACCTGATCGACGAGTACGGCGCCGACGGTCTGCCGTTCAACACCCGCTACGGCAACGGCGACCCCATCGCCGAGGACACCGTCCAGCTGCTCAACAAGGTCTACGAGGCCAACACCGCACGCCGGCCGTGGCAGGCCGGTGACCTGCTGCTGGTCGACAACGTCCGCACCGCGCACAGCAGGGAGCCCTTCGACGGGCCGCGGGAAGTAGTCGTGGCGATGGCCGATCCGCTGCGCCTGGCCGACTGCTCACCGACCATCGAGGTGACCGTCCCATGAACACCATCCGCTCCACCGCAACGGAGTCCGCCATGACCGAACCGTCGCTCACCGTGCCCCCGTTCGCGGTGATCTCAGGAGTGCAGGTCCAGACCGCCCTGCAAGGACGCGAAAAGCACATCGTGGAGGTGATCGAGGAAACCTACCGGCTGCACGGCGCCGGTGATTCGGTGAACCCGCCGTCCTCCTTCCTCCGCTTCCCGGACCGCCGGTCCTCGCGGATGATCGCGCTGCCCGCCTCGATCGGCGGAGACGCGCAGGTGGACGGGTTGAAGTGGATCTCCAGCTTCCCGGAGAACGTGGCGTCCGACCTGCCCAGGGCCTCCGCCGTACTGATCCTCAACGACCACGCCACCGGCTACCCGTTCGCCTGCCTGGAGAGCTCCATCATCAGCGCGACCAGAACCGCCGCGTCAGCGGCGTCGGCGGCCGACTGGCTCAGCCGCGGCCGCCCGCGCCCGATGCGCGTCGGCTTCTTCGGGGCGGGCCTGATCGCCCGCTACATCCACACGTTCCTGGAAGGCACCGGCTGGTCCTTCGACGAGATCGGCGTACACGACCTGTCCACCGAGAGCGCAGCCGGCTTCCGCCTGTACCTGGAGCAGTCCGGCACCGCCGGCCGGATCACCGTGCACGAGAGCGCCGAGGAGTTGATCCGCTTCAGCGACCTCGTGGTCTTCGCCACCGTCGCCGGTCAGCCGCATGTCGACGACCCCTCGTGGTTCGCGCACAACCCGGTTGTCCTGCACGTGTCGCTGCGCGACCTCGCGCCGCAGGTTCTGCTGGCCTCGACCAACGTCGTCGACGACATCGAGCACTGTCTCACCGCCGCCACCTCGCCACATCTGACCGAACAGCTCACGGGCAACCGGGACTTCCTGCACGGCACGCTGGACGACGTGATGACCGGGCGGGTGACGATCCCGGCGGACCGGCCCGCGGTCTTCTCACCGTTCGGCCTCGGCGTGCTCGATCTCGCGGTCGGAAAGTACGTCTACGACGAGGTGGTCCGCTCCGGACAACTGCGGATCATCGACAACTTCTTCCATGAACTGCGCCGGTACGGATGAGCGGCCGGCACCCCGGCCACCCCGACGACAAGGAGGACCACGCGGAACTGCCCCCCGTTGACATCACCGGCCCAGTCGCCGCCGGCCGAGCCGCACCACACCGCGGCAGCCAGCAGAGTCCCCTCTCTGGCGCGGTCGGACACACCAGCACACCGGCAAAGTGAGAAGCCCCCCGGCCACAGTCGGATGGACATTCCGATGGTGCTCTGCGCAGAGGAGGGACCCATCATGCCAGTCATATCCGTTCCCTACGCCTTCAACGAGGAAGAGCTCTACGTCGACCTCCAGGCGATCTTCGGGCAGTCACTGTTCCTCAAGTGCGAGGGCCTCAACTTCGCCGGTTCGATCAAGCTGAAGGCCGCGACCGAGATGGTGGAGTCGGCCGAGCGGGACGGCGCCCTGACTCCGGAGTCGGTTCTGGTCGAGTCCTCGTCCGGAAACCTCGGCGTGGCACTGAGCATGATCGCGGCGAGCAAGGGCTACAGGTTTCTGTGCGTGACGGACTCGCGCTGCAACCTGTCGACCAGGCTGATGATGGAGGCGTTGGGCAGCCAGGTACACGTCGTCGCCGCGCACGAGTCCGGTGCCGGCTTCCTCAACGCACGGCTCGACTACGTCCGCGATCTGTGCGCCTCGGACGACCGTTGGGTGTGGCTCAGCCAGTACACCAATCCGGGCAACTGGAAGGCGCACTACCAGAGGACGGCACCGTCGATCGCCCGCTGGTTCCCGCACCTGGATGTGCTGTTCGTCGGGGCCGGCACCACCGGGACCCTGATGGGCTGTGCGCGCTACTTCCGGGAGTGGCACCGGCCGGTGCAGATCGTCGCGGTGGACAGTGTCGGTTCGGTGACATTCGGCGGTGCACCGGGACGCCGTATGATCCCCGGCCTGGGCATGAGCGTCCATCCCCCGCTGCTCGACAAGTCCTTTGTGGACGAGGCGGTACGCGTCGAGGAGGCGGACACCGTCCGCGCCTGCCATCAACTGGCCCGACACGGTTTCCTCTTCGGCGGCTCGACCGGCACGGTGGTCAGCGGCGCGATGGACTGGCTGTCCCGGCACGACACCCGCGGGCTCACCGCAGTGGCCATCGCCCCGGACCTCGGGGAGCGCTACCTCGACACCATCTACCACGCCAACTGGGTGCAGGACCTGTACGGCGAGGACATGATCGACTCCGGCGGGCCTCCCGCGCTCGCGCCCGAGGAACCCCGCCCCGCACCACCGAGGCGTCCCCATGGCCCGCAGCCGTACCACCAGCCTCGGGAACAGGCGGGCGACATCTAGGGCTCCCTCCCGTCTAGTCGGCGAGTTGCTGTGCCGTTGTGGCTCGCCGGCATCGGACGTGCAGTGGGCACGGATGTGGTGTGCCGATGGGCGACGCGCAGTGGAAGGAGCCGTAATTGCCGGACCGCACACCGAAGCGAGGAGGTCACCGGTGAGCCGCCCAGCGGCGGTCAGTCCCTGGCCCTCATCCCGGAACGGCGGCAGCGTCCGCCCCCGCCGGGCGTGGGCGTGGGACCGCTACCGCCGCTGCCCGGCGTCGTTACCGGGGCTCGGCCCGGTCAAGGTTCCAGTGCTTGGAAACGGTTGCCAGCCAAGCGTCTTCGTGGACGGGGCGTACGGAGAATCTGGAGATCATCCGCTGGCCCCCTTCACCGTCGCCGTAGAGCAGATCGATCATGAACGCTTGCCGTTCGGTAATCATCGTGGCCGCCATGTCGAATACCGACTCGGAGGGGTCGCGCAACGTACCTTGCCAGAAACCGCGATCTCTGGACGGGATGTACAGATCACGGGTCAGCCGGTGGAAATCCGCCGGATCAGGACGATCCCCGGCTCCTTCCAAGAGCTGTGGCCGAATCGCCCAGCCGTCGAGGACCGCCAGCCCCTGGCCCACGTTGCGCAACGCGATCGAGAGGTAGATCGCGCCCTCACCGGCCTCGGCATAACCGTTGCCGCCCGGCACCCGGACCCAATGATCATCCTGGAAGCCGACCTTCTCCGCCGGATCCTCCATGCGCGAGGGCAGCAGAAGAGGCTGCAGGCCGGACAGCAGCGACCGCTCGGCAAAGCGTGCGGAGCGGTTGGCCGAGCGCACCGACGCAAAGGTGGCCGCCGCCAGCACCAGTGTGCCGCCGGCCGTCGCCAACTGCGAGATCGTGAGCCAGTCCGCCATGAACCCTCCTCCGGCACTCGGTCATCCGGGAGGAGGGATTCCTCGCCCTCCTCGGACTCATCCTGACCTGCGGCAGCCTCGGAGTGCCGCAACCGCACCGAAACCCTGGTGCGCCACTCACGCGTCGGGCTAAGACCTGTCCGACGGCCATGGCCGGGGCCCGCGATCACTGAGTTGCGGGCAAGGCGTCCTCCGGCCCCGGAGCGGTCAGTGGCGGTGGTGAGGTCCTGACGGGGCCTCGTCGGGGTGTGGCCCGTACGGGGTCTCCGTTCGGGGTCTCCGTACGGGGCCTCCGTTCGGGGTCTCCGTACGGGCTGCGTGGCGACCGGTGGAACCCGGAGTCCATCAACAACGCCGGCTGAAAGGACGGGACGGCACCGGCACCTCGCGCCCACCCGATGCGTCGCGATCCTCGCCTCTGCCGGGCAACCGCCGTTTGCCGGTCGGCCCATGGTGCGCCGCTCAGACGACCGGCTGGCCGATGCCCAGCAAGTTCCCCTCGCTGTCGCGGAACCAGGCACCGCGTTCACCCCGCGCGCCCTTGCTCGGGTAGTTCCCGTCGATCTCGGCGATGCTGTCGCTCGTTCGCCCGCCGCCCAGCAGCCCGGGCAGGTCGACCTCCTCGAACACCACACCGCGCCGCTTGAGTTCCGACACCACTCGCTCGATGTCGTCGACCTCCCAGGCCATCTGGGTGAAGGTGCCGGGCGAGGCCCCCGTCGAACGGAACAGGACGAAGTCCACGCCTCCGCACCGATACAGCAGCCCACCGGGACGTTCATCGACGGGCTCCAGCCCGAGCCGCTCGGAGTAGAAACGCCGGGCCCGGTCCAGGTCCTGGGCCGGGAGCCTGGTCGCCACGCGTGCCCGGGTCAGAATGTCCGTGCCGTCTGTGTTCATGTCTCCACTGTGCCGTCCGCAGCGGCCGGAAGGGTGGAGGCAACAAACATCGCTCACGAGCCGTGTCCGCCACGGCCCCGGGGCCGTTTGTGAAAGCGTGATCTCCACTCGACGTATGTACGCGGCACTTGTCCTGACCGCCGGTGCCTCCGGCCTCGCGGTGTCGTCCGCCTCGGCCGCGCCCGCCGCCCCGCCCGCCCCTCCGACCCGGCCGACGCTCTCCGTGCTCAGCGAAATCGACAGCCTCGGCGCCGCGACCGTACCCGCCAAGTACCAGAGCCAGCTGCCGACGGTCACCGGCCAGCTGCAGCACCTCCGTGACCTCAACCGCCTGCACCAGGTGACCGACATGGCGGCCCCGGTCACGGGCCTGCTGCCCGTCGGCTAGCGCTTCCTGTCGCCCGGTTCCCGGCCGAGGTGGTACGCGGCGGAGTCCGCGATCCGCCGGATCAGGCTGAATGGTGCACCGACGAACTCCCCTGAGCCCGCGTCGGTGCACGGACGCTACGGGAGCACCCCGCCGGCCGCCCACGGGTACCCCCGGCCGGCGGGTGGCAGCAGATGATTCACGGGACAGGGGGCACGGCACCGAGTCCTGGCTGATTCAATGGTCGCCGAGGTGAGAGACATGGTGTCGACCGACCGGCTGCTTGCGTTCGCGGCAATGTCGCTGCTGGTGATTGTGATTCCGGGGCCGAGCGTGCTCTTCGTGATCGGCCGGGCTCTGGCACACGGCCGCCGCACGGCACTGGCGACGGTTCTGGGCAATGTGCTGGGCTCCTATCTGCTGGTGGCCGCCGTGGCGCTCGGCCTCGGCTCGTTGGTCGAACAGTCCGTCGCGGTCTTCCTCGCCGTGAAACTGGCCGGCGCTGCCTACCTCGTCTTCCTCGGAGTCCAGGCGTTCCGGCACCGCAAGGACATGAAGATGAGTGCTGCGGACGGGCCCGCCCAGGTTGCTCGCGGCGATCTACGGACGATCGCCGACGGCATCCTGGTCGGCGTCACGAACCCGAAGGGCATCGTGTTCTTCGCCGCCGTACTTCCCCAGTTCGTGGACCACGCGGCAGGCGGGTTGCCCGCCCAGATGCTCATCTTGGGCCTGGTGCCGATCGGCATCGGCCTGATCACGGACACGGTGTGGGGGCTGACGGCCTCGGCGGCCCGCAACTGGTTCGCACGTTCCGAGCGCCGGCTGTCGATGATCGGCGGCGCGGGCGGCTTCGCCATGATCGGTCTGGGCGTGACGGTGGCTGCCACGGGCCGCGCGGACTGACCGCGGCGCGCCCCGGACAGCCGGCCTGCGCCACCGCGCACGATCGGGGTCCTGCCGGAAGCCCGTGCCGGATGGTGCTGCGCGGCCTGACGCTCCCTGCCAGGCGAGCCGGGGGTCGTTGCGCCCCGGCCGGTGTCGCGTGCTGTCGCTACGAGATGTCACCGAGGCGCGCGGTGCACTCGCGCAAGCAGCACGACCGTGTCGTCGGTCGGGGACCTCGGTACGAGTCGGGCGAGGATCCGGTCTGCCGCGGCCTCCAACGAGCCGGAGAGCCGGCCCAGTTCCGCGCGGAGGGCGTTCAGGCCCTCGTCGATGTCATGGCCCCGTGCCTCGATCAGGCCGTCGGTGTACAGGACGAGGGTGGCGGCGTCGGGCAGCTCGACCTCCGTCGTCCGGAAAGGACAGCCGCCGACGCCGAGCGGGACTCCCAGCACTTCGTCGATGAGCTGGATCCGGCCGTCCGGGTGGAGGACGAGGGGCGGAGGGTGGCCGGCGCTGGCGATCCGGGTGCTCCCGGTGGTCGGGTCGTAGCGGATGTAGAGGCAGGTGGCCAGTTCGATACCGGCTTCTTCGGCGCACTCGTCGAGTTCGGTGAGCAGTTCGTCGGGTTCCTGGTCGTGCCGGGCCAGCGCCTTGGCGGCGATACGCATCCTGCCCATCGCCGCGGCGGCCGCCACACCATGACCCATGACGTCACCGACGACCAGGGCAACGCGGCCACCGGGGAGGGGGATCACGTCGTACCAGTCGCCGCCGACCTCGGTGACGCGGCTGCCGGGCAGGTAGCGGTGAGCGATGTCCATGTACGGGCCGGTCACCAAGGAGGTGGGGAGCAGGGCCCGTTGGAGGGTGAGCGCGATGTTTCTCTCCCGGCTGTACAGCCGCGCGTTGTCCAGGCACAGCGCCGCCCGGGAGGCGAGCTCGCCGGCCAGGCTGAGGTCCTGCTCGGTGAAGGTCGGTCTGGCCGGCGACCGGCCGAAGACCGCGATGCCCTGGGCCGTTCCCCGGGCGATGAGCGGAGCGAGGAGGAGGCAGGCCAGACCGCTGTCGACCAGCAGTCGGGCGCGTGTTTCGTCCAGCACGGTCCGGGCCATGAACTCCTGGTTCACCGGTACGCAGAGGGGACGGCCGGTCCGCAGCATCCGGTGGATGGCGGAGCCCGGCGGGTAGTGCACGGCTTCCAGCCCGCTCACCAGCTCCGTCGCGGGAGGGGGCAGAACGGTGCCGTGGGCGATGCGGTGGGTGTCCACCGGCAGGGCCGGGTCGAACGCCTCATGCTCGTCCACCCACTCCATGAGCTCCACGACGGCTGCGTCGGCGAAGTCCGGAACCGCGGCTTCGACCAGCTCCTGGGCCGTGACCTTCGCATCCAAGGTGCTGCCGATCCGGGCGGAGGCGCGGTCCAGCAGCGCCAGCCGCTGACGGGTGGCGGTTGCCTCCACGATGGCCTGCTCCCGGTCGGTCACGTCCACCAGCAGGCCGCCCACTCCCTGGCGAGTGCCCACGGCCTGGGTGAGCGGGAAGAAGCTCACCGACAGCACCTTGTCCTCGTCCGGGTGGCCCCGGGTGCGCATCCCCACCCGCACCCCCGCGACGGGTTTGCCCTCCGCGGCGACCGCGCGCAGCATGCGCTCGTACTCACCGCCGTCCGAGGTGACCACGATCTCGGCGAGGCGCCGTCCGAGGTGTTCCTCGATGGGGAGCCCGTTCATGTCGGCGAGGGCCTGGTTGACATGGAGGTAGCGCAGTTCCTCGTCGAACATGGCCAGGCCTATGGGGCAGGTCTCGAAGAGGGCGTCGAGGAAGGC
The DNA here is from genome assembly GCF_053611685.1 of Streptomyces sp. NPDC054786. Taxonomy (NCBI): domain Bacteria; kingdom Bacillati; phylum Actinomycetota; class Actinomycetes; order Kitasatosporales; family Streptomycetaceae; genus Streptomyces; species Streptomyces sp. NPDC054786. Next base: position 212,687 of record NZ_JBSHAW010000003.1, on the reverse strand, counting down.
GAGGTTGGTCTTCACCCGGTCCAGCTCATCGCCTCGGCTCGCCAGGGCCATGACCACCGAGCTTTCCGCGACGCCGGTCACCGGGAAGACCCGGAACCCGCAGTCGAAGACCGTGCCGTCGCGATGCGTGGCATGCAGTCGGCCGCGCCAGTACCCCAGGGTCCGGCCCCGCGCCACCATGCCGGTGCAGTCGTCGGGGCCCCCGGCCGGCCCGGGGAGAAGGAGGGCGCCGGGCTGCGACAGCGCCTCCGTGGCGTGGTAGCCGAAGAGGTCCCGGGCGCCTGGGCCCCAGTAGCAGATCCGGTTGTCGTCATCGATGCCGAACACGGCGACGGCCACATGCTGCAGCAGCGAACCGGGCTCGGACCAGAGCGGACCACGAGCCTTCTCGTCGGTCGGCCGATCTGATGGCACCGGCTTTCCCTTCCACCCACCGCGCGAAGCGGCCGGTCCGCCCTCCGGACGGCGGAGCGGCTCTCTTCATTCTGCGCTTGTCGCTCGGACGCGGACACTCCGGCGTGCGGTCGGTCCCGTGACCGCTGACACCCGTGCTGAGCTGGTGAGGAATCCCGTTGATCAGCTGGTGGTTCCGACACCGGCCACCGCGGTTGTCGCCCCGGGCAACGGTCGCTCCGGCCGTGGCCCGCGCGGGGGGGCTTCGCCGGATGGCGCCCTTTGGCATGCCCAGCATGACGAGCAAGGCCAAGAGGGCTGGGGCCACCGACCCCGTCGCCCCGCTCCGCGGTGACACGGTCTAAGAGCTACCGGACCCCGTCGACTGTGACAGCCGCGGCGCCGGGACCGGCGGCGAGAGGACGAGTTCGGCGACGGCTCCGCCGTCCGGCGCGTTCGAGAACCGCAGTGTGGCGCCGAGGACGCGGGCTTGTCCCACGGCGATGGTCAGCCCGAGACCATGACCGGTCTTGCGACCGCTGCCGGACTGGCTCCGGAACCGCTGGGGGCCGTGGTCGAGGAGGTGGCCGGGGTAGCCGTCCCCGTGGTCCCGCACGGTGATGACGAGGCCGTCGACGGTCAGGAGCACCGGCCCACGGCCGTGCCTGTGGGCGTTCGAGACGAGGTTCCCCAGCACGCGCTGGAGCCTGCGCTGGTCGGTCTCCACCCGGCTGTCCCGCTGGATACGGACCTCGGCCTGCAGGCCGGTGGCCAGCACCGCACGCTCCGCCAGCGGTCCCAGCTGATGCACCTCGATGTCGGCCTGCTCCACCTCCGCGTCGAGGCGGGAGATCTCCAGCAGATCCTCGGTCAGCCGGCTCATGGTCCGGATCCGCTCCTGCACCATCTCGGCCGGCCGCCCCGGCGGCAGCAGCTCTGCCGCCACATGCAGCCCGGTCAGCGGGGTGCGCAGCTCATGAGCCACATCGGCGGTGAAGCGCTGCTCGCTGTGCAGCTTGGTCTGCAGTGTGGCGGCCATCGCGTCGAGTGCGGCTGCCACCGCTGCGGTCTCGTCCTGGGCGGATGAGGGGCACTGCACCCGGGGATCGTCCACCCGGGCATCGAGATCCCCGGTGCTGATTCTGCGGGCCACCTGGGCGGTGTGGTGCAACCGCCGGGTGATACGGGAGACACCGAACAACCCGACGCCGAGTGTGAGGGCGATCGCGAAGGCGGAGGAGCCGATGATGGTCCGGTCGAGCCCGCGGAGGGCGGCGGCTCGCTGGGTGTAATCGATGTGGACGGCCAGCGCCTTGCCGTCGGCGGGGGCGACGGCCCACATCGCCGGGCGTCCGTTGTGGTCGTCGAGCTGGGTGCCGCGCTCACCCCGCAGTGCCATGGCGCGGAGCGAGGCGGGCAGCTCCGCGGGACTCACCGCGGCATTGCGGGCGAGGGGCTCCCCGGCGACGTATGCGTCCGCCGCGGATTCCAGTTCGGACAGCGCCGCGCTGCGGGCCTGGCTTTCGGTCTGCCGGCCGACGAGGACGTGCACCAGGACGCCGACCACGGTGGCGAGGACGCAGCACATGACGATGACGAAGACGGCGAACTTCCAGTAGAGCGTCGCCGTCCAGGCGGGCAGGTGCAGCCGTGTCCGAGGCCGGCCGGCGCTCACGGTGTGCGCTCCGGGGAAGGAGTGGCGGAGTCCGCCTGGTCGAACTCCATCGACCTCAAGGCCATGGTCCGCGTCCGGGTGTCCCATGCGTAGACCGTGCGGGTGTCGTACCCGGGGGTGCCGGTGGGCTCCCGCAGGATCAGATCGCCGTTCGCGATCTCCACCGACAGCGGCGTCGCACCGGCGTCCATGATCCGGGTGACCAGCCCGTGGTCGAGCTTGAAGACCCACAGTGCCAGGGACTGGTCCGGCGCCTCGATGCCGACGATCAGTTCGGCCCGGCCGTCGCCCGTCAGATCCCGGTACTGGGGTTTCCGTACCGGACAGTGCGCCGGCTCGGCGGCGCAGGCGTCGATCTTCCTCGTGGTGCCGGAATCGAACTGCGGGCCGCCGCCGAGGGCGGAGCCCGCGGCTACCTGCGCCTTGACGACAGCGAGCAGATTCGCCTTGCGGATGTCCCCGGACGGCACGGGGGGCACCCCGGGAACGGTCGCAGGGAGGTTCTCCCCTTTCCCGCGCTCGGGTTGCGGCGCCGGCTTACGCTCGGGCCACAGCCGCACCGGGGCGGAGGCGGCCGACGTGTGGCCGGCGCTCAGCGGCTCCCGGTTCCCCGTACAACTGCTCAACAGCACGGCCGTGCCCGTCACTACGAAGGCGAACGACGCCACCCGTACGAGCCCGGGGGGCGGCAAGGAACGGTGGAGGGGCACATCTTTTCCAGTCGTGGTGCCGGCTGAGCCTCCTCGGATCATAATGTGTGCCGCGCGCTGCTGGGATGGGATGGACGGCCGCGGGAACGTTCGACGGTGGCCCGGCGGGGCGGTACTCGATGAGTGCCACCGGCACCGGTCGTGCGCCGACGAGCATCCGCAGCAGCAGGCCCTGCGTTCCGGTGGGGCAGGGCGCCGTGCCCGTCGCCGTGCCCTGCCGCGCCGCGGACTCAGCCGACCGGCACCGAAGCGTTGGTCTGCCGCTCCATGGAGCCCGACCAGGTGCGGCGCGGCGGCCGGCCGACGAACTTCCCGAAGAGCAGCGCCGCCGCGGTGGCCGCGAGCACGCCGGGCACCATCTCGTAGATGCCCGACTGGAGCGGCCCGAGGAGCGGGTCGATCTGCTTCCACATGACGACGGTGACCGCACCCGTCACGATGCCGGCCATCGCCCCGGCCCGCGTCATGCGCGGCCAGTAGAGCGACAGCAGGATGACCGGACCGAAGGCGGCGCCGAAGCCCGCCCAGGCGTACGCGACGATATCCAGTACGGCTCCGCCGCTGAGTGCGATGGCGTAGGCCACCAGCGCCACGACCACGACCGTCACACGAGCCGCCAGCACCATCGACGCGTCCGAGGCCCGCCGCTTGACGAAGGCCCGGTAGAAGTCCTCGGTGAGGGCCATCGCCGACACCAACAGCTGACTGTCCGCGGTGGACTTGATCGCGGCGAGCACGGCGACCAGCAGGATGCCCGCGACCCACGGGTTGACCAACTGGGCGCAGACCGCGATGAAGACGGTTTCCGGATTGTCCAGCGGCTGATCGAGGGCGGCGATCCCGACCAGCCCCACGAGCGACGCGCCCGCCAGACAGACGACCACCCAGCTCACACCGATACGCCGGGCCAAGGGAATTTCGCGGGTGCTGCGGATACTCATGAAGCGGACCAGGATGTGCGGCTGGCCGAAGTAGCCCAGCCCCCAGGCGAGCAGGGAGATGATGGCCACCGCGCCGAGCGGCTCACCGGACGTCCAACGGGAGCCGTTGAAGTGGGCCTTGGCCCCCATGTCCAGCAGGGACGCAGTCTGATGGGTGAGCGCATCATGCATCGCGCCGAACCCCCCGAGCAGTCCGATGCCGATCACGGGGAGCGCAACGGCCGCGCCGAACATCACCGTGGCCTGCACCGAGTGCGTCACACTCACCGCGCGGAAGCCGCCCAGCACGGTGTAGACGACGATCACCACGGCGAAGACGGTGAGCGCGAACTCGAAGCCGCCCCCGAAGATCCCCTCGAACAGCACTCCCCCGGCCAGCAGACCGCTGGCCACGTAGACGGTGAAGAACACGACGATGACGGTCGCCGAGACCAGGCGCAGCATCCTGCTGCCGTCCTCGAAGCGCTCCTCCAGGTACGCCGACAGTGTCTTGGCGTCGCCGGCCAGCTCGGTGTACGTACGCAAACGCGGCGCGACCAGCCGCCAGTTGAGATAGGTGCCGATGGCCAGACCGACGGCGATCCACGAGGCGCCGATCCCGGCCGCGTACACCGCCCCGGGCAACCCCAGGAACAGCCAGCCGGACATGTCACTGGCGCCGGCGGACAGGGCCGCCAGCGGTGCACTCAGCCGCCGCCCGCCCAGAGCGAAGTCGGAGAACGTCAGCGTGTCCTGATACGTCCAGATACCCACAGTCACCATGGCGAGCAGGAATATTCCGAATACGATCATGACCGGTACGATCAGGGGTGTCACCACTGCTCCTCGGTGCAGGCTCTGCCAGGTATCGCGGGACCCGGGGATCCCGCAAGGAAATCCCGGACGGGAAGGCTCCGGCGCGAGCTGACAATACGGACCAGTCCTCGGGAGCGGCACCCCTTTCGACGGATGTCCCTTGCAATCAAAGGCCACACCGTCCCGGGGCGGGCCGGGCACCAGGGTCATACCCGGGCGGGCTTCCCACAGCGGCCCATTCCCGCCGACTGCCCATGAACTCGATGATTCGGGCCAGGAGAGGGCCTGGTCGGCGGAATTGTCCTCCCCGTGCTCTGCGGGCGAGCGGAGATGAGCCGCGGTCGTGCACGTGGGGGCCGGCCAGGTCGTGGTGCTCTCCGCGTGCGGGAAGGTGCGTGCGGCGTACGCCCCGCGCCTGCGCCGCCACGCTCCAACAGCCCTTGGTGCGGCCAGAAATGTCCTGAGGGGGCATCACGGGCGCGAACCATACTGGTGACGCTTCGCAGCCGGCCGCCCGCTGTCGCCGGCCCGGCGTGGCCTTCCTGCCCGTCCGCGATTCCGCCCAGCCGGTCCGGAGCGCTCCTGCCCCGCCGGCCACCTTCGAGGAAAGGGAGTTCTTCCCATGCGCCACATCCGCTCGTTCGTCGTCACCGCAGCCGCCCTGGCCGCCGCCTTGGGAACCGTGCCCAGCGCGACCGCGACCCCCACGGCCTCCGCCCGTCCGGCCGCCTTCCGTTGCACGCCCGGGTACTTCTGCATCTACAGCGACTGGAACGGTGGGGGAACCCGTTGCCAGTGGTCGCAGTCCAGCAAGGCGAACACCGCCGACGACTGTTCCTTCATCCAGCGGGGACAGCACGTGCGCTCCGTATGGAACAGCACCAGGCACCGCGTGCAGTACTACACGCAGACCAACTACCACGCGCGCGTCGGGTCCACCCCCGCCGGCGCGGGCGGCAACCTGCAGGGCAGCTACCAGATCCGCTCCTTCAAGCCTCAGTAGGAGACACCGGCGCGGTTCAGTAGCCACGCCTCCGCGGCTCCGCGGCCCCTCGGCCCAGGGAAGACGGCTCCTGAATCCGTGTCCAGGGCCGGAGACGCGGACCCCGCCCGGGATCCGCGTCCTTGCCACCCGGCTCGACGGTGGCCGTCGTCCTGACGAAGCCCGTTGACCTGCTGCTGTCAGTCCGGGTGACTAGGGGTCCGTCCGGCAGACAGGCTCTAGCGGCGCAGCGTTCCCGCGCCTGCGTACTGGCGCTGTCGCTCAACTCCCCCTTGATGCGGATGAGTTGGTTGTACTTGGCGATGCGGTCGGAGCGGGACGGCGATCCGGTCTTGATCTGGCCGCAGCCCGTGGCCACCGCCAGGTCCGCGATCGTCGTGTCCTCTGTAGTCGTAGACGCCGTCGCGGAAGAACTCGGACGACGCCGGCCGATGTCCGTACCCGGCCGGCAACCCGTGCGCTCGACGGCGGTCACCACGAAGTCGAGGGCCTCCTCGGCGGTGCGCAGGGCGGGTGCGAAGCCGCCCTCGTCGCCCACGCCCGTGGAGTGTCCGGCGGCGAGGAGGTCGCGGCGCAGGGTGTGGAAGATCTCGGACCCCATCCGCACGGCCTCGGCGAAGCTCTCCGCGCCGATCGGGGCGATCATGAACTCCTGGAAGTCAAGGGGATTGTCGGCGTGCGCGCCCCCGTTGACGATGTTCATCATCGGTACGGGCAGCAGCCGGGCGTCGGAGCCGCCGAGGTAGCGGTAGAGCGGCAGGCGGTGGGCGGCGGCTGCGGCCTTGGCGGTGGCCAGGGAGACCCCGAGGATCGCGTTGGCGCCGAGCCTGGACTTGGTGGGGGTGCCGTCCGTGGCGACGAGGGCGGCGTCGAGGCCGGCCTGGTCCTCGGCCTCGCGACCATGGCCCGAGCCGTTGGACTGCTCATGGAGCAGGGGCTGATCACGCGCCGGGCGCATCCGACCGACGGCCGCAAGAGCCTGGTCGAGCTCTCCTCTGCGGGGCAGGCGCTGCTGGAGGAGGAGCGGGGGTCGGCGCCTGCGCCGGAGACGTCCTGAGACGTCCTGAGACGTCCTGAGACGTATCGAGCGCCCCCCTCCAGGCCCCCGGCTCGACGCCATGAGGCGGAGGAAGGCGCGCCGGGGGAGATGCCGCCGCGGCGGTCGACACATCACTGACGGATCGTCAACTACTCCTGCATAAGCCATCCTTTAAGAATCGCCAAGCACTGTTATGAGGGTAAATCACGTCGCATATCAGGTGTTGGGAGAAGTAGGGGGACGGCGTCGAGGAGCCGCCACGCGGAAGATCCCGGAATGCGCGCGCAGGGTGGCGGCGGCGCAACGCCAAGTAGCCGTACGGATGTACGGAATTGCGAAGTTCGTGCAGCGAGCATTTCAGGCCGAACACCGGCAAAGGGTTGGTTGCGGGCGACGGACTTCGATCAGACGATCAGATTCCCGCGGGTCGGTCGGCCGTGTCACGGCCGACCGGCGCGCCTGTCGTCGAGGAGGTCCTGTGAACGACCAGACAAGTCTCAGCCCGGATGCGGCACGGCAACTCGCGACCACCACCAAGACCAGCCCCCAGATGCGCGGCATCACCCCGCGCTATCTGCTCCGCGCCCTGCCATGGGTGGACGTCGAATCGGGAGTCTTCCGCGTCAACCGCCGCCGCACCTACGTGCTCGGCGACGATCGCATCAGCACCCACACCGATGGCGGTTCGCCCCGCATCATCCCGGGAGACCTGCGGGAACTGCCGTACCTCCGGGACGCCGACGACGCACTGCTCTCCGAACTGGCGGGGGCCTTCACGGAAGTCACCTTCGAGGCCGGGGAAATGCTGGCCCAGGACGGTGACTCGCACGACCAGCTGTGGGTGATCGCCCAGGGTCGCGCCGAGAAGCGGGTCAGCGGCCGCTACGGCGAGGACGCCGTACTCGAAGTGATCGGTGACGGCCAGTTCTTCGACCTCGACGCCTGGACCCGCTCCGAGCCCATGCCGTACCGCGTACGGGCGCTCACACCCGGCGTGGCGCTGTGCGTCGAACGCAGCGTGCTCGCCGGGCTGTGCGACCGCGACGCGACCGTACGGGGCTGGCTGGACGCCTACCTCTCGGCGGACGGCGTCCTGCCGGGCGCCGAGGTACCCGTCGACCTCAGCGCCGGGCATGTCGGCGAACCCGAACTCCCCATGACCTTCGTCGACTACGAGGACACGCCCCGCGAGTACCACATGACCCTGGCCCAGACCGTGCTGCGCGTGCACACCCGGGTCTCCGACCTCTACAACGGGCCCATCGACCAGACCCGTGCCCAGTCCAACCTCACCGTGCACGCACTGCGCGAGCGGCAGGAGGCCTCGCTGCTCAACCACCCGGAATTCGGCCTCTTCAACAATGTGGCCCCCGGTCAGCGGGTGCAGGCGCGCAGCGGTTCCCCGACCCCCGACGACCTGGACGAGCTGCTGACCAGGGTCTGGAAGCAGCCCGCCTACTTCCTCGCACACCCCAGGGCCATCGCCGCATTCGGCCGGGAGTGTACGCGCCGGGGTGTGCCCCCGATCATCGACAACCGGTTCGGCAGCCCGCTGCTGACCTGGCGCGGCGTCCCGCTGCTCCCCTCGGACAAGGTGCGGTTCTCCGGCAGTGCCGGCATCGGCACCACCGAGATCCTGCTGATGCGCACGGGCGAGGCCGAGCAGGGCGTGGTGGGTCTGCGTCCCGCGAAGGTCGAGGACGAGGTGGAGCCCGGCCTGTCGATGCGGAACATGGGCGTCGACCAGAAGGGCGTCACGTCCTACCTGATGACGGCGTACTTCAACACCGCGGTGCTGGTGGAGGACGCGCTCGCCGTGCTCCAGAACGTCGAGGTCTCCAACTACCATGACTATTCCTGACGTTCCCGGGGGCGCGTGGCCGAACACGGCTCTGGCACCGGACCCTCTCGTCGGCGGCCTGACGTCTGCCGATCCGGCTACGGCACCGGCGACAGCCCTGGCCATGAGCACGGTCACGGACGCGCCCACGGACCCGGTCACCGCTGACCCGGCCGCCCGGACTGCCACGCGGTCCAGCGCCCAACCCGTACCACCCGCTACCGAACCCGTACAGCCCACCATCCGGTCCGTACAGCCCACCGGCCTCCCCGGCCAACCCGCGGCCTTCTCACCCGAGTTGGCGCGCCGGGACTTCCCGATCCTGCACCGGACCGTGAACGGGCACCCACTGGTCTGGCTGGACAACGGGGCCACCACACAGAAGCCACGCCAGGTGATCGAGACACTGGCCGGCTTCTACGGATCCGCCAACTCCAACATCCACCGTGGTGCGCACACCATGGCCCGGGAAGCCACCGAGGCATACGAAGCGGGCCGGGCGGCGGTCGCCCAGTTCCTGGGCGCACCGTCACCGGACGACATCGTCTTCGTACGCGGCACCACCGAGGCGATCAACCTCGTCGCCCAGAGCTGGGGACGGGCCAACCTCGGCCCCGGGGACGACATCCTGGTGCCTGTACTGGAGCACCACTCGAACATCGTCCCCTGGCAGTTGGTCGCCAAGGAGACCCGTGCCCGGGTGGTACCCGTGCCACTGCAGCCCGACGGCCAGATCGACCTCGACGCGTACGCCGATCTGCTGTCCATGCGCACCCAACTCGTCGCGGTCAGCCAGGCGTCGAACGTGCTGGGCACCGTCCCACCGGTGCGCGAGATGACCGCACTCGCCCACCGTTACGGCGCCAAGGTACTGGTGGACGGGGCACAGGCGGTGGCGCACTTCCCTGTCGATGTGCAGGACCTGGACGCCGACTTCTATGTGTTCTCCGGTCACAAGCTGTTCGCCCCGACGGGGATCGGCGCCCTGTACGCGAAGCCGGAGATCCTGCGGGACATGGCGCCGTGGCAAGGCGGCGGCAACATGATCGAGTCGGTCGACTTCACCCGTACCACCTACGCCCCCGTTCCCCACCTCCTGGAGGCCGGAACCGGGCACATCTCCGGCGTGGTCGGTCTGCTGTCCGCGCTGAACTGGCTGACCTCCTTCGACCGCGACGCCATCGCCGCCTACGAGACCTCGCTCATGGCGTACGCACAGCAAGCCCTGGCCACGATTCCCGGCCTTGAGCTGCTGGGCTCAGCCCCCGACAGAATCGCCGTACTGACCTTCACCCTCGCCGGCCACGACCCGTCAACGATCGCCGAATGGCTGGACCGCGACGGCATCGCCATCCGCGCCGGCCACCACTGCGCCCAGCCGGCGCTGGCCCACTACGGCCTGGAGAGCGCGGCGCGTGCCTCGCTCGCGCTCTACAACACATCCGAGGAGGTGGACAAGCTGGTGGCGTCGCTGCACCGGCTGCAGCAGACCGCCTGACCCTGCTGTCCGTACGAGGTGCCGGCCGGAGCCCCTCCGGCCGGCACCACCCACGCCGCGACCTGCCCCTGTGGACAACTCCGCCGGTGCCCTCGCCCGCGGGTCATACTGAGCACCCTGCCAGGAACGAGGGGGAGCGAAAGTCATGACGATGTCGCGAGACGGGGCCCGGCCGCCGCGTCGGGTGCAGGACGTGTCGTCCGCCCGCTGGATCGAGGAGGGGGTCGGCGGGTTCGACAGTGGTGTCCATGCCCTGCTGCCGGCCGGGTTCGAGACCTACGCACGGCTTCTGCATCCCAGCGAGCCGGCGGACGGCCGGTTCGAGCGGTGGGCGGAGGTCGCGCAGCGGTCCGGGCGCCCGCTGCACCCGCTGGCGCGCTTCGAGGAGGTGGCCGGCCCGGGGGACGAGCCACCGTGGCAGGGTTCGCTGCCCGCGCATGTGCTGGCGGCTCTGTGCGCGGTGCTGGCGACGGAGACCGGCACTCCGCAGCAGTGCCTCTTCGGGCTCTGGGAGGGGTGGGGCTGGCTCCATGACGAGGGGCCGAGGGTGCGACTGAGCGGACGTGCCTACGCGTTGTACGAGGGGCCGGTCGAAGCGGCAACGGCCCTGGGGGACCGGAGCGCGGGGGTCTTCTTTCCGCAGGCGCCGAATCTGTGGTGGCCACAGGACCGGGCCTGGTGCGTCGCCACGGACGTGGATCTCGACTCCACCTACCTCGGTGGGTCCGCCCGCCTGATGGAGCGATTGGCGGGCGAACCCCTCTTCGAGGTGTTTCCGGTGGCGCTCAACGACCGGATCGGCTGAGCCGTGCGTTGAGCGCCTGCCGCGAAGTGTCAGCGCTTTCGCGGGACGTTCGGTCAGCTCTTCTTGCAGGCGTTGATGCGGACCGTGGCGCTGGTGTGCTTCACCTGCTTGGTGCGCGGGGTGTACCCGGGCGGGAAGGTGACCACGCCGACGGCGGCCCCCGTGTAGTTCTGCCTCTTCACGCAGCGGCGCGCGGCGTTCTGGCTCACCTTGTTCTTTCCGGTGTTGGTCCTGGTCCCGCTCTGCTTGTACAGCGTGCCGTTCTTGTACAGGCCGACGCGGATGGCCAGTTGCGCCACCCGCTTGGTGCACTTGATGTCCGCGGTGACGTTCACCATGTGCCGGTTGTCCGCGTGGGCGTGGTGGGAGTAGTGCGGGAGGTGAGTGGTGATCTTGCAGGTGATCACGTCACCGCTACGGGCGTTCACCGTCTGCACGGTGCCGGTGCCGGTCGCGGTGTCGGGTCCCGCGCCGGCGGGTGCCGAAGCACCCGCGGTCCCCGCTCCCATGGTCAAGGCCAGTGCTCCGGTCAGCGCTCCCGCGAGCAGCGTCCGCTGTACGGTCCTCATGAATTCCCCCTGTGTGTCGCCCCGTTGGGGCGCACTGATAGTGCGCCGCCACCTCTCAAGGCCGATGCGAGGTGAGGCGTTTGGTCACATGATTCCGTAAAAGGGACGTGGCGTAGGGGTATTTCGCCCAAGTCCCCACGGGGTTGGTGCGCCACGGTGGCGGCGCACCTTTTCCGAACAGGGCTTACGCGGGCTGCCGGACCGAACCTTCAGGGGCCCCGACCGTTGCGGCAGCGGTCATCGGCCGGAGGCGCGCTGCTTGCGCCACTCCCCGGCCAGGACCGACCAGACCTCCATGTCGTGGCGCACGCCTCGGTACGGGTAGCTCTCCCGCAGCACTCCGTCCCGCACCATGCCGAGCCGCTCGGCGACTTTGATGCTGGCGGTGTTGGAAGAGGACGCGATCCACTCCACACGGTGTATCCCCCGCTGCTCGACCGCCCAGTCGATGAGCACCCGCATCGCGCGCGTGACCAACCCGCGCCCGACGGCCGCCTCCTCCAGCCAGCAGCCGACCTCGCAGGTGCCGAACTCGGGGTCGAACGTCCTGAACAGGACACCGCCGACGAGCACACCATCCGCCCAGATGCCGTAGAGCCGGCCGCTGTCGGCAGCTGCCTTGTCCGCATAGGACTGCAGGAACGCCGTGGCCGACGCGAGATCGGTGGCACGGTCCGCCAGCGCGATGTACCGGCCGATGTACTCGCGGCCCCGGTCCAGGTGTGCGAGGTACTCCCCGGCATGCCATGGCTCCAGCGGCCGCAGCTCGGCACCGTCGTCACCCAGCGCTCTCGCAAACATCCGCTTCTCCCCCACCCTCGCTGCCACGTCAGCTTGTCTTGTGCTCGCTGCGGCACGAGCTGCGCTGCCTTCGCCCCTGTGCCGCGCCCCGAATCGTCCCACAGCGGCCTGCCCGGGGCGGGATCCGCATCGACGAGCGGAATGCGCCCGTCCAGGCCCGGGGGCCCGGGTGCGAGCAGCGCATGGGCGCGCTGTTCGACGAGATCACCAAGGCCGGCGGTTTCTGCAGGTCCACGACGAGAACATGACGGTGACCGCCGTGGTCCGCGAAATCGCCGAGGGCTGATCGGGTCGGATGCGATGGATTCGGCCCGATGAGTCCGCGTCATGGCGGCAGTCTTACTTCCGACCGCACACTCGGGAAGGTGGACCGATGACCAACCTGCACAACATCCTGGAGACCCATATCAGCGACGGGCCGGTGCCTGGCGCGGTGACTCTGGTGGCTCGCGGCGACCGGGTCGAGGTGCAGACCGCCGGCTCGGTCGACGCCGACGGCACCGCCCCGATGGCCAGAGATTCGATCTTCCGTATCGCTTCGCTCACCAAGCCCGTCGTCGCGGCGGCGGTCATGATGCTGGTCGAGGACGGCCGGATCGCGCTGGACGACCCGGTCGGGAAATGGCTGCCGGAGCTCGCGTCACCGACTGTTGTCCGCACGCCGGACGGCCCGGTCGACGACGTGGTCCCGGCTGCCGGACCGATCACCGTGTTCGATCTGCTCACCTCCCGCGCCGGATACGGCTTCCCGTCGGACTTCTCGCTGCCGGTGGTCGGACGGTTGTTCAGCGATCTCAAACAAGGCCCGCCGCAACCGCAGCTCGTCCCGGCGCCGGACGCATGGATGGCGGCGCTGTCCCGCATTCCGCTGCTGCACCAGCCGGGCGAGGGCTGGCTGTACAACACCTCCTCGGACATCCAGGGGGTGCTGATCGCCAGGGTCTCCGGCCGTCCGTTGCCCGAGTTCCTGGCTGAGCGGCTGTTCGAGCCGCTCGGCATGACCGACACCGGATTCGAGGTACCGGCCGGCAAGCTCGACCGGTTCACCAGCTGCTACCGGCTCGGTCCGGAGGGCGAGCGCGAGCTGGCCGACGCCCCCGACGGGCAGTGGAGCAGCCTGCCGGCATTTCCGTCCGGCGCCGGCGGGCTGGTCTCGACCGCCGACGACTGGCACGCCTTCGCCCGGATGCTGCTCGCCGAGGGAACCGTCGACGGCCGCCCACTGCTGTCGCCCGCGTCGGTGCGGCAGATGACCACCGACCAGCTGACCCGGGCGCAGCGCGAGGCCGGGAGGGTGTTCCTGGAGGGCCAGGGCTGGGGTTTCGGCGGCTCGGTGGACATCGAGGCCATCGAGCCGTGGAATGTGCCGGGACGCTACGGATGGATCGGCGGCACCGGAACGGCAGCCCACCTCACCGCGTCCACCGGCACGGTCGCCATCCTGCTCACCCAGCTGGAGCTGACCGGGCCGACCCCGCCCCCTGTGATGCGGGACTTCTGGCAGTACGTGGCAGGCGTCTGAGGACGAGGAGGGGTCCCTGACCGGGAGGAGCGGCGGGCTCCGCGGCGTCGGCCGGCGGCACGACGACCGCGGAGCCGGGCATGCCCGGCCGGGAGTGCGGAGCGTCCTCGTACTGGGCTGCCGCTTCCGCAGCGTCGAGGAAACCGCCCTTGAGGAACACCCGGTCCCCGCCCGGACGCCCCGCGTACACCTCGTGGACAGCCCTGTGCGGCAGATTCCTCTTCCGGTGCGGCGCACAGGATGGCGCCGGCGGTTGCGCCATGACGGGAAGCGACGATGAGCAGAGAACAAGTACGGTCCGTGGACGGGCTGATGGCCATGCTGGCCGACTGCGCGGACGTCTGGGACACACCGGACCGTTCGGGCGACCCGGTGGACATCCTCGACCATGGTCTGCAGGTCGCGGCCGTTCTGGCGGAGCGGCACCCGCACGACGAGGAACTGCAGGTCGCCGGCCTGGTACATGACATCGGGCATCACCTGGTACCCGGCGACGAGGCGCAGCACGGCGAGCACGCCGCCGCGGCCGTCGCCGGCCTGCTGGGCCCCCGGGTCGCACGGCTGGTCGCGCTCCACATCCCCGCCAAGCGCTACCTCGCGGCGACCGATGCCGAGCATGCGACCGGGCTGTCGCCGGAGAGCACTCGCACCCTCGCCCTCCAGGGCGGACCGATGACGCCGGAGGAGCAGGCCGCGTTCGAGGCGAACCCCGACTTCCTCGCGGCGGTCGCGCTGCGGCACGCCGACGACGCGGGGAAGGTCGCGGGCCTTCGGGTGGCGGGCCTGGCACATTGGCGCCCCCGGGTGGCGCAGGTGGCTGCCGACTACGCCGGAACGTCGTCCGCGAGGCGATAACGGCCCCCGAACCACCTCGTCAGGTGGCGTGCCGTACGGGGCGAGGGCAGCGGCTCCGTCGTCACATCAACCGCTCTGGGGCCGGTAGATGCACGCCGCCAGCGGCGTGTGCGTCTTCCAGCCCAGGGTCTCGTACAGTGCGCGCCCGTCGTCGGTCGCGCCCAGCACGCCGAGGTCCGCGCCCTCGGCCACGGCGTGGTCGACGAGGGTGCGCATCACGAAGTTGCCCAGGCCGCGACGGCGGTGGGTCTCCTCGGTCGTGACGCGGTCGATGACCGTGGCCCGCCCGAGGACGGCCATCTGCCCCTGGGCGGCGGGCTCGCCCGCGGCATCGTGCACCTGGACGTGGACGACTCCCTCGCGGGTCTGCACGGACGCGGTGTAGCCCTTGGGCGCCACCGGCTCGGTGACCCGCAGATCCACGGCCATCAGATGTCCTGCCTCGTCCTTGTCCACCACCCAGCCCTGCGGGAGCCAGCACCCGACCTCGTCCGGCTCCATGGGCACCTTGAGCCAGGTGTGCGGCACGGTCACCGAGGCGGCGGCCTCGCGTACCGAGGACTCATCGGCGTCGGGCAGTACATGGCGCCCCACTTGGCCGGGCTTGCCCACCTCGAGATAGAGCCCCCACGGGTGCTCCGTCGGCCGGGGCGTGTGCCGTGACACGGCCCAGCCGGACGCCCAGATCCTGACGAGTTCCGGAACCATCAAGCCCTCCCGGCGTAAGTGACGTATCCCCGGAGAGCACCTTACGTCACCGTGCGGGGCAGCGGCGTCACCCAGCGCCTCGGGGCGTCGCGTCCGGTGGTGCGGTCATACGGGGCGCAGACGCCTGAACTCGTGGCGGGGCAGGGGGAAAGCGTGACGACAGGATTTTCCAGGCAGTGTCCTGGCAGCGGGCCTGACGATCGCTCGCTGCCCGGTGCCGTTTCCACCGGCACCGGGCTCACCGGCAGATCTGGATCCCTGATCCCGCACCCGGCGGGTGGACCGGCGCCGTCCCCGCCGCCGGTCCTTGGCGCCGGCACCCGCCCCGCCGCCTCAGATCCCGGGTGGGACAACTCGGGTGTAGGTCTTCGGGGCACTGGTGCCGCCGGGGGTGGTGACGGTGACATCGACCGGCCCGGCGGCTCCGGGCAGGGCGTCGACCACGAGGTGACTGTCGGAGACGACGGTGAACCCGGCGAGGGCGGCACCGAGAAGCACGGTGGTCGCCTGGGCGAGACGGGTGCCGGTGAGGGTGAGGGTGATACCACCGGAGGTGGGCCCTTGATTCGGGACGACCGTCGTGACGACGGGGGCCGCCAGGTAGGTGTAGGAGACCCCGGTGCCGGTTCCGCCGGCGGTGCTGACGGTGACATCGACCGAACCGGCGGCTCCCGCAGGAACCACAACGGTGATCTGGGTGTCCGAGACCACCGTGAACGCCGTAGCGACGGTGCTTCCGAAGCGCACCGCGGTGGCCTCGACGAGGTGGACGCCGGTGAGGGTGACGGTGTTCCCGCCCGAGAGCGGGCCCGAGGGCGGGGCGATGCCGGTGAGGACCGGGGTGCTGACGTAGAAGTAGGAGCTCTGGAGGGTCGTGGTACCGCCCGGGGTGGTGACGGTGACATCGACCGGCCCCGGGGTCGCCGCGGGGACCACGGCGGAGATCTGGGTCGAGGACACGACCGTGAAGGACGTCGCGGGGGTGGCGCCGAAGCTGACCGCGTTCGCTCCGGTGAGGTTGGCGCCGGTGAGCATGACGGTGTTCCCGCCGGAGGTGGGCCCCTGGTTGGGGGTGACGCCACTCAGGGTGGGCGTCAGCGAGTAGGTGTAGGAGACACCGTTGCTGGTGCCGCCCGGCCCCGTCACAGTGACCTGCACCGTGCCGGTCCCGGCGGGAGCGACCGCGGTGATATGCGTGTCGGAAACCACGGTGAACGACGTTGCCACCACGGACCCGAACCGCACCGCACCAACCGCGGCCAAACCCGTGCCGGTAAGAGTGACCGTCGTACCCCCGACCAACGGACCCGAAGCCGGGTTCACAGACATCAACACCGGCACCGAAACCGCCGTGTACGAGAACGACACACCATTACTCGTACCCCCCGGCCCCGTCACGGTGACGTGCACCGTGCCGGTCCCGGCGGGAGCGACCGCGGTGAGGTGCGTGTCGGAGACAACGGTGAACGACGTTGCCACCACGGATCCGAACCGCACCGCACCAACGGCGGCCAAACCCGTGCCGGTAAGAGTGACCGTCGCACCCCCGACCAACGGACCCGAAGCCGGGTTCACAGACATCAACACCGGCACCGAAACCGCCGCGTACGAGAACGACACACCATTACTCGTACCCCCCGGCCCCGTCACAGTGACCTGCACCATGCCCGAACCCGCGGGCGCCGTCGCCGTGATCTGCGTACCGGAGTTGATCACAAACGAAGCCGACACGGCACCGAACCGCACCACCGTCGCACCCGAGAACCCCGAACCCGTCAACGTGACCGTCGTGCCACCCGCCGACGGACCCGAAGCAGGACTCACCGAGGAGAGGGCCGGCGCGGGCGTGGCGACGTAGGCGTAGGTGACGAACTGGTTGCTGATGCCGCTGGGGGTGGTGACGGTGACCTGCACCGTCCCGGTCCCGAGCGGGGTGGTGGCGGTGATCTGGGTGTCGGAGTTGACGGTGAATGACGGTGCCGGTGTGGCGCCGAAGCGCACGGCGGTGGCATTGGTGAAGCCGGTGCCGGTGACCGTCACGGTGTTACCACCCGCGGTGGAACCTGAGGGGGGAGAGACGGAGATGACTGCGGGCACGGCGGCGGCCGGCTGCGCGGCGGAAGGGGTGGGAGATTGTGCTGAGCGATTCACGGCCAGGTCCTTCGGGGGCGTGAGCCCCGGCCGCAGGGGAGAAGCACCGGGCCGAGGCTCGTCAAGGGAGGTCGGGTGTCCGGGCAGGGCAGGACGCACCCTGTCCGGACAGGCTGTTGGCGCGCCTGGTGCAAGGACCAGGCCGTCAGTGGCTCGGGCTGCCGGTCAGATGCCGGGCCCGGCAACGTAGGTGAAGGCAGCGGTGGCGCTGCCACCGCTCGTGGTCACGGTGACCTCGGCGGGGCCGGGGGCACCGTCCGGGGTGGGCGGGGTGACGACGGACAGCGTGGTGTCGTTGATGACCGAGAACGGTGCGGGCGTGGCGCCGAAGGTGACCGACTGGGTGGTGCTGAGGTTGGTGCCGGTGATGGTCACCACGGTTCCGCCGGTCGCCGGGCCGGAGTTGGGGTTCAGCGTGCCGACCGTCGGCACGTCGACGTAGGTGTAGGACAGACCGTTGTTGGTTCCGCCCGCGGTGGTGACACTGACGCTCACCGGCCCGGCCGCCGCACCCGCCGGTACGGTGACGGTCAGTTGGCCGTCATTGACCACGGAGGGGGTCGCCGTGGTGGCACCGAAGTGCACCGCGGTGGCGGTGCTCAGGCCACTGCCGTTGATGGTGACGGTATTGCCGCCCGCGGTGACCCCGGTCACGGGGGCGAGGCTGGACTTGAACGGTGCCCCGACGTAGAAGAACGACAGCGGGTTGCTGGTTCCGCCGGGGGTGGTCACGGTCACGGGAACCGTACCGGCGCCGGACGGGCTGGTAACGGTGACCGATGTGGGGGTGTTGCCGGTGATGAGGGCTGTCTTGGCGCCGAAGTGCACGGCGGTCGCGCCGTCGAGGCCGGTACCGGTGATATTGACGGTGGTCCCGCCTCCGGTCGAACCCTGGTTGGGGGAGATTGGCATGGCGTTGCTCCTTCGGTGGAGTGTGTGAGTGGGAGTGACGAACCGAGACCGGAGGGCTGCGTTCGGCGCCGGCGGTGCGGTGGGCTGCCTGGTGGAGCAGTCGGCCGATACGTCGGCCGGGCCGTCAGGTGCAGCCGATGACGCTGCCTGACGGAGCACAGTTGTCCGGGGTGTTGCCGCTCACGGTGGTGGCCAGCAGGGTCACGCCCCCGGAGTTGACGTAGATGCCGCCGCCGGAGGCGGCGGTGTTCCCGGTGACGGAGCTTGCGGTCAGCGCCACGGCGCCGTTGTCGTTGTAGATACCGCCCCCGGCGACGGCGGTATTGCCGGTGACGGAACTGGTGAGCAGCGAGAGCGTGCCGCCCAGGTTCGAGATGCCACCCCCCGGGAAAGGCGGCACGGCACTGCCGCCACGGACGGTGACCCCGACCAGGCTCAACTGGCCCTGGGTGCCGGGCACGTTCGCGGCCCCCTGCACCTGGAGGACCCGGAAGGCCGGTGCGCTCGGGTCACGGGTAATGGTGACTCCCAGCCCCAGCAGGGTGATCTGGGTGGTGATGGGCGGTAGCCCCACCGGGCCGGTGGGCCCGTTGCCGTGCGCGCTGGTGAGTTGGTACGTGCAGAACGGAACCAGCGCCAAGGTGTCGCCACCGGCCACGTTGGCCGCTGTGATCGCATTCACCAGCGAGGCTTCGCTGCACAGCACAGGCACCTGGGCGTGCGCCTGGTTCGGGACCGCGACCAGCCCGGCGGTCAGCGCCACGGTCAGGGCGCAGACACCGAGGATGGAGCGCAATGTACGGACAGTTCGCATGACGTCCCCAGGAAGTGGTGACGTGAGCCGGCGCACCGGCCGATGCCGACGAGCGGCACTGCACGGTGCCCTTCACATTCTCTGCGCGGGAGGGCACCCGCCGCGGCGCCAGGGCTGCACCGCCGCCTACGCCCAAGTGGACTGGGAGACAGGCCGGCTGCCATTCCCCCGAGAGGTTGGGCGGCCCACCGGATTGGATGCCTCAGTAACCCACCCGAGTGAGCACGCCTGCAATGTTCTTGACGCTCCGTCACTCGGACGGCAGGGCGTGCATCGGCTGCGGTGCACAACGCCGGCGACAGCGCTGTGGCTGGAAGTGGTTGGCGCACCGGGCCTGCTGGATCGTCGAACAAGGGTAGTTGAAGACCTCTTCTCAGGAGAGACCGTCTTCTCGGAGAGGCAGCGACGCGCCACGCCGCGCGATGAACTGCGAGCGCGGGATTCCGTACCCTCTCGCCCTCTCGCCGTCTCGCCGTCTCCGCCGACGATCACCCGGATCCGCACGGCAAACCGCCGCAGTGACGGGCGCCCGCACCGGGGCCGGCATGGATCGGGGACATCCGTAAGCAGCCGGCCGCACGCCGAATCCGCCATAGTTCCCAGGCCTGTTCGCCCGGATGGAAGGATGAGGACCATGACGTCGCGACTTCCGTTCGG
This sequence comes from Streptomyces sp. NPDC054786, assembly GCF_053611685.1. Taxonomy (NCBI): domain Bacteria; kingdom Bacillati; phylum Actinomycetota; class Actinomycetes; order Kitasatosporales; family Streptomycetaceae; genus Streptomyces; species Streptomyces sp. NPDC054786. The sequence continues at coordinate 192,999 of NZ_JBSHAW010000003.1, read as the reverse complement.
GGACGGGTTAAGAGCAGAGCTGGGGGCGCCCGGACGGCACCGCAGACTGGACAGCAGCCCGCGCTCACGCGTCTGGCGCGTCGCCCTGAACGGGATACCGGCGATCGTCAAGCAGATCGTTGACGCACCCGATGCCGCACAGCGGTACACGCGCGAGGTGACAGCTCTGCGGCTCGCCTCCCGGGCCGAACCGGCCATCGTGCCCGCGCTGCTGGGCACCGATGCCGGGGAGCACGTACTGGTACTGGAGCATGTCGAGGCCGGCAGGCCGGACCGTGACTGGATCGTCGAGTACGCCACCGCCCTCGCGCGGCTGCACGCCACCGGTGCCCCCGAGGATGCCGGTCTCCTGCCGGCCTGGTCCGGCCCGACCCAGGACGACATCGGCTCCTTCCTCCATCTCGCCGAGACGCTCGAAGTGTCCGTGCCGTCCTGCGCGCCCGCCGAGCTCGACGCTCTCGTAGACCGGATCGACCGGACACCGGGGCACGCCCTGCTGCACGGAGATCCGTGTCCCGGCAACGACCTGCACACCGCTCAGGGCGTCAGATTCATCGACTTCGAGCAGGCCGCACTGGGCAACGGACTCATGGAACTCGCCTACCTGCGCATCGGATTTCCCACGTGCTGGTGCTCCACCGCGGCAACCGCACCGCTCATGAACCGGGCGGAGACGGCCTATCGCACGGCATGGATCACCGCGACCGGCACCGAACCCCAGGGCGATCTGACCGACGCCTGTGCCGGCTGGCTGCTGCGCGGCGACGCACTGGTGCAGCGGGCCCACCGCGAGACCGTCGACCACCTGGCCCGCATCCCGGACCGTGACTGGAAGTGGGGCACCGCGACGGCCCGGCAGCGAGTGGTCCACCGGCTCGGCGTCGTCGCACGGATGACGGCTGACCGTGCCGACCTCCGCGGCCTGCACCGCCTCTCGTCGGATCTGCGCCACCGCATGCTTGCCCAGTGGCCCACGCTCAGGCCATTGCCCTCGCGACGCCCGTAGCGGCCGGCACGCGCGGCCTGATCAGAACGCGGAGGTCCGCGTCCGTGTACCGCGCGGTGGGATGACGCGTGGCTGCCCGCTGTCCTGAGCGGGATGTCCGTCGCAGGTCCTCAGCCGTTGCTGCGACGGATGCTCTCCTCCTGGGGACTCCCGGGCCTCCCCCGCCCGGCTGATGCCGATGATTCGCCAGGCCGATGTGGCGGTCAGGGGCGCCGCCGGACCATCGGAGGGTGACTGGACTTGAGAAATGCGCATTTGGTGACTCATCGCTGTCGCCCCGGCCCGCCGGATCGGGCGACCCCGCGGACTCCGGACGGGGAGGGCACTCGACCGCTCGCCGCATCCAGGCGAAGCTGCACGGCCGGACGGCGGCGGCCGTGCCCCGATGGGCCGTGTGGACCGCGTACGCCACCACCCTGACCACGCTGCCCTCCGGTATCTGGCGGATCGTGGCCTTGAACCTCCACGGACCGCTGCTGGAGCGCACGACGACGGTGGTGCGCGGCCATGGCCCGGTGCTGCTCACCGGCGCGTGGTACGTGGTCGTGCTGAGCGTGGTCAGCGAGGCGCTGGCGTACCTCACCGTCGGGCTGGTCAGTGAGTGGGGCGAGGTGGTGCCACGCTGGATCCCCGGCCTGGGCGGCCGCCGGGTGCCGGTCCTCGCCGCTGTCCTTCCCGCCGGTTTCGGTGCGACGGCGCTCACGCTGGTCTTCCCGTACGCGCTGATCATGTTGAGCCTCGGCCGGACGATCAACGGGACGCACGGCACGGGTGTGGTCGTGCACGGTTGGCAAACCGTCGTCTTCGCCGTCGCCTACGCGCCACTGGCCGCCTGGGGGCCGTTGCTCGGCATCGTGACCGTGCATTACTACCGGCGTCGCCGCCACGCCGCGCGGCGCTGACCGCAAGACCGTGGTGCGGACATCCGCGACCAGGGCCAGCGGCAGCCCGGCATGGAGCCGCACGGGGGAACGAAGTCAGCGGGTCGCCGGCCGCACGGCTCGGACGTCAACTGCTCCCCGCGCACCCGGAGATGAGCGCGGGGAGCAGCTGCCCGCGGAGACGGGGACCGGCCGCCACAGGCCGTTGGACCGCACCGGCCCGGTGGATCAGTCGAAGTGCGATCCGGTCTTCTCAAGGGCCTCGCGCACCGGCTGGTAGAAGGTCTCGCCGCCCGAACCGCAGGCGCCCCTGCCGCCCGAGGTCAGCCCCAGCGCGGTGTTGCCCTCGAAGAGCGAGCCGCCGCTGTCCCCGGATTCCGCACAGATGCTGGCCTGGATCAGGTCGTCGACCGGCCCTTCCTGGTAGTTGACCGTCACCTCGACGGCGATGACGTCACCGGCGTGGACGTGCGTGCTGCTGCCACTGCGCTGCACCCGCTCGCCCACAATCGCATCGCCCACCTTGTCGATGGACTGCATGCTGCCGTTGTAGAGGTCCACCTGGCTGGGGTGCGCGATATGGGTGTCGGCGTACTTCGCGATCCCGTAGTCGTCGCCGGGGAAGGAGCCGGCCTCCGTCACCGCGATCTCCGGGCCCCCTTGCTCGGCGGACCAGCTCCGCACCGCGTTGGTGCAGTGCCCAGCGGTCAGGAAGTACGGCTGCCCGTCCCTGAGGACGTTGAAGCCGAGCGAGCAGCGTGCGCCGCTCCCCCAGATGGTGTTGCCACCTGCGATCAGGGGCCGGAGCCTGCCCGCCGACTGTTTGAGGGTGACCCGGTCACCGAGCGAGGAGGCGACCTTCTTGAGCTGTGCCAGGCGGTCGCCCGTGACCGTGCGGTCAGCGACGATGACCACCTGGTTGGTCTTGGGGTCCATCCCCCAGGACGTCCCGGGGATCGTGGCCTTCTGCTTGAGGGTCGCACGGGCGGCATTCAGCGACGTGAGGGAGTGCTTGACGACCTTGGCCTCGGCGCCGGCCCCACGGACCTTGCCCGCGGCGGCCTCGGTGGTCACATTGACGATGAGCTTGTTGTTCCGGGCGTCGTAGTAGAAGCCCGCCGCGTTGGCGCCGAGGGCGGAGCTGATGCCCCGGGCACGCTGTGCGGCGGCGGTGGCCGACGGGGGCTCAGGGGCGTCGGCAGGAGCGGCTTGGGCGCTCTGCAGCGTGAGTGCGGCGGCGATCAGAGCCACCGCACCCGCACCGACGAGGACGGTGCGGGGTTTGGGTGCGCGTGTGTGCTTCAACTCAAGACCTTTGGTGTGGGGTTGGGCCTGTAGTGGATGTCCGGGCCCACAGAAGTCAGACGTTTTCCCTCCCCCCTTACCGAAGCCGCATCCGCGCCGCACGGTCCTTCACGCAGGGCTTCCCACGCGCTCGCGGCGGCGCATCCAGACCGCGCCTATATCGCCGTACCGCTCTTACCGGGTACCACGTACACCGGCATGCGTTGCATCGTCATATGCCCTGCCCTTGAGGGTTATCGGTGCCACGGACGGCCGGTGCTCGTGGCACGGCGGCATGAAATCATTCTTTCCTGTGCCCGCTTCGTGCTACACCCGCCCGGCCACAGGTCCGCAGGAATCACCTGTACGGCCGGTGGCGTAATTCACCGGCGCCCGGATATCACCGCGCCACTTCCCCGAGGTGTCCCCGGGGAACGGCTTCTGGATATGCGCCGAAGGCCGTGATTTCGTGCTGTTCCACGGAATGGCCAAAGGCGACAACCCGCATCACACGCCGGGTCAATTGGTGCGGACGGGACTCATGAGGTACTAGCCCGTACGAGTGAAATCGGGTCACCCTCCCTATGCACGGGACGTGGAGCGGTGGGTCAATCAGGATATCCGCGCGACGGGCCGCCCATTCCTCCGCACGGGCCGGATCAGTCCTTCCATCCGATCCCCCGGCGACCCCCTCCGCGCACCCATACGCATCTGCGTGGTGGTCATGGGCCTGGGCGTTCTCCCGCAGGAGGCCTCTCGTGCACGATCTCCCCAGACCGCCGTCCCGGTCCACCGCCACGGCCGGCGTTGTCGGCCGCATCGGCACGCAGGAACCGTCGGCAAAGGACGGCACACGATCTGGCCGACCCCAGCGGTTACCTTCTCTGACCGGTCTGCGTTTCGCCGCCGCGGGCGGAGTCGTCTTCACCCACAGCGCGCTGTTGATCAACCCTCACCTCGCCCGGACCCTCGGGCCCGAGGTATGGGTCGGGGCGAGTTCGGTTTCGCTTTTCTTCATTCTGAGCGGCTATGTGCTGACCCATTCCGCCCGCCCGACCGATACCGCACGCGCCTTCTGGCGGCGGCGTGCCGCCAAGATTCTGCCGAATCACGTACTCACTTGGTGCGTGGTGGTGGCCGCGCTCGCCTGCGCCGGCAGGGCGACCGCCCCGCACGGTTCCGGATTGCCGGCGCACCTCTCCAGTCTCTTCCTGGTGAACACCTGGGTTCCCAGCCAGCGCTTCATCTCCGCGGGCAATCCCGTTTCCTGGTCCCTGGCCGCCGAAATGTTTTTCTATCTCCTCTTCCCCCTGCTCCTGCCGTGGGTCGAGCGGCTGTCGCGTCGTGGTCTGCTGATCGGCGCGGGAGCGGCCGTCGCCCTCGTCTGGATCTGTCCGGTGCTCTACGAGTTCGTCCTCAACCCGGGCGGATCGTCGTTCCCCGGATACTGGTCCTTGTACATGCTGCCGCTCACGCGGCTGCCCGAGTTCGTCCTCGGCATGTTGGTGGCCCGTATCTCCTCGGCGGGAATACGGATTCCGCGCGTCGGCGTTCTCCCGGCCGCCCTGGGCGTCATCAGCACGATCGTGGTGAACGGTACGTACCTGCCGCACAGCTTCCTGTACGCGGCCTCGACCGTCGCCCCGCTCGCCATGCTGGTGTACGCCACCGCGGAGCTGGACCTGCGGGGCAGAACGTCGCTGCTGCGCACACCTGCCCTGGTGTTCCTCGGTGAGATCTCCTACGCCATGTATCTCCTCCACTTCCTGGTGCTGGGGTTGATGTACCTGTCCCTGACGGGTCATGGATGGAGCAACCTCTCCGTGGTCCTGGCCGGCCTTCCCGTCATCCTGCTGACCTCGTGGCTGCTGTACGCGGGCGTGGAGCGGCCGTGTGTGCGGCGCCTGTCCAAGCCGCGCCGTACTCACCCCCGTGCCGTCCCAACTCCGTGAGCACAACCAGGCGTTCCGGCGGTTCGTGCGGTCCACAGCCGGCCCCGGAGCCGGCCCGGCGTGCCTCCCCCGCCCTCCGCACCAGTGTCCGCGCTCCCCCATCAGGACTACCTCGGAAAGAAGCCCCCCATGATGAGTACGCGAAGCGAGCACATCGCCGCCCACCGGCCCCGTTACCAGGACGAGCTGGCACGTGGGCTGGAGCGGTTCTTCGAACCACGGCGCACCACATGCCCCTGGTGCACCTCCTCGCGGCTGCGCGGGCGTCTGCGCACCGCCGACCATCCCCAGCACAAGCCCGGGAAGTTCGTCCTCGAACAGTGCCGCAGCTGTGGGCACGTGTTCCAGAACCCCCGGCTGAGCGCGGACGGGCTGGATTTCTACTACCGGGACTGTTACGACGGCCTGGGCGAGGCGACGATGGCGCGGCTGGCCTGCTCGCCCATCGCGGTGAAGCTCTACCGGGCCCGCGCCCGGGCACTGCTCCCGTTCAGCCGCCCCTTACGCTGGCTGGACGTCGGCACCGGTCACGGCCACTTCTGCGCCGAAGCCCGAAGAATCCATCCGGACACCCAGTTCCACGGGCTCGACTGGGGTGAAGGCGTCGAGATCGCCGCACGCAAAGGCCGCATCGTCCGGGCCTACCGGGGCTCCTTCGTCGGGATGGCAGGCCAACTGGCCTGCCAGTACGACGTGGTGAGCATGCATCACTACCTGGAACACACCCTGGCGCCACGGCAGGAACTGGCCGCCGCCCACACGGCGCTCCGGCCTGGCGGTCATCTCCTGGTGGAAGTGCCCGACCCGGAATCCGCCGCGGCCCGGTTGCTCGGCCAGTGGTGGGGCCCGTGGCTCCAGCCGCAGCACCTGCACTTCGTCCCCCTGGACAACCTCTGCGGCGCACTGGCCGAGCAGGGTTTCACCGTCGTGGCCACCGACCGGCAGGAGCCCCATGTCCCCACCGATCTGACGTCCGCGGCGGTGAACCTGCTCAAGTCCGTTCTGCCGAGCGAAGATCTGCCCTGGCTGGCCGAAAGACCGGGACCCTTCCACCGCTGGATCCGCCGGCTGTCCCTGCTGGCCGTCGCACCCGTGCTGCTCGTCCTCGTCGGGCTCGACATCCTGCTCGCGCCCCTCACCCGGCGCACCCGGCTGTCCAACGCCTACCGGGTGGTCGCGCGCCGCGACTGACCCCAGCACCGGGCCGCCGCCTCGCGGGGCGCAGGCGCTGCCCGTCCACCACACAACTGCGCGGGAATTCAAGCGCGTTCGGCTGCATCAGAAATTCGGCGGATAGACCAGCCGAGTGAAGCCGAGCGCGGTCGGAATCATCGCCGACGACGAAACGGAACACTGCCGACCATGCACATCCTGATCGCTACCGCAGGTTCGCACGGGGACGTGGCTCCTTACACCGGCCTGGGGGCCCGGCTGCATCGCGCCGGGCACCGGGTGGTGATGGCCACCCATGCGCGCTCGGCCGCGCTGGTGCGCCGCAGCGGCCTGGGCTTCCACCCCCTTCCGCTCGACCGGTACGCCACGTCCGGAACCGATGACACCAGAGGGCACGGCCCGGGGAAGGGCGGCCAGGGGGCCCGCCTCTCCAAGGTCGAGCAAGTACAGCTGGCACGGGAATTGGCTCCGCAGATGGCCGACGCGGTGACCGAGGCCTGCGCATCGGGCGCAGAAGTCCTTTTGTTTTCCAGCAGCCTGGCTCCCTTGGGGCTCGTGGCGGCGGAGGGTCTGCAACTGCCCAGCGTCGGCGTGTTCTTACAGCCGCTTGAGCCCACCCGGGAGTTCCCGCCGGTCATCTTCGACATGCCGTCCTGGGGACCGTTCGCCAACCGGGCCTTGGGACGGTGCGCCCAGTCGTTGCTGGCCCGCGCTTTCGCCCCCGGGGTGCACCATCTGCAGCGTCGGCTGGGCGTGCGGCAGGATGCCCTGGAACGTCGTCGGGCGACGTGGCCCGTCCATCACGGTTTCAGCCCGGCGGTGGTGCCCCGGCCCGCCGACTGGCGGCCGGGAATGGAGGTGGCGGGCTACTGGTGGCCGTCGGAGGCCCCCGGCTGGACGCCGGAATCCAGGCTGGCGGATTTCCTCCAGGCCGGTCCGCCACCGGTTTTTGTGGGCTTCGGCAGCATGGCGCCCGGCGACCCGGAACGCCTCGGACGTCTCCTGGGACGAGCCTTGCGGCTCGCCGGAGTGCGCGGCGTGGTCCAGTCGAGCTGGGCCGGCCTGTCGGTCGAGGGGGACGACGTACTGACGGTGGGTGAGGTCCCGCACGCCCAGCTGTTTCCGCAGATGGCAGCCGTCATCCACCACGCGGGTGCCGGAACCACGGCAGCCGGCCTGCGCGCGGGCGTGCCGGCGGTCCCCGTGCCGATGATGCTGGACCAGCCCTTCTGGGCGTCGCGTCTCACTTCGCTCGGAGTCAGTCCCTGCAGGCTCCCCTTCCAGCGGCTGACCGCGGAGAATCTCGCGGCCGCTGTACGGAAGGCCGTGCACGACCCCCGATACCGTCATCGCGCCCGGCAGGTGTCGGCGCTGCTCGGCACGGAGGACGGTGCCGGCCGGGTGCTGACGGCGGTGGAGCAACTGGCGGGTGGAGACAGCGGAGAGGGCCAAGGCCCCGGCCGCTGAGGTTGCTTGACGGAGGGCGCGCACGCGTCGCGGCGGCAGAGCCCGGAGCTGCTGGGCGGGGCCCGGCTTCCTTCGGCCGGCCCGGACGCTCCTCAGTGAACGGAGTCCATGAAGCTCACCATGCGGCTGTTGACCGACTCCGCGTGGTCGATCTGTGGTCCATGGCCGGTGTCGGCGACGATGTCGACGCGGGCACCGGGCACCAGGCGCGGGACGCGCTCCCGCTGCCGTTGCGGGTGGACCAGCAGGCTCCGCTTCCCGAGCAACAGATAGAGCGGGGTGCGGATACCGCGCAGCTCCGCTTCGGTGAGAGGGAGCGGTGCGGGGCGGCGGATGCGGTAGGCGCGAATGCCGAGCCGCACCATCGCGCGCAGTTCCGGCACCACCAGGACCGGCTGGTCGAGCCAGGCAGCCAGGCGTGGTCGCATCGCCTTCGGCGCGCAGGTCGCGAAGAGGCTGACGAAGATCCAGGCGAAGAATCGGAGTCCCACCTTCTCCAGGCCACCCGGGTCCAGCAAGGTGACCGAGGCCAGTCGGCCGGGCCGGTGCAGCGCCTGGTTGAGGGCGAGCCATCCGCCGTAGGAGGACCCGACGAGGTGGACGCGGTCGAGTCCGAGGCCTTCGAGTGCCTCGTCGAGCCACTGTGCGGCACGTTCGGGCTGATGAATGGGTTCACGCTGCACGCTGCGGCCCGGGTCGCCGGGGGTGTCGATCGCATAGACCGGGCGCTGGGCGCTCAGGGCGGCGACGTTCGGGTACCACTGCGACGAGTTGCCGCCGGCGCCGTGCACCAGGACCACCGGGGTCCGGGACGCGGCGCCGGGCTCCGTCGGCCCGTACCGGTAGACGTGTGTGGTCCCGGAGCGGGTCTCCACGTCGCACTCGTCACGCGGGGCCGGCCCCAGGGCGTAGACGGCGTCGCACGCGGCGAAGTACCGGTCGCGTACGGCCTCGTTCACATAGCGGCCGACAGCGGGGTTGCGGTTATGCGTCGTGGTCTCGGGCACGGCAGGCCACCTCCGGACAGCGGATTTAGTGGTACCACCGTACCACCAAAGTGGTACAGCGGTACCATGTAGCCGACCCCGCAGGCCGGACGGAACGAATGAGGCGGAGGACACGGGCTGATGCCGAAGCGCGTGGACCACGAGGAGCGTCGTACCCAGATCGCCGAGGCGCTGGTCCGGGTTGCCGGGCGGCGCGGTTTGCACGCCATCGGGATGCGCGATGTGGCGGCCGAAGCGGGAGTGTCCCTGCGGCTGGTGCAGTACTACTTCGAGACCAAGGAGAAGCTGCTGCTCCACGGCTTGCAGCAGCTGACCACCGAGCTCGGCGCCCGTATCGCCGAGCGGGTACGGGCCGCCGGGGATGCCCCGGGACCGCGCGAGATGATCGAGGCCGTGCTCCTGGAATCACTCCCCACCGACGAGGAGAGCCGGACCTTTCACCTCGTCTACACCGCCTACGCCGTGCTCTCGGTGACGGATGAGGCACTGGCCGCCCAGCCGTTCATCGACGGGCCCGATGCCGCCGAAGACTTGGTGGCCGGCCAGTTGGAGCGGGCGCGCGAAGCCGGCCTGACCGCACCCGACATGGACGTACGCACGGAGGCGGTCAGCCTGCTCGCCCTGTCGGCGGGCCTCGGCACCAGCGTCCTGGTGGGCCAGCGCACCGCGGAGTCCGCAGCGGCGGTCCTCCGCCACCACCTGGACCGGCTCTTCCCGAACGGCGGGTGAAGCGGCCCCGCCGTCGGACCCCGCAGCGGTGGCCCATGGAGCACCTGCCCCACGGGCGGCCGCCCGGAAAATTGCGTCGACCACCTCCGCATCCGGAATTAGCCTCGGCCCCCATGAACACCCTGCGGACGATCCATGACGTGCCCGTCCTGATGTGAACCGCACGAGCGGCTGAAGGCCAGGGAGCCGCGATGATGCTCCCGGGGAAGGAATGTGCATGACCGAGGCGTTGGCCCAACGACTCATCACTGCCGTCTACGAGGACGAGGTGCGCCAGGTGGACGCGCTCCTGCGGCAAGGGGCTTCCCCGTCCACACCGCACCCCGACGGGGAGACGCCGTTGTACCTGGCCGCGGTAGGCGGGCGCACGGACATCGTGAGGCTGCTCCTCGAAGCGGGAGCCTCACCCGATGCGGAGAGCGGGGGAGAGCCGGGGAGCGAGGGTCTGCCGCTGTGTGCGGCGGCCTGCTGGGACCATGCCGAGGTGGTGCGCGAACTGCTCGCGCACGGCGCCGACCCCAACCTGCGGGAGGATGACGGCACCTCCTGCTCCCCCTTGATCTGGGCGGCCACCGGCGGCCACCACCGGACCGTCCGACTCCTGCTCGAAGCACATGCCGATCCGGACGCGGGCAACCGCGACCGCACCCCGTTGATGGCGGCGGCCGAGCGGGGGTCGATTGCGGTGGTGCGGGCACTGCTGCGCCACGGCGCCGACCCCCAACTCACCGATGCGCTGGGCCGGACGGCGGAGGACATCGCCCGCGAGAAGTGCGGCAAGGACGTCGAGAGCGAGCTGCGGAAGAAGGCGGGCGCCGCCCCGGGTGACAGCTGCGAGGTCCGGCGCAGTCCGCGCCCCGAGGGCACGGAGCTGGTCGAGCTCACCGTCAGCTCACCGGACGGAATTCACGGGTCCCAGTGGCAAGAGGAAACGGGACACGCCGCGATCGCAGCGCTGTTGCAGGATGGAGTCATCGAGCAGCAGTGACGTCATGTGTCGAGGGGCCGGGACGGCGGGGATGCGACTGCCCGGACAGCCCTGCGTCACCGGCACGTTCGGCAGTGCTCCGGTAGGCGCACCACGGCAGGAAGAACTGGGTCGTCGGGCCGACCGTGAGTGCGTAGAGCACGGTGCCCGCCCCCACGCTCCCACCGAGCAGCAGGCCCATGGCGAGCACCGCGATCTCGATCAGGGTGCGGATGAGGCGGAGGGAACGCCCGGTGGTGGCGGATGCGCCGGTCATCAGCCCGTCCCGGGGGCCGGGTCCGCAGCGCGCGCCGACGTAGACGGCGACGGACAGCCCGTTGAGGACTACACCACCGACGAGCAGAGCGACCCGGGCGGGGAGCCCGAGGTGCTGGGGGATGAGCAAGAGACCGAGGTCGGATGAGCACGCCAGGACGATGGTGTTGGCGACGGTGCCGAACGTCGGCCGTTGCTGGAGCGGGATCCACAACAGCAGCACGAGCAGGCCCAGGACGGCGCTGATCGTGCCGAAGCTCAGGTCGGTGTGGCTCTGCAGGCCCTCGTACAGGACGCTCCAGGGGTTGACGCCCAGCGACGCCCGGACCATGGCCGAGAGGCTCAGTCCGTAGAGGGCGAGGCCGGTGAACAGTTGGGGCAGGCGCCGCAACGGACGCTCACCGAGAGGGACATAGGCGAGTGGGGGCCGGGACGGGCGCGTACGGGATCTGAGCGGCGTCGCGGTGCGTTCCCCGTGACGGCGCCGGAGTCCGCGCGCGAAGTGGTCCGTGATGTCCTGCCGCATGCCCGGTCGCCTCCATCGTGTGATGTCTGAGCCTCAAGGCCAACGGGGCAAGTCTGTAGAGTGATTGGCCTGGGCAACACGACCAATTCCAGGAGAGTGGTATGGCCGACCCGCATCCGTTCCAACAGGTGGAAAGGGCGGACCGCACCGAGCGGAACCTGGGGAGCCGGCAGCTCGCCGCGATGCTGCCCGCCCCTGCGGGAGCGCGGCCCGCCTACCGCCACCTGGCCCGGGCGATCAGCGCGCTGATTCTGGACGGACGTATCGGGTTGCACGTCAGACTTCCCGCCGAACGGGAACTGGCCACGGCCCTGAACACCAGCAGGGCCACCGTCACCGCCGTGTACGACCTGCTGCGCGAGAGCGGCCACGCGCACAGCCGCCAGGGCTCCGGCACCTGGACGTCCTTGCCCGAGGGCCAGGCCCCCAACGGCATCACACGCCTCCTCGGCCCGCAGGACACCGCGATCGACCTGGCCAGGGCCGCCCCCGGACTGCCGGAGCAGATACTCGTCGAGGCCCTTGCCGAGGTCACCCCTCGACTGGCCGAGCACACGCACACTCCCGGCTACCACCCCTACGGCCTCCCGGAACTGCGCGCCGCCGTCGCCGAGCGGTTCACCCGGCGCGGACTGGCCACCGTGCCCGAGCAGATCCTGGTGACCGCCGGCGCCCAGCACGCGCTCACGCTCGTCCTGGGGCTGCTGTGCCGCACCGGCGACCGGGTCATGGTCGAGAACCCGTCCTACCCGAACGCGCTGGAGGCGATGCGCCGCGCCCGGCTGCGCACCCTGTCGGTCCCTGTGACCGATACCGGCTGGGATATCGAGATCATCGAATCGACCTTCCGCCAGGCGGTGCCCCGACTGGCCTATCTGATCCCCGACTTCCACAATCCGACCGGCTGCCTCATGCCCGATGAAGAGCGCGTCCGCATCCTGCACGCCGCTCGGCGCTCCGGCGCCTGGCTGGTCATCGACGAGACCCTGGCCGACCTCGCCCTCGACGTCCCCGCCCCGCCGCCCTTCGCCTCCCGCGCCACACCCGGCGGGACCGGCCAGGTCATCACCATCGGCTCGATGAGCAAGACGCACTGGGGCGGTCTGCGCATGGGCTGGCTGCGCGCCCCCGCCCGCCTCGCCACCGAACTCGCCGGCCAGCGGGTCGCCACCGACATGGGCGGCTCGGTCCTGGACCAACTGCTGGCCCTCTCCCTGCTGGCCCGCGCCGGCGAACTGCTGCCGCCCCGCCTGGAACAGCTGCGCCGGCAACGCGCCGCTCTGGCCGCTGCCTTGACCGAGCACATGCCGCAGTGGACCTGGCAACTGCCGCCCGGCGGACTGTCGCTGTGGGCCGACCTCGGCGCCCCCGTCGCCTCGGCGCTGGCGGAGCGGGCCCTGGACTACGGGGTGCGGATCGAGGGCGGTGCGTACTTCGCCACCGACCCGGGGATTTTCGAACAGCGCCTCCGCATCCCGTACACCACGTCACCGGACACCCTGCGCGAGGCCGTGCACCGGATGGCCACGGCCCTCACCGATGACCTTTCGCTGTCCTCCACCACCCGACGAGCGCACTGGGTCGTCTGAGGCGGACACCGCTTCCGAGCGCGCCGGCCGGCAACGGCGCCTCCGCTCGGCGTGCACCGCACGGGAGTTGGCGCGATCCCCGTAGCGGCCGCACGCCGGCCGGACCCACCATGGCCGCCACGCCAAGCGCCAACTCCCCCACAGCCACATTAGTCCGATTGTTACTTTCTTTCGCCTTCCATCTGTATTGTGCAAAACCTTTGGTGTTGGCGGGATTTGGGCGGCGTCGTGGTGCATTGTTCAGTCATGCCCGGCCATCGGCGGGGCATCTCGCACCATGGCAATGCAGAAAGGCAGATCCTCAATGACTGACGGATTCAAGCGCGCCATCGCTCTCGGCGCCGCCACCGTTGCCCTCGCCGGAGGCGCCCTCCTCTCCTCGGTGGGTGTCGCCTCGGCCACGCCGTCGCACCACGGAGACCATACGGCCACGCGACACGTCGACCGGGGGCGGTGCCACATGGTCCACGGGCACTGGTCCCGCACCTGGCACCCGGCCTGGCGCGACCGGCACGGCGTGCGCCACCACGGCTACTGGACCAGGATCTGGCACCGGGAGCACCTGGTCTGCCACCGGCACTGACCATTTCCCCTCAGCAATTGCCGGGCCCCCGAGCCGACGCAGACTCGGGGGCCCACCCGTTTCCGTAAGCCGGATACCTCACCCGGAAGCCGGGTCGGCATCGCACCGGATGACGCGCCCGTCTTCAGTGCACGCCGTGCGGCCGGAACTGGATGCTGACCCGCGGACCCGCCGCCCGCGTGGTCTTGGGGATCGCGTGTTCCCAAGTCCGTTGGCAGGAGCCGCCCATGACGATCAGATCGCCGTGCCCGAGCGGTCGCCGTACCGTGCCGCCGCCGCGCCGCGGACGCAGCAGCAGATCGCGCGGCGCCCCCACGGACAGGATGGCGACCATCGTGTCCTCGCGTCTGCCGCGGCCGATCCGGTCGCCGTGCCAGGCCACGCTGTCGCGGCCGTCCCGGTAGTAGCAGAGCCCGGCCGTGGTGAACGGTTCGCCGAGCTCGGTGGCGTAGTGGGCGGAGAGCGCGTCCCTCGCCTCGTCCAATACGGGGTGCGGCAGCGCGTCGTCGGCCTTGTAGAAGGCGAGCAGCCGCGGTACGTCCACCACCCGCTCGTACATCCGCCGGCGCTCGGCCTGCCAGGGCACCTCGGCGGCGAGCTGCGCGAACAGGGCATCGGCCCCGCTCAGCCACCCGGGCAGCAGATCGAGCCAGGCCCCGTCGCCGAGCTCGGTCCTGCGCATCCCGCGCAGCGGGCCGAGACGGACCTCGTCGGCCTGGTCGAAGAGCGAGCCCTGGAGATGCATGGACATGCTTTCAGGGTACCCAATAATCGAATAAGTGTTCTGTGTGCCCGCTGTCGCGCACCTCGGGGCTGGCCCACCCCACTCGGGCACACCCTTCTCCGCAAGGAAGCGGCGGCCGCCACGGGACGGCCTTGCCTGCGCGGGGCACCGGGCGCAGGCTGAATACATGGGCAATGGAGAAGGCCCTACGCTCATCACTTCCGTCCAGCGAGCCTTCCGCTTGATGGAGTCCGTGGGTGCGCACGAGGGCGGCGCGCCGGCGAAACAGCTGGCACGGGAGACGGGGCTGCCTCTGGCCACCACGTATCACCTGTTGCGCACGCTTGCTCACGACGGATACATCCGGAAGCTGGAGGACGGCGGTTTCGTCCTGGGGGACAAGCTGGACACCCTGCGCACCGGCGGGCAGGGGCAGGCGCTGCTCAACCGGGTCCGGCCCGCGCTCGCGGCTCTGCGGGACGATCTGTCGGCCGCCGCCTATCTGACCTTCTACGAGGACGGCGAGATCCGGGTCGCCGAGATCGTCGACGGCCCCCGGGCACCACGCGTCGACCTCTGGGTGGGCTTCGAGGACGCCGGGCACGCCACGGCGCTGGGCAAGTGCGTGCTGCGCGAGCTGGACGACGAGGCCCGCGACGACTACCTCTCCCGGCACCCCCTTGCCGACCTCACACCGCGCACCATCACCGGCCGCGCCGAACTGCTGCGGAAGCTCGACACCCTGCCCATGGCGCCGGTCGTGACGGACATGGAGGAGTACGCGCTCGGTACGTTCTGCGTCGCGGTACCCGTCTACAGCGGTCAGACGCTCGGGGCCCTCGGCGTATCGCTCCGGGCGGACCGGGTCTCCCGTATCGACGAGGTCCGGAAGCGGCTGCTTCCCACAGCGAGCCGTGTGACCAGGGGACTGTCGCTCACTATCTGAAATTTCGGTCCTTGCCCCTTCCCGGCAGATGCCCGTTTCCTTGACGAAGCGGACATTTTGGAATTCAAGTGCGATGAGCAGGGAAGCGAGCTGCGGACCAGTACCATGCGCCAAGCCCGGATCCATCACCACGACCACCGGCCGCGGTGGCAGCTCACCAAGCCGTTCTCCGCTCTGCGGGCACCGGTCCGGCAGACCGCCCCGCCCCGGGGCGCCGCGCCGTCCGGCGTGTCGGACGCCCGTCGGCACTACACCTCCAGCGTGCCGGTTGTGCTCATTGCGGCCGTGTCGATCCTCGCCTTCTCCGGCGGCACCGGTCTGAGCTGGCTGCCGCTGCTCGCCGTGGGCCCCGCGCTGGCTGCCGCCACCAGCGGGCCGTGGGGAGTGATCCGCGTCGGTGTCCTGGCGGTGGCGGTGGGTGCAGCGCTGGGCGTTCATGGTGGTGCGCCGGGCAACGAACAGGCGATCGTGTTGTCCACGCTGTCCGCCGTGACCCTGGCCAGCGCTCTGGCCAGCGGCCTGCGCAGGCGTCGCGAACAGGTACTGGCCGCCGTCCGCTCGGTCGCCGAGGCCGCTCAGCACGCCTTCCTCAAACCGGTGCCGGCGACGGTCGGGCAATTCCAGACGGCGGTCCGCTACAGCGCCGCCGCTGCTGAGGCCCGGGTCGGCGGGGACTTCTACGCCCTGGTGCCGACGCCGTACGGGGTCCGGCTGATCGTGGGCGATGTGCGCGGCAAGGGGCTGCCGGCGGTCGGGATCGCCGCACTGGTCCTGGGCGTGTTCCGGGAAGCGGCCTACGACGAGGCCGATCTTCTCGATGTGGTCCACAGGATCGAGCGGAGCTTGGCGCGCAACCTCGGTCCGGACGACTTCGTCACCGCAGTGCTGGCCGGATACCCCGAGGCCGACCGTATGGAGCTGGTCAACTGCGGGCACGCCGCTCCGCTCCTGGTCCACGACTCGGGCGTGCTGCCCGTCGAGCCCGTCCGCCCGGCCCCGCCGCTCGGTCTGCGGGCCCTGGCCGACGAGGCCCCCGGCCTTCAGGAAATCGCCCTGGCCGACGGGAACCAACTGCTCTTCTACACCGATGGGGTGACCGAGGCCCGTGACCACAAGCGGGAGTTCTACCCGCTCGTGGAGCGACTGTCCCGGCATATTTCGGACGAGCCCTCCCGCACCCTCGCCGCGCTCCATGAGGACCTGCTCGCGCACGTGGGCGGCGAGCTGCACGACGACGCCGCCATGCTCCTTCTCCGGAAGCCGGCCCGCACCACGCCGGTGACACCGAACGAACCGGACGCGCCGAGCGGACCGCGCTGCTCCTCTTCAGTGGCCGCCGAGTAGAGCGCCGCACCGGAGGGTGTGTGGTGTGGCGGCGGACCGGGGAGACGGGAACCGGTGCAGGGGTGAGTACAGTCGATCATGTTGATCGTCCTGACCGGCCAACAGCACCGTACTCACGTACTGAGGAGCGCCGCGTATGTCGAAACCACCGCTTCCCGATGCAGCAGTCGCCATGTTGGGCAAGCCGAATCCGGCCGTCATCACGACGCTGCGGTCGGATGGGCAGCCGGTGTCCACGGCCACCTGGTATCTCTGGGACAACGGCCGGGTCCTGGTCAATATGGATGAGGGCCGCAAACGGCTGGAGCATGTCCGCAATGACCCCCGCGTCTCGCTGACCGTGATGGACGAGGGCAACTGGTACACGCACATCAGCATCATCGGCCATGTCGCCGAGCTCCGTGACGACGAAGACCTGGCCGACATCGACCGGCTGGCGCAGCAGTACATCGGCAAGCCGTACCCGCAGCGGGACCGCCGCCGGGTCAGCGCCTGGATCGAGATCGACCGCTGGCACGGCTGGGGCAGCTTGAAGGACAGCAGCCAACCGGGCTGACGACGGACGAAGACCGGCCCTCCCGCCCCGCTGTCGTCATACGCGGCGGGCGGGGCCGGTCCTCGCCCCTACGTCCGCGGTACGGCGCGCGCCCCGGAAGCGGCCACCGGCCCGTTGCCGTCATCACGGCGGGCAGCTCACGTCTCGGCCAGGAGTCCCTTGCGCAGGGTGGTGCAGGTGCGGGTCAGCAGGCGGGAGACGTGCATCTGGGAGAGGCCGAGTTCCTCGCCGATCTCGGACTGTGTCATCTCCTCCCCGAAGCGCAGCTGGAGGAGGGCGCGTTCGCGGTCATCGAGCTTGGCCAGGTGCGGCTTGAGGGCCTGGATGTCCTCTGCCAGGGCGAGGGCGGGGTCCTCGGTGCCGATGAGGTCGGCGACGAGACCGGTCTGCTGCTTGCCGCCGGCTTGGATCGGCCGGTCGATGGAGTCGCTGTCGTAGCCGTTGCTGGCCACGAGCCCCTCCGCCACCTCGGCCTCCTCCAGACCGAGATGAGCGGCGAGGTCGGTCACGGACGGCTCGTGGCTGCCCTCGCCCTCCAGCTCTTCCCGGGCGCGGGCGAGGTCGATGCGGAGTTCCTGCAGGCGCCGCGGCACACGCACCGACCAGGTGGTGTCGCGGAAGAACCGCTTGATCTCGCCCTGGATGTAGGGGACGGCCAGCGTGGTGAACTCCACGTCGCGGGAGGGGTCATAGCGGTCGATCGCCTTGATCAGACCGATCGTCCCGACCTGCAGGACGTCCTCCATGGACTCCTTGCGGCTGGAGAAACGCCGGGCGACATAGCGCACCAGGGAGAGGTTCATCTCGATGAGGGTGTTCCGCGCGTACTGGTACTCGGGGGTCCCCTCGTCCAGTTCCTGCAGCCGCAGCAGGAACTGCTTGGACAGCTCCCGCGCGTCGGAAGGAGCGACGCGCTGCGGAACCTGGATCTGCGGCAGCACCGTCGGAGCCGGAACGGCACACTCCGTCGACAGGGTCTCCGGTCCCACGGTCGTGGTGCTGTTGCTCATGCTCTGGCTCCCGCCTGTTGCTGAGCCCCCGTCGCACGCTCCCCTACCCGCCGCTGCCGCAGGCATGTCCGGTCGTTTCCCTTTCCCGCCCGGTCCCGTCGGCGCCCTCGTCCCGCCCGAAGCGCGCGGCAGATGACCTCAGCGCCGGGCCGACGCCTCCGAGCCGGTGGAGAGGAACAGCGGGGTGACCGAGGCATGAAGGTGCACGGTGGTGCCGTCGCTCTCGACGGGCACGGGGGTGCCGAACGCGTCGAGGGCGTGGACCGTCGCATGGGGCCACGGCCAGTCGACGGGTGTCCCGGGCTCGTCCTCTCCGGTGAAGACGTCCCCGGCCGCCCACAGGACGTGAAGCGGCCCGCGGCCCTCACGTGACACCTCGAAGGCGTACAGCTCCGGCCGGCCTTCGGCGTCGAGTCGACGGACGTGTGTGGTGCCGTCGAGGAAGGCGGTGAGGAGGGCGAAGGTGTCGGCGGACGGATGGCGTCGGGTGAGGCCGGTGCCGTCGTAGTCCATCAAGGCCAGTTTGCCGAACAGGAATCCCATCATGTTCAGACGGTCACGGTAGCCGGGGATTTCGGGGGCCAGATTCCAGCATGCCGTCCGGGACACACCGGCGGCGAGGGCGAGGACGTTACGGGTGACGATCTGGCGGCAGTTGATCCGGTCCCGCTTCGCGGCGAGCCAAGGGGGACAGTCCTCCATGAACATCTGTAGTTGCGGCGGGAGTTGAGGCATACGGGCGTAGAGCAGGCGCATGGTCCTGCGGTCCGGGGGCTCGTGGGGCGCCTCGTCCAGGGTCGCGTCAAAGGCCGCGTCCGGGGGCGCGTCCACCGTTCCGTCCGAGGTGGCGTCCGAGGTCTCGTCCGAGGGCCGGGGTTCGGGAGCGGCCGGGTCCGTCCCCGCGAAGGCCGCCATCATCGCCTGCTGGAACACGGCCTGGGCCTCGGGGAATTCGAAGAGTGTGGGCCCGTTGTACTCCCCCGCCACCACGGGCCGCTCATAGCCGTGCCGGCGCATCATCCCGCGGACGGACTCCACCTGCTCCGGGATGTCGTGCGGGTCGCCGTAGAGATGGACGGAGAACAGGTCGAAGGCCTCGCGGCCGTGCTCGACGACATGGTCGAAGAACTGCCGGGCCGGGCTGTCGGCGGGACTGGAGAGCACGTCGTAGCCGCAGCCCCCGAGGACGACCTTCGCTTCCGGGTCCGCGCCGCGCACACAGCGGTGGAAGGCGGTGAGCTGCTCCACGTAGTCCGGCGCGGTTCCCGCCCACAGGAGGCCGGTGTTGCTGGGCTCGTTGTTGCACTGCCAGTAGTGGACGCGGCCACGGCAGCGGGTCACCAGATCGCCGACGAAACGCTCGTACCGCCGCGGGTCGTGGGCGGGCGACGACGGCAGAAAGCCGGTCCGGTGCCGGGTCGCCCACGGGGAGCTGGAGCACACGGTCACCCATACCTCGTCGGCCGGATCCAGCTGATCGAGGATCGCGTCGACGACCGTCCAGTCATGGCGTCCCGGCTCCGGCTCGACCTGGCCCCAGTAGACGTAGACACGCACCAGAGTGCCGCCGAGCTTCCTCATCTCGGGCACGAAGCTGTCCGGAGCTCCGAACATGCCGTAGCTGATTCCCCTGACGATGCCCAGACGGACCCCGGCCGGGGCGGCGGACTGACTCATGCGCTCTCCTTCGCTCTTACGTATATGGCATATACCTTACCTTGATTCGGTAAACTCACCATGTGAAGGAGAATTCGAGCAGCTCACCGGCCCCTTTGATCTGGACCCAGCCCTCGCCACAGCGGCGCCGGAGCCCGCTGGAGCGGGACGACATCGTGCGGGCCGCCGTCGCGGTCGCCGACGAGGGCGGGGCACAGGCGCTGACGATGACGGCGGTCGCCAAGCGGCTCGGGCCCTACACGCCGATGGCGCTGTACCGCTATGTGCTCAGCAAGGACGGCCTGACCGACCTGATGCTCGACAGCGTCACGGCGGAGATCCCGGTGCCCGACGAGCCCGGCGACGACTGGCGCGCCGACCTGCATGCACTCGCCACGGAGAGCTGGGCGATGGTCAAGCGCCACCTCTGGTACGCCCAGCTCATGCCCACACGCCCGCCCCTGGGCCCGCACCTGATGCGCCGCACCGAGTTCGTCCTCCAGGTACTGGTGCGGCAGGGCATCACGGTCGGCGAGGCCATGACCTACGCGGCGCTCCTGGACCGGCACATCCTCGGCAGCGCGCAGCAGGAGGCGGAGGAGCTCGCCATGCGCCGCCGGCACGGACTCCACTCCCCGCGGCAGCTCAGCGAGGCCATCACCGCCGCCCGCGACCTGGCGGCCGAGGGCGGGCGCCATCCGCTGCTCACGGAGTGGATGACCGCTCCGTCGGGAGCCGGTATGGACGAGCAGTTCGAGCTCAGCCTGGCGTTCCTCATCGACGGCATCGCGACGCGCCTCCCGCGCCGGGGCGCGTCCACGGGAAGGGGCGGCGCCGCCACTCCTTGACGAGTTCCCGCTGCCGGACCAGACAGCCTGGCCTTCGGGTCTGACGGCGCGTACGTGGCGCTGGAAATCGGAGCGATTGCCCGAATGGCGCCCTAGGCCGGTCCGGCCGGCCCCACCTGCCGCCGACGGCGGTGCGCTGCCGCTCGGGTCCTGGTGCAGCGACGCGTCCATGGTGGTGCGACGCGTCCATGGTGGCGCGACGCGTCCATGGTGGCGCGGCCGAGGACGCGGAGCGACACCGCGCGACGGATTCGGGCCGTCGCTCTCGTACCTCATCGCGGTGTCGCTCTCGGCAAGCTCCGTCTCGGTGTCACCATCGAAAGCACACGCATCGCCGCTGGGAGCAATGGCGACCGACGGTGCCACGAGATGGACAGCCCACGGGGCGAAGGCTCGGCGAGCTGTCGACCGAGAAGAGGTACCTGAATGAGCAGTCCAGCCGCCCGGGGGCGGATGCTGGCTGACCTGATCGCCGCCAGTCACGTGATCACGCTGGAGCAGGTGCCGGACCTGGTCGTCAAGCACACGTCCCGGGTCGGCTGGACGGGGGTGCTGATCTACCTGGCCGATCTCCAGCAGGACGTCCTGTGCCTGCTTGCCGGTCAGGGGCCCGGTGCGGGCGGCGGGGCGGCGGCGCCGCCGGAAGTGGTGCGGGTGGAAGGCACCCTCGCCGGGCGGGCGTTCCAGACCGGGGGCGTCGTCGCGGGCGCCACCTCCGAGGCCGCCCAGTGGTGGGTTCCGCTGCTCGACGGCACCGAGCGGCTGGGCGTGCTGCGCGCCTCCGCCGCCCCGGGCACGGAGATGGACTCCCCGGCGGCCCAGGACTTGCGCAACCTTGCCGGGCTGATCGCGTTGATGATCGTCAGCAAGCGCGCGGTGAGCGACACCTATGCCCGGCTGGTACGGCGCCGGAGGATGAATGTGGCCGCGGAGATGGAGTGGCGCATCATGCCGCCCAGGACCATCGCCACCGACCGGGTGCTGATCAGCGCGGTGATGGAGCCCGCCTATGAGGTCAGTGGCGACGTTTTCGACTACGCCATCGCCCACGAGACGGTGCATCTGGCCCTCTTCGACGCCATGGGCCACGACACGGCCGCCGGGCTGACCGCGAACCTCGCGGTCGCCGCCAGCCGCAACCGGCGCCGGCAGGGCCCCGGAATCCTGCAGATCGCCGAAGCCGTGGAACGGGCCCTGGTGGAACAGTTCGGCTCGAGCCGCTATGCCACGGGCATTCTGGCCGAGCTGAACGCCGCCACGGGGGTCCTCACCTGGACCAGCCTCGGGCACCCTCCGCCGGTCGTCATCCGCAAAGGGCGCACCGCACTGATCCTGGACTGCCCGCCCTCCCCGCCCATGGGCACCGACCTGGGCCTGCCGCCCACCCTGGGCCGGGACCAGCTGGAGCCCGGCGACCGCCTGCTGCTCTACACCGACGGCATCACCGAGGCCCGCAACCGCGAAGGCCGGGAATTCGGCCTGGCGGGCTTCACCGACTTCCTCATCCAGCACCATGCCGACGGGCTGCCCGTGCCGGAGACACTGCGCCGCCTGATCAGGCGGCATCTCGCTTACCACGACGGGCGGCTCGACGACGATGCCACCGTCCTGCTGCTGGAGTGGAGCGGCCCCACCCCCTACCGCCCCGCCCGGGTCGAAGCCCTCGCCGGCCTCCCGGAGCACACCACCGCCGCCACCCCCCAGGCAGCCCCCTGGACCACACCCACCAGAGACGTCCTTTGAAGCGCCGGGCCCCCTGCCGAGGGCGGGCGAAGGGCCGGCGGGTACGTCCTCGGCGGAGGCAACCGGAGTGCACCCCCGACGACGGGGCAGAAGCAACTCGCTCTCGTCGGTCGTGGAGACCGGCCGGGTGGCCCCCGGCGACGGGGCAGAAGCCGTCTGGAGGTCCCACATGCCCGCACGCCGATACCCCGGCCGATCCCTGGCCGCCGGCCCGTCGCCGCAGGTCTGGCGTGGTCCGGCCTCATCTCGTTCGCCATGGCCCGTCGGCGCAAGGTCTGAACCGGCGAGGCCGGGCCGCCGTCCGCCATCCGCCATCCGCCGTCCGCCGTCCGCCGTCCGCCGTCCGCCGTCCGCCGTCCGCCGTCCGCCGGAATCGTCACCACCCTTCCCGCACTCCCGCCCCCACAACAGGAGCTCCCTTCGCATGACGGAAACCCATCAGAATGCCCCGGCCGCGCGGGCCGTCTACCGCGCCGAGGCCTTTGTACGCAACGGCCACTGGCACCTCGAAGTCGCCAGCCTCGACCGCGAACCCGACACCGGCGACACCGAAGCCCTGCTCGTCACGCTGTGGCCCGTGGAAGACACACCCGACGGCAGCGGCTTCCCCGCCGCCTCGCTCGGCGCGCAACTGCTCGACAACGGCTTCGCCCTCGCCGACCCCGGTCAGGGCACCGGCGGCTGGACGCCCACCGGCGACCGGGGCCACTACGCCGCCTCGTGTTACGCGACGGACGAGGCGACTGCTTGACCTGTCGTACGCATCGCGGCCGGGCGCGGGCTCAACTTCCGTACGGTACGGACCTGTTCGTCCACCAGGGCGGTACGGCACCGGCCGCACGCCGGCGATCACCGGACGGGCCGGCCGGTGATCGGCGTGGGGTGGCACCGGAGGGGCAAGCCAGGTGCGCCCTGCCCCTCCGGGCCGTCGGTCAGCCGGTCTGCAGGGTCGCGTCGTCGACGACGAAGCTGGTCTGGAGGCTGGAGTCCTCGGTGGCGGTGAACGTCAGGTTGATCCGCTGTCCGATGTAGGGGGTCAGGTCCAGGGAGCGCTGGGTGTAGCCGCTCGAAGCGTCGGTGTTGGAGAGGGTCGTCAAGGTGGTGCTGCCCACCTTGACCTTGAAGGTGTCGTAGGCGACGCGGTCGGTCTCATCGGTGTCGAGGTGCAGCCAGTAGGTCAAGGTGGCCTTGCTGCATCCGGAGGGCACGGTCACCGACTGGTTGAGGGAGTCGGTGGCGGCGGAGCCATAGCCGCCGAGCCAGGCGAACCTGCTGCCGCCGTGGGCGGACTGACCGGCGTGGGCGCCGATCGCCCCGGTGTCGCCCGTCCAGGGTGTGGTGCCGTTCTCGAATCCGCCGTTGGCGATCAGCTGTTGGGCGGTGCAGCCTCCGGCGCCCTTGACCGTCAGGGCGTAAGGCGTGGTGTGGGTGATGGACCCGGTGCCGGTGACGGTGAGGGTGTAGGTGCCGGGTGCCGCGCTCGACGTCGTGGCGACCGTCATGGTGGAGCTGCCGCCGGAGGTCACCGAGGCGGGGCTGAAGGCGACGCTCACACCGGCCGGAGCGCCCGAGGCCGACAACGTCACCGACTGGGCGGACCCGCTGGTGGTTGCCGTGGAGATGGTGCTGGTGGCCGAGGCGCCGGGATCGACGCTGCCGGTGGCCGGGCCCGCGGTCAGGGAGAAGTCGTTCGCCGGGGTGCTGTCGGCGACGGCGAGCTTCCACAGGGTGGCGGCGATGCCGTCGACGCTGCGGTTCAGTCCCGTGCTGTTGATGTTGCTGGTGGTGTCACAGGACTGGTGGTAGCAGGAGTCGTAGGCACGGCTCGCGGTGCCGCCCCACTTGGTCGCCTGCGCCGAGGTCTTCCGCGCACTGGCACCCATCGCATATCCGGAAGTGGGGATGCCGGCCTGCTCGAACGAGTAGTCGTCGGAGCGGCCGGCGCCCTCGGTGTTCTCCTCGGGCTGGAGGCCGAGGGAGTCCCAGTACGCCTTCATCGGCTGGGCCGCGGCGGAGGTGAGGTGGTTGATGAAGTAGCCGCCGTTGGGCGAGGCGATCATGTCGAAGTTGTAGTACGCCTTGATCTTCGACCGCTCGGCGGAGGAGAGGGAACCGACGTAGAAGTCGGAGCCGTTGAGGCCCTGTTCCTCGTCCGTCCACCAGCCGAACCGGACCCGGGCCGCCATGGTGGGGTGCTGCTGCGCGAGGGTGAGTGCCGTCTCCAGCAGCGCGGCCGAGCCGGAGCCGTTGTCGTTGATGCCCGGCCCTGCCCCGACGCTGTCGAGGTGCGCGCCGAACATATAGACCTTGGTGGCGTCGCCCTGCGGCCATTCGGCGATCAGATTGGGCCCGGCCCCGGTGGCGCAGCCGGAGGTGCAGGGCTGTTCGGTGACGGTGTAACCGGCTGCCTGAAGCTTGGCCTTGGCGTAGGTGACCGAGTCCCGGTAGCCCTGTCCGCTGGATTTGCGGGTGCCGCCGTTGCGGGTGGCGATGTTGTTGAGCTCGGTGAGATGTGCCTGGACCTTGGCCACGTCGATGTCGGGGGCGTCCGCGGTCCGGGTGCGGCCGGCGACGGGGCCTACGACGGTCGTGCCCGGCCCGCTGTGCACGGCCCGGTCGCCGGCGGATATCGCAGCGGCGGGCAGGTGGGCTGACGGATTGCTCTGCGAGGTGGCCGCGGCGGTGGGGGCGATGGCCAGCACGGCTGCTTGGAGGGTGGCGGCGAGGGATACGCCGGCCACCGCGAGTCTTCGTAACACCATGACTCCTTGAGGGGGTAGGGGTTCTACCGACGGAGGTTCTGGTGGAGCACCGGGCCATGGCGGGGTCGTCGTCCCGGCCGGCGTCGACAACGTGGGGCAGCGTCTGCGCGGCGGGAGAACGGCATGTCCATGACCCAGGCCGCCGTACCATCACACGCGCCGCCCACCACGTCAACGGATGTCCCGGCGCAGCGCGGTGTTTGTCGAAAAACGGCAGATGGCGCCCGATATCCGGGCACCTCGCCGGGCCCCGCGTGCGGTTCCGGACGCCACCGGCATGACGAACCCCCGCCCTGCGCGAGGCAGGACGGGGGTGGCCGAGGGTGCTGAACCGGGTGCGGGGCCCGGCCGGCGGCTACAGGAAGCTGACGTTCTGGGCGAGGGCGAGCCGGCTGGAGTAGTTGATGGTGTTGGTGGCGGAGCGCATATAGGCGCGCCAGGCGTCGGAGCCGGACTCGCGGCCGCCTCCGGTCTCCTTCTCCCCGCCGAAGGCCCCGCCGATCTCGGCGCCGGAGGTGCCGATGTTGACGTTGGCGATGCCGCAGTCCGAGCCCTCTGCGGACAGGAAGAGCTCGGCTTCCTGCTGATCGCGGGTGAAGATGCTGGACGAGAGGCCCTGCGGGACGTCGTTGTGCAGGGCGATGGCCTCTTCCAGGGTGTCGTAGGTCTGCACGTACAGGATGGGGGCGAAGGTCTCTTCGCGGACGACGTCGGTCTGTTCGTCGACGCGGACGATGACCGGTTCGACATAGCTGGCCCGGGGCGCGGCGTCGGCGAGGCGCCGGTTGCCGCCCGCGAGGATCTTGCCGCCCTCGGCCTGTGCCCGGGTGAGGGCGTCCTGCATGGCGCCCAGGGCGGTGGCGGAGATGAGGGGGCCGACGAGGGTGGTCTCGTCGAAGGGGTCGCCGATGGGGAGCTTCTGGTAGGCGGCCGTGAGCCGTGCGATGAGGGTGTCGGCGATGTCCCGGTGGACGATGAGACGCCGCAGCGTGGTGCAGCGCTGGCCCGCGGTGCCGGCCGCGGCGAAGACGATGCCCTGCACGGCGAGGTCGAGGTCGGCGGAGGGCGCGACAACGGCCGCGTTGTTGCCGCCGAGTTCGAGCAGACTGCGTCCGAAGCGGGCGGCGACGCGGGGGCCGACCTCGCGTCCCATGCGGGTCGAGCCGGTGGCGCTGATCAGCGCGATACGGGGATCGTCGACGAGCCGTTCGCCGATGGTGCGGTCGCCCAGCAGCAGGCGGTGCACATCGCGCGGGGCACCGACGTCCTCGGCGGCCTGTGCCAGCAGCCGGTCGCAGCCGAGGGAGATCAGCGAGGTGAGCTCGGAGGGCTTCCAGATCACGGTGTCACCGCAGGCCAGGGCGACGGCGGTGTTCCACGACCACACCGCGGCGGGGAAGTTGAACGCGGAGATGACGCCGACCACGCCGAGGGGGTGCCAGGTCTCGGCGAGACGGTGGCCGGGGCGCTCGGAGGCGATCGTACGGCCGTAGAGCTGGCGGGACAGACCGACGGCGAAGTCACAGATGTCGATCATTTCCTGGACCTCGCCGAGCGCCTCGGAGCGGATCTTGCCCGCTTCGATGGTGATGAGGTCGGCCAGGTCGCTCTTGTGGTCACGCAGCAACTCGCCCAGACGGCGCACGAGTTCACCGCGGCGGGGCGCCGGGGTGGTGCGCCAGGTGAGGAACGCCTCACGGGTGGCGGCAATGGCCTCCTCGGTGTCGGCGGCGGTGGCCGCGCGCAGGCCGAAGAGGTCTTCGCCGGTGATGGGGCTGCGGGCGGAGAAGTCGTCGCCTTCCCGGACGGTGACACCGAGGGCGGCGAGGCTGTCGCGGGCCCGGGTGCGCAGATCCTCGGTGGTGGGGAGGATGGTGCTGGTCATGGTGCTCCCTTGGGGTGTTGAGGGGTGCGGGTGGCGGGTGGGGTGGTCAGGTGGGCGTACCGTCGAGTCCGAGTTCTCGTGCGACCTGCCCGAGGGAGCGGTTCTGCTGCTCCTCGTAGAGGTCGAAGGGGTCCAGGACGTCGCGTCCGAGGGCGCCGGAGAGCCATGCACTGTCGTAGGCGGCGCCCTGCTGGTCGTTGTTCCTGGAGCCCTCCTCGCTGAGGTTGGACTGGAAGATGCCGGCCGCGGAGCGGGGCAGGAAGTCCTCGTAGACGAGCGGTTCGGCACGGACCCAGCCCTGTTCCAGCAGGTCGTGAAGCCCGGCGGGCGGCCGGCTGCCGTCACGTGGCCGGTCGGGCGCGACGTGATACGTGAAGTGCGCCAGGCCCTGTACGGCGAGTCCCTGCTCGCTGTCGGGAAGTTCTTCCGCCCACAGGGCGCGGGCGAGTTCGGCCCGGTCGGTCCCGGGGTGGCGGGCCGCCTGATCGTCGACGCGGGCGAGCAGCCGGTCGTAGCGGGCCCGGCCCTCGCGGCTGAGGGCGATACCGCGGGCTTCGACCTCACCGAAGCGCACCCGCAGGGCTCCGCTGATCACGCTGCCGTCCGGGGTGCGCAGGGCGCGGGGCTCGGCGAGGGCCCGGAAGGAGGTCTGGCGCAGCAGGACGTCGGGGCCCTTCCAGCGGGGCGGCCCCTGAATGGTGTCGATCATCTCGATGCCGCGCTCGGTCATCCGCCGGTAGAGCTCGTCGATGTCCAGGACACGGGGGGTGAGGTGGTTGATATGGGTGCTGCGCACTCCCCCGATGTCCGCGGCGACGGCGGAGACCCGTTCCAGGGTCGTGTACCACGCCTGGTCGACCGGCTCGGGGGACAGTTCGAAGGCCCGCACGGCGAGTTGGAGGTACCGTTCGGCGTCCGCTTCGGGCAGTTCCCCGGCACCTTCCGCGCGGTCGGCGAGGGCGAGCAGTTCCGGGGGGAAGAGCTGACGGCCGGCGAGGAAGTCTTCCAGGCGGGCGCGCAGGTCGGGGTCGAAGAACCGGGGGTCTGCGGGGGTGAGCAGGGAGGTGAAGACGCGGAACGGGTTACGGGCCAGTTCCTCGCCGTCGACGGGGCGGAACGCGGTGGACACGACGGGGACCGCGCTGGCGGCGGCTTCCCGCAGATCGTAGAAGCCGACCGGGTGCATCCCCAGGGCGCCGAAGATGCGGGCGACCTGGCGGAGTTCCTCGGGGGTGCCGACGCGGATGGCGCCGTGCCGTTCCGCGGTCACCCGGCCGATGGATCCCAGGCGCTCGGCGTCGGCGCCCAGCGCACCCAGCACATCCTCGTTGACCTCGCGTGAGACGTCCACGAGCGTGGTGTAGGCGGGCACCTCCCGCCCGTACATGTCCGAGAGCCGCTGGGCGAATGCGGCGCGCAGTTGCCACTGGCTGATCATCGGCAGGTCATCCTTCCGTCGGGGGGATTCACACCACATGGATTTCGGGGCGAGTCTCGGCACCGGCCGTGAAGCGGTCGGCGCTGAAGGGAGTGACATCGACGAACGGTGTGCGCTCCAGGTGAAGGTCGCGCATGATCTCACCGACCGCCGGGGCCTGCAGAAAGCCATGGCCGGAAAACCCGGTGGCGTACAGGAAGTTGTGCGGCGCGCCGGCCCGTCCGATCAGTGCGTTGTGGTCCGGGGTGACCTCGTACAGTCCGGCCCAGCCGCCGGTGGTCTCCATGTCGGCGAGGGCGGGGGCCCTGCGCCGTGCGGCGGCGCGGAACAGTTCGAGCCAGTCGGGTGTCCAGGTGGTGTCGAAGCCGTCGGCCTGCTCGGGGTCGGCGAGGCCGAACAGCAGTCCGTCGTCGCTGTTGTGGAAGTAGGCCGTCGAGTCGAAGTCGATGGTGAAGGGGAGGCGCGGGGCGGGCGGCGCGATGGGCGCGGTGAAGGCGAGCTGGCGGCGCACCGGGCGCACCGGGAGGTGGACGCCCGCCATCTCGCCGAGCCGCG
Source organism: Streptomyces sp. NPDC054786 (assembly GCF_053611685.1). Taxonomy (NCBI): domain Bacteria; kingdom Bacillati; phylum Actinomycetota; class Actinomycetes; order Kitasatosporales; family Streptomycetaceae; genus Streptomyces; species Streptomyces sp. NPDC054786. The sequence goes on along the minus strand of NZ_JBSHAW010000003.1, from coordinate 164,092 downwards.
CGGACCAGGCGCCCGCGGCGCAGATGACCGTGGAACAGGAGATCCGGCCGTGATCGGTGTGGACGGCGGTGACGCGGTCACCGGTGGTGTCGAGGCCCGTGACGGTGGTGTGGGGGGCGAACGCGACGCCGGCCCGGGCGGCGGCGCGCGCATAGCCCTGGACCGCGAGTCCGGGCCGGGCGTGGCCGTCGGTCGGGGAGTAGGCGGCGGCCACCAGCCCGTCGGTGCTGAGGTAGGGGCACAGCTGGTGTGCCTCGCGGGGGCCGATCATGCGGCTGGGGACGCCGAGGCTGTTCTGGATCCGGACGGCGGTCTCGAAATCGGCGGCCTGCCGGTCGCTGGTGAGAAGGAAGAGATAGCCGACGCTGTCCAGCCGGATGTCGGCGCCGGGACGCTGCCCGAAGTCCTGCCAGGCGCGCAGACTCCTGCTGCCCAGTGCGATGTTGAGCGGGTCGGAGAACTGCGCCCGCACCCCGCCGATCGGCTTGCCCGAGCTGCCGCTCCCCAGCTCGCCCCGCTCGATGACGACGATGTTGTGCACCCCGGCCTCGGCCAGATGGAACGCGATGCTGGTGCCCATCACACCGCCGCCGACGATCACGACGTCTGCGGTCGGCGGAACGGTGCGGGAGATGGATGACATGGACAAGAGGCCGATCCCTTCCGGAGGCCCAAACCGGCGCCGGGGGCAACCGTCCGGCGCGTGGCGAGGGCTGTCAGTGCATGGCAAGAAGAGCTGATCAGCTAGCTGCCCGCCATCGTGCAGCACCCCAACCGTTGACGTCTACGAACAGTTACTGCGTCCGATCTATTACGATCTCTATATGGACTGGACGAGTGCGCAGCTGCGGTCCCTGGTGGAGCTGACCAGGCGCGGAACGATCACCGCGGCGGCACAGGCCCTTGGATACACGCCCGGTGGCGTCTCTCAGCAGATCGCCGCGCTGGAGAAGGCCGCGGGCATGGAGCTGCTGCGGCGGGTCGGGCGGCGGGTGGAGCTGACCGACGCCGGCCGGACGCTGGCGCGTCACGCCGAGCGGATCCTGTCCACGGAGGCGGAAGCCGTCGAGGCGCTGGAGCGCACCCGGCACGAGATCTCCGGAGTACTGCAGGTAGGGCTGTTCGCCACGGCGGCCGCCGAGATCCTGCCGCCGGCGCTGCAGGAGGTACGGCGGGTCCATCCCGGGCTGACGGTGCACAGCCGCGACATGGATGTCGACGAGGTGCACGACGCGGTCACGACCGGAGCGGTGGACCTGGCGCTCGGCCTGGACTACCCGGACGTGCCCATTCCGCGCGAGTCCGCCCTGCAGGTGCGGCAGCTCTACCGCGAGCGCTTCTCGCTGGCGGTGCCCGCCGGGTCGATGGCCGGACGCGAGGTGGTCGGCCTGGCGGAGACCCAGGATCTGGGGTGGATCCTGCCGTCGCCCGACAGCTACTACGGCCGCGCGGTGCGCACCGCCTGCCGACGAGCGGGCATCGAACCCCGTGTCCGGCACGAGGTGACCGATACCGCGGCCACGCTGGCGCTCGTCGAGGCGGGTATCGGGGTGAGCACCGTGACCGATCTGATGCTCGGCCTGCGCGCGTCACGCCTCGATGTCGTACGGCTGCGGGAGAAGGTCGAGCGGCACATCGTGGTGATGTTCCGTTCCTCCGTCGAGCACCGGCCCACGGTGGCGGCGCTGGTCGACGTCCTGCGGGCGGTGTCCGGGGCGCGGCGCGGCACCCATGACCGCCATGGTCCGTAGGACGGGCCCCGGCCGCTGCCCGGACGCGCCGCGCCACGCCACGCCGCCAACCGCCGTGGCCCCTGGACGAGTTGCCCTTCCCCGGAACAAGGTGCCGTGTGCACAAGAATCCGGTCTTCTCGCCCTGCGGCGCCCTTCCATCAGTTCCGCTTGCCCTCAGCCACGTAAGTTGTCGCGCTGGGGTCCCTTTTGCCGGGGAGGATCGTGAGTGATGGTTTCAGGCCAGTGGTGACCCACGCCACGACGGTGGCCCGTCGTGCCGCCGTTGCCTGACAGGGAGCGAGCGATGTCCCCCCATCACACCCCGAATTCTCCCCTTCGCGCGTTGCTGGGAAGAGGTCCCCAGGGAATCTTCAGGCGAACGCTTCCCCATGAACAGCCGACCGGTGAGCGCATGGTGCGCACGCTCGGCCTCACCCAGCTGACCATGATCGGCATCGGCGCCATCATCGGGGCCGGCATCTTCAGCCTGGCCGCGGCCGTCGCCCGGGACGTGGCCGGCCCCGCCGTCCTCATCTCGTTCCTCGTGGCGGGAGCCGCCTCGCTCTGTGCGGCCTTCGCCTACGCGGAGTTCGCCGGCATGGTGCCGAAGGCAGGCTCGTCCTACACCTACTGCGCCGCGGTCCTCGGGGAGATCGTGGGCTGGATCGTCGGCTGGGACCTGCTCCTGGAGTACACCGCCATCGTGGCCGTCGTGGCGATCGGGATGTCGGGCTATCTGGGATTTCTGCTGCAGGCCGTCGGCATCCATCTGCCGGCCTGGGCCCTGGGCGCCCCCGGCACCGGCACCGGCCACCGGGTCGACCTGCTCGCGATGGCGATCTGTCTCGGCGTGGCCTGGCTGCTCAACCGCGGCACCCGCACCTCGGCACGGGTGGAGACGGTGCTGACCATCATCAAGATCGCCATCGTGCTGCTGGTGATCGTGGTGGGCTTCACCAAGGTCAACACCGGCAATCTGCATCCCTTTGCGCCGTTCGGCTTCGGCGGGGCCTTCACCGGGGCGGCCACGGTCTTCTTCGCCGTGTTCGGCTATGACGCGCTGAGCACGGCCGCGGAGGAGTCGGTGGAGGCACGGCGCAAGCTGCCGAAGGCGATGATGCTGTCGCTGGCGGTCTCCATGGTGCTGTACGTGCTGGTCTGCATCGTGCTCACCGGGATGCAGCACTACAGCAAGCTCAATCCGAACAGCGGCATTTCCAGCGCGTTCCAGAGCGTGGGGCTGAACGGGCTGGCCAATGTGATCGCCGTCGGCGCGGTCATCGGCATCGTCACCGTGACCTTCTCCTTCATGATGGGCGCCTCCCGCCTGTGGTACGCGCTCAGCCGCGACGGGCTGATGCCGGCATGGTTCGGCGCCATCCATCCCCAGCGCAAGGTTCCGCACCGCGCCACCTGGCTGATCGGTGCCGTGTCCGCCGTGCTGGCGGGTCTGCTGCCGATCAACGCGGTCGCCGAACTCACCAATATCGGAGTGCTGCTGGCGTTCGTGGTGGTCTCCGCTTCCGTGCTGCTCCTGCGCTACCGGAAGCCGGACCTCAAGCGCGGATTCCGGTGCCCGGGAATGCCGGTGGTGCCCGTCCTCGGGATGGCCTTCTCCATCTGGCTGATGTCGTTCCTGCAATGGGAGACCTGGGTGCGGCTCGGCGGCTGGCTGGTCGTCGGCCTGGTCATCTACGCCACCTACGGCTACCGCCGCACCCGCAAGGTCATGCCGGGAGGCTCGGTGGATCTCGACGCCCTTGACCACATGTCCGAGTCCGACGAACCCGAGCCCGCACCGGTCCGGTGACGGGCGGTCAGCCGCCCGCGCCGGTGCTCCGCCGCTCCCCCGCACCGGGAGCGGCGGAGCCCCTCGCCCGGACGGTCACTCGGCCTGCGCGGGGTGCAGATACGGCTCGCCGTCGGGTACCGCGCGCCGCAGACAGCTGAGCACGGCGGGGAGCAGCGGGTTGCTGTTCTCGCTGCGGTGCAGCGCCATCACCTTGCGGTGTGCGGAGCGCTGGGTGACCCTGGTCGCTTCGATCCCCTCGCCGGGCACATGGCCGAGCGCCGGGACCACGGCCACCCCGAGCCCGGCGGACACCAGCTCCCGCACCACGTTGTAGTTGTTGCTGCGGAAGGCGACGGCGGCGTCGAACCCCGCGGCGGCGCAGAGGCGGACGAACGACCGGGCCCCGGCGGTGTCCTCCCGGCTGGTGATCCAGCGGGCCCCGGACAGCTGGGGCAGCTGCGCACTCAGGTCGCTGTCGCGGGCCCTGAGCAGGACCAGGTCCTCGCGCAGCAGCTGATGGCGGGTCAGGCCGTCGGGCCACTGGCGGGGGCTGAGCCCGTACTCGAAGACGAGCGCGACATCGAGATCGCCGTGGCTGAGCGCGGAGATGAGCTCTTCGGGCTCGCCCTCCTCCAGCTGGATACGTGCCCGCGGATGGCTTTCGACGAGCGCGGACAGGGCGGAGGGCACCAGCCGCACGTCGGCCGTGGGAAAGCTGCCCAGCCGCAGCCGGCCGGTGGCGCCGGTGGCCAGCTCCTGCACCTGGTGGTCCAGGTCGTCCATGGCCGCCAGCACACGGGTGCTGAGGTCGACCAGGCGGTGGGCCGCGGCCGTGGGGCGGATCCCGTGCGCCTCCCGCTCGAACAGCACCAGTCCGGTCTCCTTCTCCAGGGCGGAGATCTGCTGGGAGATGGCGGACGCGGTGTAACCGAGGTCGCGGGCCGCGAGGGCGAACGATGCGCTGCGGACGACGGCCTTCAGTGTGAGCAGATGCAGTGGCTTCAGCAACACGGGCTCCCAAGGACGCGGGAAGGCGAGCATAAACATCTGCCGCCCTCGAAGGCGAGCCTAAGGATCTGTTGCTCTCAAGCATGAATTCTTTCGTCCTGCTGGGCCTTGTCCCTCGCCCCCGGCGGCCCACATCGTGGACGGGACCAAGCAGAACATGACCGGTGAGCACGAAGGAGCGAGCACGGTGACCACGACAGCGCAGGGCCTCGGCAGCCTCGACGCGGCAGCTGTGGCCGAAGCCCTCGACCGCGGGGACTGCGGCAAGGTCGCCGGCGATGCCGGGCACCGGGCACAGTACGCGTCCGATGCCTCCAACTACCGCCGGATCCCGCTCGCCGTGGTCTTCCCCCGCGAGCGGCAACACGTCCTCAACACCCTCCGTGTGTGCCGTCGCCTGGGAGTGCCGGTCACCGCACGCGGCGCGGGCACCAGCACCTCAGGGCAGGCCGTCGGGCCGGGCGTGGTGCTCGACTTCTCCCGCTTCTTCCACCGGCTGATCGCGCTGGACGCGCACACCCGGACCGCGACCGTGCAGCCCGGCATCGTGCTGGACGAGCTGCAGAAAGCTGCCGCCGAGCACGGCCTGCTGTTCGGCGCCGACCCCTCCACGCACAGCCGCTGCACCCTCGGCGGCATGATCGGCAACAACGCCTGCGGTTCGCACTCGCTCGCCTGGGGACGCACCGCGGACAACATCGTGGAACTCGAAGTGGTCACCTACCGCGGCACGGTGGTCCGGCTCGGCGAGATGACCCGTGAGCAGATCGACGCGGCCATTGCCGCGGGCGATGACCGCGGAGAGCTGATCGCCTCCCTGTACGGCCTCGCCCAGCGCAATCTGGCGACGCTGCGCACCGAGCTGGGGCAGTTTCCGCGGCAGGTGTCGGGCTATGCGCTGGAACAGCTGCTGCCCGAGCGGCGCTTCAACCTCGCCAGAGCCCTGGTCGGCAGCGAGGGCACACTGGCCGTCGTCCTCTCGGCGACCGTCCGCCTGCTGGCGCCTCCCCCCGCACGGGCCCTGGTCGTCCTCGGTTTCTCGGACGCCGGCGCCGCGGCCGATGCGGTCCCCGCACTGCTCCGGCACGAGCCGCTGGCCCTGGAGGGACTCGATCGCGCGCTGACCGACATCGTCACCCGGCCCGGGACCAGGGCCGCCATCGACACCCTGCCGACCGCACAGGCCTGGCTGTTCGCGGAACTCGGCGGTCCGGCGGACACGCTGTCCCGGCAGGCCGAAGCGCTGGCCGAGAGCGCGCACCGGGCCGCCGGCTGCACCGGCAGTGAGGTCATCACCGATCCCGTGCGCGCCCGTGAGCTGTGGCGGATCCGCGAGGACGGCGCGGGCCTGGCCACCCGGCTGCCCGACGGCTCCGAAGCCTGGCCCGGATGGGAGGACGCGGCCGTCCCGCCCGACCAACTGGGCTCCTATCTACGCCAGTTCACCGCTCTGCTGCACCGCTATGAGCTGCAGGGAGCCGTCTACGGGCACTTCGGCGAAGGCTGTCTGCACGTCCGGATCAACTTCGACTTCACCACCGAGCAGGGCACCGCCGTCTTCCGCGCCTTCCTCTCCGACGCCGCCCGGCTGGTCGCCGCACACGGTGGCTCACTGTCCGGCGAGCACGGCGACGGCCAGGCCCGCTCCGCGCTGCTGCCCCTGATGTACGGACCCGACGTCCTCGACCTGTTCGAGGAATTCAAGAACATCTGGGACCCCGACCACGGCCTCAATCCCGGCATGATCGTGCAGCCGCTGCCCGTCGACGGCAATCTGCGGGTCAGCCCGCACCGCACCCCCCTGCCGCTGGCCACCGTCTTCCCCTTCCACGCCGATGACGGCGACTTCGCCAAGGCCACCCGCCGTTGCGTCGGCGTCGGCAAGTGCCGCTCCGCCGCGCACCGCGGCGATGTGATGTGCCCCAGCTACCGGGTCACCCTGGACGAGAAGGACTCCACCCGCGGCCGCGCCCGTCTTCTGTACGAGATGACCCAGGGAGAGGTGATCACCGACGGCTGGCGTTCCACCGAGGTCCGCGACGCCCTCGATCTGTGCCTGTCGTGCAAGGGATGCAGTGCCGACTGCCCGGTCGGGGTGGACATGGCCACCTACAAGTCGGAGTTCCTCCACCACCACTACAAGGGACGCCTGCGCCCCGCGTCGCACTACACCATGGGCTGGCTGCCGCTGCTGTCACGGCTGGCCGCCCGGATCCCCGGTCCGGTCAACGCGCTCACCTCCTCCCGCCTGGCCCCCGCCGTCAAACGGCTCGGCGGCATCGCCGCGGAGCGGGACCTCCCACGCTTCGCCCAACAGACCTTCCTGACCTGGTTCCGCCGCCGCACACCCCGGGGCGACGGCCGGCGCGGACCGGTCCTGCTGTGGGTCGATTCGTTCAACAACCACTTCAGCCCCGATGTCCTCAAAGCCGGCGTGGCCGTGCTGGAGCACGCCGGCTTCCGGGTGCAGGTCCCCGAGGGCACACAGTGCTGCGGGCTCACCTGGATCACCACCGGCCAGCTCGGCATCGCCCGCCGTATCGCCCGGCGGACCGTCGCCGCGCTGGCTCCCGCGGTCCGTGCCGGCACACCCGTCGTCGGACTGGAACCGAGCTGCACCGCGGCCCTCAAGAGCGACCTCCCCGAACTCCTCGACGGCAACCCGGACGCCCGCGCCCTCGCCCGGACCACCCGCACCCTCGCCGAACTCCTCGTCCACCACACGCCCGGCTGGCAGCCCCCGCTGATCGAGGCCCGCTCGATCAGCCAGACCCACTGCCACCAGCACGCCACCTCCGGTTTCAGCGCCGACGCAGCGCTGCTGGCCCGCATGGGAGTCGACAACACCACGCTCGATTCGGGCTGTTGCGGCCTCGCCGGCAACTTCGGTTTCGAACGCGGCCACTACGACGTCTCGGTCGCCGCGGGCGAACAGGTACTGCTCCCCGCGGTGCGCTCGGCCGCAGCCGACACACAGATCCTGGCCGACGGCTTCAGCTGCCGCACCCAGATCGCCCAGCAGACCCATCGCGGCGGCACCCATCTCGCCGAGCTGATCGCCCAGGCGCTGCCCCCGGCCGACACCCCCGCCCGACCCGCGCTCCCGTCCCTTCCTACCGACAAGGAACACACCCGTGACTGATGCACTCTCTCTCGTCGACGAGTGGGGCCCCGAGAAAATCGTCGTCGTCTCGCACCGGCGCACCGGCATGAAGGGCGTCCTGGTGATCGACAACACCGCTCGCGGCATCGGCAAGGGCGGCACCCGCATGAGCCCCGGCGTGACCGTCGACGAGGTGTCCCGGCTGGCCCGTGTCATGACGTGGAAGTGGGCCGCCGTCGACCTCTTCTACGGCGGTGCGAAGGCCGGCATCGTCGCGGACCCGGCCTCCCGCGACAAGGAGGCGGTGCTGCGTGCCTTCGCCCGCGCACTGTCCAACGAGGTGCCCCGCGAGTACGTGATGGGGCTCGACATGGGCCTGACCGAAGATGACGCCGCCATCATCCAGGACGAGCTGGGCGACCGCGGCGCCGCCGTCGGCACCCCCGAGCATCTCGGCGGCGTGGCCTACGACAAGCTCGGTGTCACCGGCTACGGCGTTGCCGAGGCGGCCGACGCCGCGGCACGGCACCAGGGGCTGCCGATGGCCGGCTCCCGGGTCGCCCTCCAGGGCTTCGGTGCGGTCGGCAGCGCGGCGGCCCGCCGCTTCGCCGAACTCGGTGCCACCGTCGTGGCGGTGTCCACCGCCCACGGGGCGCTGTACGACCCCAGCGGTCTCGACGTCGACGCTCTGCTGGCGGCGCGCGAGGAGCACGGCGACCGCTTCGTCACCCGCCACTCCCCCGGCACCCGGCTCGCTCCGGGCGGCGAACTCACCGTGGACTGCGACATCTTGGTGCCCGCCGCTCTGCAGGACGTCATCGACCGCACCACCGCGCCCGACATCAAGGCGAAGCTCGTTGTGGAGGGCGCCAATCTGCCCACCTCAGCGGAAGCCCGGAGCATCCTCGCGGAGCGTGGCATCACGCTGCTCCCCGACTTCGTGGCGAACGCCGGCGGCGTCGTCGCGGCCGCCTTCGCGATGGACGCCCGCTACTCCGGCTTCCGGCCCGACACACCCACCATTGTCGAGACGGTCTCGACGCGGCTGCGCGCCAACACCATGACCGTCCTGGACGCGGCCCGGCTGCAGCACATCACCCCGCACACCGCCGGCCGCCGCCTGGCCGAGGAACGCGTCCGCACCGCCATGCACAGCAAGGGGCGCATCCCACGCGGCTGATACGGCCCAGCGGAGCGGGCGCGGCGCACCACTACGGGCACGACTCCTCGCTCTTGACGACGGTGAGCGTGACCCTCCGGCCCTGCAGCGGGGTGCCCGCCGCCGGACTCTGCGCACAGACCTTCCAGCCCGCCGGCCAGAGCACATGGCGGCCCGCGCCGCGCCCGTCCTTGAGCTGGACGGAGGTGTCGTAATGGAGAGCCTCGTAGGCGGAGACCAGCCGATGGCCTGCCACCTGCGGCATCTTCTCGGGGCCGTCGGCATGAGCCGAAGCAGCCGGCACCAGGCAGCAGAGGGAGAGGACCGAGGCAGTGACGATTCTGTTCACCACCGGAGAACGATCACCGCCCGCAACGGTCACCTCGGGAGCTCACTGTCCCGGGTCCAGGATCATCAGATGCTGAGGATGCGGGAAGGGCACGAGGGCTTCGGCCAGGCCCACGGCGCTCAGGTGTACGGTGCGCCGCCCGGCGCGAAGGAACGGGCGGCGCCCCGGGCGCTTACGGGCCGGTCGTCCAGGAGCGGAGCGCCGCGGCCACCTCCTCGACATCGGGGCCGGTCCAGGCGCGGGCGATATAGCCGTCCGGCCGGATCAGTGCGGCGGACAGCCCCGACCACGGCGGGGCCCCGGCAACCTCGACCCGGGCCGAGCGAAGGGGCCCGAAGACGGCGTCCGGGGTGAAGTCGGCGAGGAGGAAGCGGTCGATCGCCAGCCGGCGTTGCACGGTGCCGTCCGACAGTTCCAGGTCGGGCGCGCGGCAGCCGTCCAACGGGTGCCCCGGGGCAGGAGGGGGATAGGACAGGCCGAGGCCGGACAACCAGGCGGTCAGGTCGTCCGCCGTCTCGCCGCCCTTGGCGATCAGCCCGCTCATCAGGTCACGCAGCGCCGCTCCCGCCGGGCTGAAGGTGGTCATCAGGGCCGCCTGAGCCAGCGTGTTGCCGGCCAGCTTGACGGCGACCGGGGCGCGCTCGCTCTCGTAGGCGGCCGCTCCCTCGGTGATCACGGTCGGGGCCCAGCCCTGGATCTCGGCCGCCAGCTTCCACGCCAGGTTCGCCGCGTCCTGCAGGCCGACGTTCATCCCCTGGCCGCCTGCGGCCAGATGGACATGTGCCGCGTCGCCGGCCAGGAAGATCCGGTTCCTGCGGTACTTCACGGCGTGCCGCGTCGTGTCATTGGCCGTGGACAGCCACAGCGCCTCGCGCAGTCCGTGGTCACTGCCGGTCATCCGGTGCAGGAGGGCCCGCAGTTCGTCGACGGTCAGTGCCTGCGTCTGGCGCGCGCGTACCTGGTCGGGGGTGAGCCCGGTGTCCGCGGCTTCGGTGCCGAACACCCGGTGCCTACCCTCGGGGAGGGGGACGACACTGATCTGACCGCGCCGGTGGTCCCAGTAGTGCGCGACGCCGTCCGGAGGATCGGTCAGGGTGACGTCGGCGACGAATCCCACCATGGACGGCGGGGTCCCCTGGAAGTCGATGCCGGCCTGCCGTCGTACGAGGCTGCGCGCGCCGTCGGCGCCCACCAGGTAACCGGCTTCGCGCACCCGGCCGTTGACGGTCAACCGGACCCCGTCGGCATCCTGGGTGAACCCGGTGACGTCGTGACCGTAATGCACTGGTATTCCGCGCCTGCGAAGGTGGTCCGCCAGCACTCGCTCGGTCGTCGTCTGCGGGACCATCAGCACGAAGGGGTAGGGCGTGTCGAGCTTCGTGTAGTCGAGCATGTCGGGCAGTGCGGCGAAGTGCGCGCTCGGTACGGGGCGCCCCAGCGAGACCAGTACGTCGGAGAGCCGCCGGCCGCCTTCGGTGCGCAGCAGGGTGAGGACCTCCAGGGTCCGGGGGTGCACCGCGGTGGCTTTGGCGTTCTCGCTCTGACCGGCCCTGCGCTCCAGTACCTCCACGGTGACCCCCGCGGCGTCCAGCAGAGCAGCGGTCAGCAGGCCGACCGGCCCGCCTCCCGCAACGATCACCTCGACGCTCATCGACGCCCCCGCCCGGGGCGCAGCAGCCAGATACCCGCGGCGAGACCGGTGGTGGAGGCGAGGTGCACCGTGAGCGCCTTTTCGTTGGGTGCCCAGACACCTGTGGTGGGGCCTCCGGACCACATCGCCGCCGCAAAGCCGGCCCCTGCGGCCGCCATCGCGCCCCACAACGACCGGCCGCGCCGCGGCCCGGCGAGAACGCCGATGCCGATGGCCGTCAGGCTCCCCGCGGTGATCAGGGCCTCGCGGGCCATGTGGTACTGCACATGGCCCGCGCCGTCCCGCGCCTCGGGCGCCCGATAGGTGTCATCCGTGATGTGGGTGACGGTCTGCCAGACCGACGGCAGGGCCGCCGCCATTCCGGCGACGGTGACGACTTGGCCGAGCTTCTCCCGCGCGGTGCGCGTCATGGCTCCTCCTCTAATTACCTTAACGTGAAGATAATTAACGTTCGCCTTTCAGTCAACGCGCTGCTAGGATCCGACGTGTGACCACAAGCTCGCCCCGCGACCGCGTCGACGGCATGATCGACGTCATCTCCGCCGCGCACGACCCGGCCGACCTGGAGTCCAAGGCGTTGGTGTATCGCCTGCGGAGGGTGGCGCACCACATGGAGATCGAGCTCAAGCGCGAACTGGCGCGACACGGGATCGAGTTGTGGGAACTGGAGCTACTGGCCTGTCTGCGCAGGGCCGCGCCGCGCCATCGCCTCAGCGCCAAAGACCTGATGGAGCAGATGCAGCTCACCACCGGAGCCGTCACCAACCGCGTCTCCCGGCTCGAAGCCAAAGGGTGGGTCAGCAGAGAACTCGACCCGGAGGACCGCCGCAGCGTTCTCGTCACGCTCACCGAGCGTGGTCTCGACCGGGCGCTGCAGGTCTTCGCCACCAAGACCGAGGCCGAACGCACCTTGCTCGCCGCGTTCACACACGAGCAGCAGCACGAGCTCAATGCCGCGATGCGCACCTTGCTGATCAGCCTGGAGGGACGTCACCCCTGACCGGGGTGCTCCGCCCCCTCGCCGCGGCAGGGCTGGGCGGCGTACGACCCGGCCCGGCGCGCCACGGCCGCCGCCGAACCGCCACGACGAGCACGTAGGGTGACCGCTCCAGCACGGAATCGGGTGCTCCGCAGCACTCGGTCCCACCGGAGAAAGGGACATGCATGCGCGCTCGCCATCTCGCCACGGCTGCCGTTCTGGCGCTCACCACTGCTCTTCTCGCCGCCGCCCCTGCCCCGGCACGCCCTTCCACCGCGCCGTCCGGCGGCCGGGCCGCCACCCGCCTCGCCGGAAACACCGAGGTCCCCGTCGAGGGCGGCTCGGCCCGCTTCGACGCGCCCCCGACGCTCCTCGCCGCGCTCAAGGCCCGCGGCGTGGCGATCGCGGAGATCGACACCCAGGGCGAGATCAGCCCGCACTACTCCACCGGCAGCGTGCGTCTGGGCATCAAGAGCGGTGTCGTCACCAACAGCGGCGGCAAGGTCGGCGGTGAGCTCCGGTTCACCCGCGCCGGTATCGCGTTGATCAACATCAAGACGAAGAAGGTCGTCAAGGTCACCGGCTTGGTCGGCGACCTCACCCAAGGCACCCTCAACGCCGCCCTGGACCGGGGCGGGAAGGCCACTCTGGGCACTTTCACCCGGCCCCGCACCACGTCATCCGTCGACCCCGAGGCCGCCGTTCTGCGCATGGACACCGGCATCACCGTCACCGCGGCCGCCGCCGCCAGGCTCAACGCAGCCCTCGGCACCAAGTGCTTCACCGGCGGCGGACCGCTGCTGCACGTCCGTATCGACGCCGCCCTCGACCCGTCCGTCGACCTCGCCACCGCCCTCAACCTGGGCCACCGCGCGTCCCGGACCGACGAAGAGGGCAAGGTGGCCGACAGCGCGCGGTGACGAGCGGCCCCTGGCCATGCTCCAGCGGACAGGGCCCGGTCCCGCGCTGAGGCCCCGCGCTGATCCGCCAGGGATTACGGGACAGCCCTTAGTCCTGTGAAGGCACCCGTCCGGGTCGCGGGTGGGCCGTACCGACACGTGACAGCCGCTGGTCGAGCAGGGCGCGCAGCCGGTCGGCATCGACCGGTCCGCTCGCCCCGCGCTTGGGCAGCAGGGTGAGGCCGGAGGCGTTCTTGTCGCCGCTCAGCAGGACGAAGAGCCCGGGTGTTTCGACGTAGCGGGGGGCCGCCTGCCAGGTGAGGCTGGTGGTTCCCTGCTGGGTCGCGACGGTGACGCCGGTCTCGTCCGCGACGATCCGCTGCTCGCCCTTGGCGGCGGCCAGCCGGTGGAGACTCTTCGCCTGCATCCGTGTCTGGCCCAGCAGGACCAGCAGAAAGACCAGCCCCATCACGGCAGGAAGCAGATCGCCGTAGTCGTCGCCCGCCCACGACAGCACCACGACGCTCACCATGCAGAGGGCCACGAACGCCATCAGCAGGCGCGTACGACGGAACGACACCGAGACCTTCGCCCGGGCGCTCAGCGCCTCGCGGAAATCCTCGACCGTCGGTGTGTACGACAACTCCACCCGTGCCACGATCCGTTGCCCCCCGCTCATCCGCGCTCCCCGCCGAAGCATCCGAACGGAGATACTAGCGCCGCCATCCGCGCAGGCCGTCGGCCCCTCACGCCGTCACAGCGGCTGGGGAGTCCAGGGCAGTGACAGGCCGTCACTGTGACGTCGGGGAACCAGATGGACGTGGGCGTGGAAGACCGTCTGCGTCGCCGCCGGACCGACCGCCGCGATGATGTTCAGGTCACCCGCCAGCTCCGCGCCCAGTTCCGCCGCGCGCTGCATCACCTCGGCGGTCACGGCCGGATCGGTCGTCGCGTCCCGTACATGGCGGCGCGGGACGACCAGGAGATGGCCGGGGGTGACCGGGCGGCGGGGCACGATCGCCACGGCGTCCGGCCACTCACGGACGAGCTGGGCGGGCGCGGTGCCGGCGGCGATGCGGCAGAAGACGCAGGCCTCCAGTTGCTTGGCGGGTTCGCGGTGGATCAGCGGGCGGGCGATGTCGCGGTGCTCGACATCGGCGGCGGTGCCGCGTTCGGCGAGCCAGTCGGCGACCGCCCGGGCGACGGCCGGAGCGCGGTGGCGGCCGTACCAGCAGGCGACGTACAGATGCACCGCTTCCTCGGCGGCGGCCCGGTGCAGGGCGAGTACCTGACGGCCGGTGCGCTCGACGGTCCGCCGCGCGTCCGGGCCGGACAGGACGTAGTCACGGACCTCGGGGTCCAGTCCCGTCAGCGGGACCAGGGACGCGGTGACGGCGGTGTCGGCCGGGTCCCACATCCGGTCACGGACGTCCAGTACGAGTGCGCCGGCGTCATGCCGGGGCGGGGCACCCCAGCGGGCGCCATAGGACGTGATCCGGACCGGGGCGGCGCCAGTGGGCATGACCTCTCCTGCCATGGGGAAATGGGGGACCTTGCGGGGCGGGAGACCGTTCCCGCGTGCCGCCATCGGCATCGCCGTCAGCGGGCTGCGGATTTCCCTGTGACAGATGTACATGACGTGAGGCGGGCCGGGCCATGGGATCCGCACGCGGCCTCTGCCTGGCGATCGGCCTCGCGCTCGTGAACGGCCTCTCAACGACCGGCCCGCCGGAGGCAACGGCGGACCGAGGAGGCCCGACGGAGGCGCACGGAGGGGGGCGGCAGGCCGGTCGCCACGGCCCTCCGGGCAGCGGACCGTACCGACGGGCAATGGGTGTGCCCAGTTCCGGGCCCGTTCAGCTGCTGGTCACGCTCACCGCCCAAGCTCTGGAATGAGATATTCCGCTTGGTGACATCGCTGTGGTCAGGCACACCGGCCACGGCACGGAGGGCCTCATGGCCGGAATTGAAACGCACATCCCCACCAACCGTCGTCGCTTCCTCCTCAGCTCCGGTGCCGCCGTCGCCGGAGCCGGTGCCGCCTGGGCACTGCCGAGTCAGCGCAGCAGCAGCGCGGCCCCGGCCGCCGCACACGCACAGCCCCTCACCGATACGTCGCCGGTCCGCTCCGGTGCGCGGCGGGCGGCACCGTACGGGGCCACCACGCTGGACACCGCGGCCACTCTCGCCGGCAGCGGCAGCTACCGCCGGATCACCTCCGGTCCCGGATGGCCCCTGGTCGTCCGGGGTGACATCGCCTCCGCCGCGGCCGGGCGCCAGGACCGGCGGACCGCCCTGGCGTGCTTCGTCCAGTTCACCGACCTCCATGTGGCCGACGTCCAGAGCCCGTTGCGCACCGAGTACCTGCGCGCCGGATCGCCGGGATCGTGGCGGGCGCAGGAGGCGCTGTCGGTGGCCGGTTCGGTGTCGCTGGTGGAACAGGCCAACGCGGTCCGCGGCGGACCGCACACCGGCCGGCCGCCGGCCTTCGTCATGTCCACGGGTGACAACATCGACAACCACTCCATGGTGGAGCTGGAATGGTTCCTCACCCTCATGAGCGGTGGCCGCATCACGCCCAACACCGGTGACCCGACGTCGTACGAAGGCGTACAGAATTCCGGCCTCGCGCTGTACTGGCACCCGGACGACAGCCTGCGCGACCAGGACAAGAGACGCGGCCTGCCGCCGATACCCGGCTACCTCGAAGCCGCGATGCGCCCGGTCGTCAGCCCCGGCCTGCGGCTTCCCTGGTACTCGACACCCGGCAACCACGACGACCTGCCGGGTGGTTGTCTGGCCCCGCAGGACCCCGTGCTGGCGGACTACCTCACCGGGGCGCGCAAGCTGTTCTCCGTGCCGGATGCCGACGTGGCCGCCTTCGCCAAGGTGCTGAACTCCGGCGGCGACCCCAAGAGCACCGTGCTCAAGGAGATCCTCAGCCGTAACGCCGCCGGCGCACGCACCGTGACCGCCGACGAGCGCCGCAGGATGTTCACGCCCCATGAGTACCTGCGGGCGCATCTGAACCCGGCGTTCGCCGGAGCGGGACCGGTCGGGCACGGCTACACCGACAATCACCTCGACGGTGACCAGATGTATTACTCCTTCACCGTCGCCGAGGGTGTCATCGGCATCAGCATCGACACCACCTACCGCAGCGGCCACTACGAAGGGTCGCTGGGCACCGAGCAACTCCGGTGGCTGGAGCGGACCTTGGCCGCTCACAGCTCGCGCCACTACGACGCGGACGGCCGGCTGGTGCGCAACACCGGCGCCGACGACGCGCACATCCTGGTGTTCAGCCACCACCACAGCCCGAGCATGACCCGGCGCCCCGACGCGGCCCGCACGGAGGAGAAGCGGCACGACGGCGAGGAGGTCATCGCGCTGCTGAGCCGGTTCCCGAACGTGGTGGCATGGATCAACGGCCACAGCCACGTCAACCGCATCACGCCGCATGCCCATCCGACGGCCGCCCGCTCCTTCTGGGAGGTCAACACCGCCTCGCACGTGGACTATCCACAGCATGCGCGGATCATCGAACTCGTGGACAACCACGACGGGACACTGTCCCTGTTCGCCACCCTCATCGAATCCGCCGCCCCGCACCACACGGACTTCAACGACCTCTCCGCCGTCGGCCTCGCCTCGCTCTACCGCGAGCTGTCCTACAACGCTCCCGGCCTCGCCGCCGGACTGACCGACGGCGTCCACGAAGCAATGGCGGGCACCCCGGCGGACCGCAACACCGAACTCCTCGTCCGCCGGGCGTGAGACGGGACCCACGCCACCGGTCCCTCACCGGTTCGTCACGGACGGGCCCGGCTTGCACCGCGCGCTGAGCGAGGCGCTCACCGGCCCCGGAGGGTACTTCGGCCGGAGACGGGACGCGTTCAAGGACTGCCTGTGCGGCGGCTTCGGCGTGGCCGCGCCCCTCACCCTGATCCGGCACGACGCCGATGTCGTGCGCCGGGCACCGGCAGATGTCGTCTCCGCACCACAGGGACGACTCTCCTACGTCGAGGAGAACGTGCAGCTCCTCGAAGGCGCCGGTGCCACGGTGGTCCTGGAGTGAGGAAGGACGGAGGCAGCTGAGGCTCCCTCAGGAGGCGCCGCTCGACCGCGGCGCGGCGGAGGGCGGGTGGCGTTCCTCGCCGGCCCGCGGGCCGGTGCGCTGGAGCGTCCGGGGGACCCCGGCCGACACCTGCGTCCCCGTGGCAGCCGTGAGCAGTACCTTCAGGGGGATATAGCGGTAGATACGCGACAGATCAACACCACCGGTGGAGTCTGCATGTCACCCTCCGTCACACACAGGTCCGCGCGCAGACGCATCGTCCGCACCCTGGGCGTTGTGCTGGCCGTCGGCGTCGTCATCACCGGTCTGATCCAGGTCGCGCCGTCCCCCACACCCCAAGCTCTCGACCCGCGGATCACTTCGGTCCTGCGGAAGCCGGACTACCGGCATGCCCGGTGGGGGCTGCTCCAGCAGAACCCGGAGACCGGCAAGGCGACGCAGTCCCGCCTCGCCGACCAGTTCTTCATCCCCGGGTCAACGGCCAAACTGTTCAGCGTCAGCAGCATCTGGCACACCCTCGGCAGCGGCCACCGCTTCGTCACGCCGGTCCACGCCGTCGGGCAGCGCCGGAACACGACACTCAAGGGCAACCTGGACCTGGTCGCGCAGGGCGACCTGACCCTCGGTGGCCGCACCCGCAAGGACGGAACCGTCGCCTTCACCGCCATCGACCACACCTACGCCAACGACGTCCCGGGAGCCACCCTCACCCCGCAGGACCCACTGGCCGGGATCAACCACCTGGCCCGGCAGGTGCGCAACTCGGGGATCCGTCTGGTCGACGGGGACGTGGTCATCGACGCGCGGCTGTTCCGGCCGGACCCCGTCCTCGACCCGACCCCCACACCACTGATCATCAACGACAACGTCATCGATCTGCTGACCACCCCCGGCGCCAAGGCGGACGCGCCGGCCGGCCTGGAGTGGCGCCCGAAGGTCGCGCCCTACCACGTCACATCCTCCGTCCGCACCGTCGCGGCGGGCCAACCGGCCGACATCGCCGTGAGCAGCTCCGCCGACGGCACCCGTATCCGCCTGTCCGGCACCATCCCCGTCGGCTCCGCTCCCGCCCTGCGGGTGTCCGGGATCAAGGACCCGAACGCCTTTGGCCGCACCGCCGTGATCGAGGCACTGAAACGGGCCGGGGTCGAGGTCCGCGCAAAGGCGATCGGCCCCAACCCGGCCCGGCAGTTGCCCAGGACCTACCAGGGCGCACCAACGGTGGCCCGGTACACCTCCCCCACGTACGACCAGTACGCCAGGCTCATCCTCAAGGTGAGCCACAACCTCGGGGCGAACCTCGGGATCTGTCTGATGGCCACCAGCACGGGAAGCCCCAACTGCGAAGCCGGTTTCCCCGTACTGGCCTCGTTTCTGGACCATGCGCGGGTGGACCGCAAGGCCGTACAGCTCGCCGACGGCCGCGGCGGCAACCCGATCGACCGGACCACCCCACGCGCCGTGGCGCAGATCCTGACGTACTGGCAGCACACCCCCGAGGCACGGCGCTTCCGCACCTCGCTGCCCGTCCTGGGTGTCGACGGGACCCTGGCGGATTCCTGCCGCAGCTGCCCGTCACGCGGCAAGGTTTTCGCCAAGACCGGCACCGCGGCGGGCGGTGACGCCCTCAACGACCGGCTGGCCGTGGGCGGTGAGACGGCGGCCGGCTATCTGGAGACGCGCCGGGGCCACTTCGATGTGTTCTTCGCCGGAGTGAACGGCGCCTCGACCCCCAACGCCGGTATCAACGGTGTCCTGGCCATCGGCAACGATGTGGCCGATGTCGCCGCCTACCTCCAGCAGCAGTCCTCCGGACGGCACTGAACAACGAGGCCCGCACACCGGCCGGGTGGCGGCGCGGCGCGCTCTGCCACCAGCCCGAGATAGGGCAGTGCGGCGCCCCCTGTCCCCCTCCCCCGTCCAGACTCCCACCACCGCCCATTAATTGGCATCTTGGATACCACTTCTATAGAGTGCAAAGGTGCGACTCACCAAGAGCACCGACATCGCCCTGCGTATCGCCATGCGCCTCGCGGTGCGCGGCGACGCGGACGACGCGCCCACCACCCGCGAGGTGGCGAGCGCCGTCGAAGTGCCGTACACCCACGCCGCCAAAGTGGTGAGCAAGCTCCAGCACCTGGGCGCCGTCGAGGCGCGGCGCGGACGGGGCGGCGGGCTGACGCTGACGGCTGCGGGGCGTACGGGTTCGCTCGGGCGGTTGGTCCGTGAACTGGAGGGGGTCGATGACGTGGTGGGCTGCGAGGACGACCCGCCATGCCCGTTGCGCGGTGGCTGCCGACTGCGCGGCGCACTACGGGCGGCACAGGAAGCGTTCTACGCCTCGCTCGATCCGCTCTCGGTTGCCGACCTGATCGAAACCCCGACCGGGCCGCTCCTGCTCAGCCTGACGCCGCGCCCCACGGACTGAGCACGTCGGCGCGGACTGAAGACGGTCGATCGACCCGAGCCCGCGGCACGGATTGCACGTATCCCAAGGCAAGGCATCCCCCTCGCACGGGAACCCCCGCAGCACGGCCGCCACCCCCACGCACTCCAAACCGTGCCACCTCACCCCAGAAAATACGAATCCAAGATGCACATTTCATTACCCTCCCCCTCCCCCTCCTACAAGAGCCCGGAGTTGTCGATGCTGTCACCGAAGTCCGCCGAGACCGTCCGCGCCACCCTCCCCGCCGTGAGCGGAGCCATCGGTGAGATCACGGCGCTCTTCTACGAGAAGCTCTTCACCGCCCACCCCGAGCTGCTGCGCCATCTCTTCAACCGCGGCAACCAGGCCAACGGCAGCCAGCGACAGGCTCTTGCCGGGGCCGTCGCCGCCTTCGCGAGCCGTCTCATCGAGCACCCGGAGCGCCGGCCGGACGCCATGCTCACGCGGATCGCCCACAAACATGCCTCTCTCGGGGTGCGTGCGGACCAGTACCCGATCGTGCGGGAACACCTCTTCGCGGCCATCGCCGAGGTGCTCGGCGACGCGGTGACCGACGAGGTGGTACGCGCCTGGGACGAGGTGTACTGGCTGATGGCCCATGCCCTGATCGCCGTCGAGAAGCGCCTCTCGACCGAGGCGGGCGTCCCGGACGGCGAAGTGTGGCGTCCCTACCGAGTGGCCGCCCGCATGCAGGAGACCGACGAGGTCGCGACCTTCATCCTGCGGCCGGCCGATGGCGCGCCCGTCCCCCCGTCCCGTCCCGGCCAATATGTCTCCGTACAAGTGCAACTCCCGGACGGTGCACGGCAGATACGCCAGTACAGCCTGTCCGGGCAGCCGGACGGCGGGTTGCAGATCTCCGTGAAGCGGGTGCCTGCCGCCCGCCGGCCCGGCGCCCCGTCCGACGACCGGGCGGGCGAGGTCTCCGGGTATCTGCACGCGCACGTCCACGGCGGCGAGACCCTGCGCGTGAGCCCGCCGTTCGGTGACGTGGTGCTCTCCGATGGGGACGATGGCCCCCTGCTCCTCGCCTCGGCGGGCATCGGTTGCACTCCGATGGTCGGCATGCTCGCGTACCTCGCCGCCGCCGGCTCCCGACGCCGCGTCATCGCCGCCCACGCCGATCGGTCACCCGCCACCCATCCGTTCCGTACGGATCTCCACCGGCTCACCGGCAAACTCCCCGACGCGACAACGGAACTCTGGTACGAAGACGGTCTCCGGTACGGGGGCGGACTCCCGTACGGGGACGGACTCCCGTACGGGGATGAGGGGGCCGGCCGGCCGACGGGTGGTGCGGCGGAGCCGGTGACCGTGCGCACCGGGCGGATGGATCTGACGCAGATCGCCATTCCGGCCGGTACCACCGCGTATCTCTGCGGGCCGGTGCCCTTCATGAAGACGGTCCGCGCCCAACTCCTGGCATCCGGAGTGCCGGCCTCGCACATCCACTACGAGGTCTTCGGCCCGGATCTCGGCCTCCAGGCATAGCCATCGACGGCCGGTGAACGCGCCGCAGCCGCCGGCAGCCGGCCGGTTCCGGCCCGGCGGGCCCCGCCTACGCGTCCGCGAAGCGCCGTACGAAGCGTCGCTGCCAGGGGGTTTCCACAGCGCGATGGTGGTAGTGCCGACGGACGAAGGCTACGGCCCGGTCCGCCGGCACCCCGTCGAGAACAGCCATGCATGCCAGCGCCGTTCCCGTCCGCCCGCGCCCGCCGCCGCAGGCTACCTCGACGCGTTCGTCCGCTGCCCGGGACAGCGCCTCCTTGAACACGAGGCGAGCCTGCCGACGGTCCTCGGGCAGCCGAAAATCAGGCCAGCGCAGCCATCTGGCGTCCCACTCGGTCGACGGAGGCCGCTTGCCGAGAAGATAGATCGCGAAGGTGGGCGCCGGCCCTGCGGGAAGGGGGTGGCGCAGGCCCCGGCCGCGCACCAGGATGCCCGAGGGGAACCGCATGACCCCTGGGTCCGACGAGCTCCAGTTCTCAGCCATACGCGCACCCTATCGACGGCCGATGCGGGCCGATGTCAGGGGGAGAACTCCTGGAGCAGCGGCGCGGCGCATCGCCCGACGCGCCGCTATCTTTCAGCGGTGACCGGTTCTGCAGAGCGCCCGCTCCTCTTCCTCGATGTCGACGGCCCCCTCATCCCGTTCGGGCCGGCGCCTGACGACCGTGCGGGCGGGCATCCGACGTACGGCACGGGCCACGAACCGGCGGAGGCCGGCTCGAATCCGCTGCTGGCCAGGATCAACCCGGAGCTCGGGCCCAGGCTGGCAGCCCTTCCGTGCCGCCTCGTCTGGGCAACGACATGGATGACCGAGGCTAACGAGTGCATCTCGCCGCGACTCGGACTGCCGGAGCTGCCGATGGTGACGTGGCCGGACCCGTCCGACGACGAGGAACGAGACGCACGGGCGGGGCTGCACTGGAAGACCCGCACGCTCCTCGACTGGGCGGCCGGGCGCACATTCGCCTGGGTCGACGACGAGATCACCGGCATCGACCGGTCCTGGGTGTCCGCCCACCACGGCGAGCGAGCCCTGCTCCACCGCGTCGATCCCCGCCGTGGCCTCGCCGACGCGGACTTCGTCGTCCTCGATGACTGGCTGCGCCAGATGGTGAACTGACGTGCCGTGGCACGCTCCTGGCAAAGCCGGCGTTGCCCGCGGCCGGTGCGGACAGCAAGATGCGGAGGATGACAACGAATCCGCCGTCAGTGCCACCCACCGTGGTCCGGCTCGCGCGGTATGCGGCAACGGAACTGCGTGAGATCGTCGGGGACGACGAGGACCCCTTCGGCGTCTCCGGGACCGGGCTGACCTGGCTGCCCAAGCGGGAGCACTTCGCCCTCAGACGGGACGGCCGCCTCGTGGCACACACGGGTCTGGTCACACTTCCCCTTTCGGTCGGCTCGGCCGAGACCCAGGTGGTGGGCTTCGGCGGGGTGGTCGTCGCTCCTGACCTGCGGGGACACGGGCTGGCCCGGCTCGTGGTCACGGCCGCCCTGGAACATGCCCGCACGATGGGCCCGCAGTACGGACTCCTCTTCTGCCGGCCGCACCTCCTCCCCCTCTACCAACGCCTCGGCTGGCGGGCGCTGCAGGAGGAGGTACACGTCGAACAGTCCGAAGGGCCCGTGGTCATGCCGTTGCGGACCATGTGGATCCCACTGCGCGATGGGGCACATTGGCCGGTGGGGCGGGTACGTCTGCTGTCCCTCCCGATGTGATCGGCGGACCCTCAGGCCACGACACCGTCCGTCCGTGACGTGGCGTGGCCGCCGAGTGCGGTGGGCGGCCCCGCGGTCGGCGGCCTCACCTCCCCTTCGCCCCCCGGCTCACCGACCCGGAGCCTGGAGGGGGACGGCCTGCCCCGTTACCTGCACCCGCGGGTCGTCGGGGCGGAGGTCGACGTAGAGGTCGCTGGGCCGGCCCATGTCCTCGCCCTGCCGGATGTGCACCCGCAGGGGCTCCGTGACCAGGCCCAGGGCGCGCAGATACCCGCCGAAGGCCGCGGCGGCGGCGCCGGTTGCCGGGTCTTCCACGACGCCGCCGACCGGAAAGGGGTCGCGGGCGTGGAAGTCGAGGCGGTCGGGGGCCGCACGGTGGACGAGGTGCACGGTCGTCCAGCCGTGCTGCCGCATGATGTCGTGCAGCGCGTCGAAGTCGTAGTCGAGGGCGGCCAGTCGTGCCCTGCTCCGGACTCCCAGCACGAGATGGTCGTTGCCCGCGAAGGCGATGTGCGGCGGGAGGCCCTCGTCCAGGTCGTCCCTGGTCCAGCGCAGGGCCCGCAGCACCGGCTCGACCTGGGTGGTGTCCTCGGCCGGGTGGGAGTGGGCCGGCACGCTGGTGAGCGTGGCCCGGACCAGCCCGTCGACGAGGCTCGTACCCACCCTGATCTCGCCCGCCGGCGTGTCGAACAGCAGCTCACCGGTTCCGGTGCGGGAGGCGAGGGCCACGGCCGTGGCGATCGTGGCATGTCCGCAGAAGGCGACTTCGGCGCGGGGGCTGAAGTACCGCAGCCGGTAGCGGCGGGCGGCGAGGTCATGTGCCGTGACGAACGCCGTCTCCGAGTACCCGACCTCCGCGGCCACGGCAAGCATCCGCGCGTCGTCGAGGGCATCGGCGTCGAGCACCACACCGGCCGGGTTGCCGCCCGCCGGGTCGGTGGTGAAGGCGGAGTACCGCAGCACCTCGACGGTGCCCGAGCCGTGGAGGGCGTCCGGGCTCTCGGTGGTGTCCGGGCTCGGGCTCGGACCGGTGGGGGAGGTGTGTGTGGTCATGGCTTCACGATGGCAGCGCGATCCGATCGCGTCCAACGATGGTTCATGCTCGACTCCATCGAGAATCGCGATAGCGTACGTCCGATGGACACCAGACTTCTGCGTACGTTCGTGACTCTCGCCAGAGCGGGAAGCTTCACCGCCACGGCCCGCGCACTCCATCTCGCGCAATCCACGGTCACCGTCCAGATCCGCACCCTGGAAAGGGAGTTGGGGACCCCGCTGTTCGACCGGATGCCGTCCGGGACGGTCCCGACCCGGGCCGGGTTGCGCCTGCTGGAAGAGGCCGAAGCGGTACTCGACGCGGTGGCCCGGCTCCGCGCGACGGCTGCGGCCGGGCAGCATGACATGGCGGACGGAACGACCGAGGGCCAGGTCGCCGTCGGCGCGGGCGATTCGCTGTGCTCCTCACGGCTGCCCGGAGTGATCGCTTCCCTGCGGCGCACCCACCCTCGCCTGGATGTCCAGCTGCACGCCGTCAGCACGGCCACGGCGGTGGACGGACTGCGAACCGGTCGGCTCGACATCGCACTGCTGCTGGAACCGGAGGTCGGCGAAAGCGACCTGCTGGCCCGCAGGATCGCGGACGAGCCGCTGACGTATGTGGCCGCACCCGGGCATCCGTTGGCCGGACGGGCGGCCGGCTGGGACGAGTTGGCGGGCGAATGCTTCTTCGTCCACGAGGAGGGGTGCTCGTACAGTGACCGGCTCGTACGCACCTTGCTGGGCCTGCCCGGTGCCCACCCCCGGATCACCCGGTTCGGCAGCATCGACGCCGCCCGGTCGTGCGTCGCTGCCGGTCTCGGCCTGACGCTGCTCCCCCGTGTGACGGTCGAACACCACCTTCACGAGGGCCGGTTGACCGCAGTGGACGGCCCCGAGGCCCAGCCCGTGCCCGTTCAGCTCGTCCGGCACCGGAGACGGTGGTTCGCGCCGGGCGCGCAGATCGTGGCCGAGGAGCTGACGCGCACCTTCGCGGCGGCGTGAGAACGTGACGCCGCCTCAGGGGCGCCAGACGTCAGGGGGTGCGTGAGCGGGCGGACATGGAAGCGCCGGCCGGCCGGAGCGCTGCTCCCCGTCTTCGCCTCTCCCCGTCAGCCCAGGAGCCCCACAAGAGTTCGGTTTTGTCCTTCGTCCGCGTGGAGGCTCGGCGCGTCGTTTGGACAGCCCACGGGCCTCCGACACGGTGAGGTCGTGCGCCCTCTCCTCCTTCGCCTCACCGCAGCGGCGGTCGTCCTCCTGGCCACCAGCAGCTGTGTGTCCCTTCCGGCCGGCGGCCCCTTGCACGATCCCGGTCGCGCACCGGGCGGACGCACGGTCGCGCCGGGCCGGCCCTCACCGCTGGTGCTGCCCACGCGGGGCTCGTCGCATGAGCAGCTGGTCGATGTTGCGTCCGTGGGGCGGAAGTCGAATCGGCCCTCGACGTTACACAAGGCAGATGCCGCTCCCCGGCACGCAGCGCCCGTGAACCGACGGCAACGGCCCCGCGGACGGACGCTGCCCCGCCCCGCTCACTCCACGCCGTCGAGGCCGCGTCCGGTGCCGGTACGAACGATGCCCCGCCATCGGCAGCCCACGGCCTCGGCCCCGCGAGAACTTCCGCGGACGTCGCGGCCTCGCCCGAACGTCGATGCCGGCCTCGTGTGCCGGATGGCGTCCGGCCGCGTCCGGCCGGATCTTGTGCGGCTGTGCCACCGGACGTACGGACGCTGAAGCGGCGCCTGCGTGGTCGCGCGGTCCTGCGTCTTGACCGTGGTTGCCCGATGGTGGGGCGCCTCAGCCGGCGGTCGGCAGGCCAGCGCGGAGCATCGCCCTGAGCTGCTCGAACGCGGTGGGGACCGGTTGCCGCGGCAGAAACTCCCCTGATCTGCCGCGCACAGTCCTGCGCGCTGGTCGTGGCGGTGTCGCACTCGATGTCGTACAGGCCGTGGGCGTGGACCTGCTCCACCTGGCGGGCTGCCAGCCCCACCGGACGGTCGCCTCGCCGGCTCTCGAAAGGCAGACCCCTCGGGCGTGCCCGTCGGCCCCTTGGTCAGCCTTGTGGAGCCCCGGTGGGTGAGCGCCCGCGCCCCCGCCGTACGCAGGCGCTCCCCCGGCGTGCGTGTGTCACTCCAGCGGGATGTCCGCCCCGGCCGACTGTTCGCGGGCAGCGGCGACGACGAGGGCTGCGGCTGCCGCGTCCTGCACTGCCACTCCGACGGACTTGTAGAGGGTGATCTGGTCCGGCGAGGAGCGGCCCGGTTTGCTGCCCGCGAGGAGTTCGCCGAGCTCGGCGTGCACATGTGCTTCGGTGATGACGCCGTCGCGCAGAGGGGCCAGCAGGTCGTTGCTGCCCGCGGGGAAGGGCGCCAGCGCCGCCTGTCGCGACTCGACGCACACCAGTGCGTCGGCCACCGTGGCATCGTCGATCTCCCGGCCGGCCGGGTTGAAGCCCACCGAGGTCACATGCACGCCCGGTGTCAGCCAGGAGCGGCGGATCACGGGGTCGACGGCGTGGGTGGTCGCGGCGGCGATCTCCGCGCCGTCGAGTGCCTCGGCGTAGGTGGCTGTCGCCTCGGCGGGGACGTGGAGTTCGCAGGACAGGGCGTCGGCCAGGGCGGCCGCCTTCGCCCGGTCCCGGCCCGCCACGCGGATGTGCCGGATCGGGCGGACCCGGCACATCGCCTCGGCATGCGACCGGGCCTGCGCTCCGGTGCCCAGGACCGCCAGCACCGAGGCGTCCTCGCGGGCCAGCAGGCGCGCCGAGAGCGCCGAACAGGCAGCGGTCCGCGCCGCGGTGATGGCCGTGCCGTCCAGCAGTGCCGCGGGCTCTCCGGTGTGCGGATCGAAGACGACGATCAGTGCCTGGTGAGTCGGGACCGGGGTCCCCCCGTTGTGCGGGAAGACGGAGACCAGCTTGCTCATTAGCACCCCGGCCGACGGTACGAAGCCCGGCATGGCCGCCAGAAACCCCTCCCGTTCCGGCACCAGGGCGGCAACGCGGTCCGGAGAGGAAGCGCGGCCGGCGCTCAGGTCCGTCATCGCCGACGCCAGTGCGTCGATCAGCGAATCCAGGTCGAGCAGCTCCTCGACCTGCGAACGCCCCAGTACCAGCATCCGTTTGCACCTCCTGATCACAGCGGTACGGCCGACGGTACGCCGAGCCGCGGGGCCGACCGTAGCCCCCTGCAGATTTCGTTCGGTGAACGATCAGCGGCAGGTCGCACCGCACCTCGCTCACGGCTGCCACCTCCGCGCGCCGCGGCCCGGACCCGACGGCGGGACGCAGAGATGCCGGCGACGGGCACTCCGGGACGGCCGCGCCGCGTGCGTCGGCCGGTGACGTCCCCGGGCTCTCGCCTGCCGCGACGCGCGAAATACGGCTTCGCTCACCCCCACTCGGCCACCCGACACCTGGAGCCGGACGCGGGTTCCGGGAGGGCGCGCGGTGCAGGAGTGCCGCGCCGAGCTGGGGGTAGGCGGCGCGATACAGCCGAAGGCAACGGTGTTCGCGCCGCGCCGCGCCGGACCGGAATGCGCCAGTCGGCGGTGGCGAAGCATTGTGGGCGCAGGATCGGGCACGCGAGGACAACAGGACGGCCGGGCAAGGCAGTTGAGGACGTCAGTGGGCAGCCCCGGCGCCTCGCACCGAGAGACTCGACCGCGCTCGGCCGAGGAGAACGGAGGTATTCATGGACTGGCGCCACGACGCGGTGTGCCGCGAAGAGGACCCGGAAATTTTCTTTCCCGTCGGCAACACCGGCCCCGCGCTCCTGCAGATCGAGGAGGCCAAGGCCATCTGCCGCCGCTGCCCGGTGATGGGGCAGTGCCTGCAGTGGGCCCTCGAATCCCGTCAGGATGCGGGTGTGTGGGGCGGGATGAGCGAGGACGAGCGGCGCGCCATGCGGCGTAGGGCCGCCCGGAACCGGGCTCGCAGCGCCTCCGCGTAGGGGGCGCCCGGGCCGGCACGGTTCCGGCGGCTCCGGAGCAGGTCAGGACATGGCGTGGTGGGTACCGGGTGTGCCGCCGGTGCGCCTGTACGCTTTCGTCACCCCAGGCAGTGGCCGTGTCCCGCGGCAACGGGCACGCGCTCTGCTGTGCCGGAAGGACGTCACCATGCCCACGGATGCACACCCCGGACCGCTGCGCGTCCTCGTTCTCGGCGCCGCGCTGCGGGCCGGGTCGAGCAATGCCCGCCTGGCTTCCCTGGTCGCCCGCATGATGACCGAGGCCGGCGCCGATGTCGACCTCGCCGCGATGCGGGAATTCGACATGCCGCTGTACGACGGTGATGTGGAGGCCGAACAGGGGGTGCCGGCGGGTGCGCTGGCGCTGCGTGACCGGCTGGAGCGCAGCGACGCCTTCGTGCTCGCCTCCCCCGAGTACAACGCTTCCGTGCCAGGAGTCGTCAAGAACGCGATCGACTGGGTCTCGCGGGTCCGGCCGCAGCCGTTCAAGACGAAGCATGCGCTGCTGGTCTCCGCCTCCCCGTCCCTGGTCGGCGGTAACCGGGGGCTGTGGGCGCTGCGGGTTCCGCTGGAGCATTTGGGCACCCGTGTCTACCCCGACATGTTCAGCCTTGCCGCGGCCCATGAGGGGTTCGCCGAGGACGGGCAGCTGGCCGATCCCGCGCTGCAACAGCGCCTGAGCGAGACCGTCACGGCCTTCCTCCGCCTCGTCGAGGCCGATGCGCGCTACGTCTGTCTGCAACGCCGGTGGTACGAGTTCCCGGGAGACCGCACCGAGGCTCCCGTCACCCAGCGGGCCGAGGACTGAGCCGGATCGCCTGAGCGCGCCGGTCGTGGGGGCGCGCTCAGGCGAAGGGACGGCCGGGGCACGGCACCCGGTCGGCAGGCCCGTTGAGATGGCGGGTGCCTCGGGTGTACTGCTCCTGTGCTCCGTACGCCCCTCCGTCGTGGCGGGGCGTACGCGCGCCGTCTTCGGTGCGGGTCTCAGCGGTCCGCGGCCGCATCGGAGTCCGCGGCGGCCGCCGCGCTCTCGGCACCGTCCACCAGCTTGCGCATGCCCGCCAGGTCGGTGGGCGCGGGCGCGGACGGCGACGGTGTCACGTGGGGGGCGTCGCCCTCGGCGCGCACCCCGTTGCCGCATCCGGCGACGAGCAGTCCGCACATCAGGGTGATCGCCCCGAGCACGGCGGCCTGTCCGGTACGGGTCACGACGAGGCCGCGTTGTGGTGGGTACCGCACCAGGTGGCGACCTTGGCGAGGTCCTTCTGCCGCTGCTGGAGCGTGGGGACGAGGGACTTGCGGTGGGTGAGCTTGTGGTTGAGGAAGGTCGCGATCTCGGTGTGCCCCGCAGCCTTCGCCTTCTTCACACGCTTCTCCAGGCGGGCGACGGAGCCACGGGCTCCGGCCTTGCCCTGCAGACGGTGAAGTGCCCTGTGGATGCGCTTCTCGATCTTCGGGACGCGCTTGCACAGCGCCTGCGCGCCGTCTCCCGTGCGGGTCTTGGCGGAGGCGGACGGTGCCGGGGTGCTGTCCGCGGCGGCGGTGCCGGCGACACCGAGCAGGGCGGTCGCCGCAGCCACCGAAGAGAGGGCGATGTTCCGGGTACGCATAAGGGTCCTCCTCACGAGCGTGGCGGGCACGGTGCCCGTCCGCGAGGAGAAGTTAGGGACGTTCTTTGTGGAAACCTTGTGGCCGGTTCGCGGGGTCCGCCAGCCAGTCCCGGTGCGCGGGCAGCGCGGTGTGCTGGGGACGGTGGGCGGGAGCGGCGGGGAACACGACCTCGAAGCGGGCGCCCCGGCCCCCGGGGCCGTCCAGAACCCGCAGCCCGGCCCGGTGCAGGGCGGCCTGCTGCGCGACCAGGGTGAGACCGAGCCCGGAACCCGGACTGTCCGGACGGCGCTGGAAACGCTGGAAGATCGCATCCCGGCGCTGGTACGGCACTCCCGGCCCCCGGTCTTCGACACCGAGGACGATGCAGGGGGAGCCGCTGTCCTCAGCGGCACGGAGGGAGAGCGCAACGTGGGCGCCGGTCTCGGCGGACCGGCCGTGGACCAGTGCGTTCGTCAGGAGGTTGTCCAGCATCGAACGGAGTCCGGGCTGCCATCCGTGGAGCGTCAGTCCCGGGCTGCTGTGGACCACCACTTCGGCCCCGGGGTGCCTGCGCCGGATGTCCGCGGCGGCCTCATCGGCGAGATCCGCCATGTCGATGGCGGCAAACGAGTCCGCCTCGACCAGATCGCCCTGGGCAAGTGCTCTCAGCATCACCAAGAGGCCCAGCAGACGGGCGTGTTCATGCCGCAGGTCGTGCACCGTCTCCGCCCGGTCGGCGGCATCGAGGTCCTGGAACGCATCGAGGATGTCGAGGTTGGTCTGCATGCTCATCAGCGGGGTCCGCAGCTCGTGGGACGCGGCGGCGGAGAACGAGCGTGCCGAGGCCAGCGCCTCGGCGGTGCGGGTGGCTTGCTCGTCGTACCGGGTCAGGAAGGTCTGCAGGGTCCGGGCGAGGTCGTCGACCTCGGTGATCCGGGTCGGGGCATGATCCAGCCGAGCGGCGCCGGTGTGCGGGTCGAGTCCGCCGGCCGCCTGCTGCAGACGCCGCAACGGCCGGGCCGCGCGGGCGGCGAGCAGCCAGGCCGCCGCACCGGCCGGCGGAGCGGCGAACAGCGCCACCGTGACGACCCTCCGGCGCACCATCCCGAGCTGTGCCTCGCGCGCCGTGTCCGGGGAGAACAGCCACAGCACGCCGTGCACCCCGCGGCCGGTGACCGGCACGGCCAGCACCCGCCAGCTCTTGCCGTGTGACCGGACGGTGGACGGATGGTGTGTTCCGGCCGGCGGGGGAACCGATGCGGCGGGTTGCGGGCCGTCCATGACGGTGCCGTCGGGGCCGGACAGCCGGACGCCGACGTCCAGGGCCGAGGTGAACAGCTTCCGCTGGCGGGCCTGCTCGGCGCGGGGCCGGTCGTGGGAGCTGGCCCGCAACAGGCCACGCGCCGCCACGGCCACGCTCTGCGCACGTTCGGTGAGGCGCTGATCCGCCTGGGTGCGCAGATCCTTGCCCACCAGCTGCACCAGGAGCCAGCCGGACAGCATCACCAGCAGCGGCACCACCATCCCGACAACGAGCGCGATCCGGGTGGACAGTCTCATCGCGCCGCCCCGCTCTCGTCGTCCCGCAGCACAAAACCGACGCCGCGCACCGTGTGCACGATCCGGCTCCGCCCGCCCGCTTCCAGCTTGCGCCGCAGATAGCTGACGAAGGTGTCCACCGCATCGGTGCGGACCTCGAAGTCGTAGCCCCATACGCGTTCCAGAAGCTGGTCGCGGGTGAGCACCTGCCCGGCGTTGCGGGCCAGGACCTCCAGCAGGGCGAACTCGCGTCGCGTCAGCTCCACTTCCCGGTCGTCGAGCCGTGCGCGGTGCGCCACCGTGTCGAGCGCCAGACCGCCGACGCGTACGGCATCGGTGGGGGCGGGCGGGCGGCGCCGCAGCAGCGCATGCAGGCGCAGTACCAGTTCGTCCAGGGCGAACGGTTTGACGAGGTAGTCGTCGCCGCCCGCCTGCAGTCCGGCGACCCGGTCGGTGACCTCGTCGAGGGCGGACAGCATCAGCACGGGTATGTCGTTGCCGCTCTCCCGGAGGCGTCGGCACACCGCGATGCCGTCGAGGTCGGGCATCGAGATGTCGAGGACCATGACGTCCGGCGGCGCCTCGTCCATCCGCTCCAGCGCGGCCCGGCCGCCGTCCGCCAGCCCGACGGTGAAGCCGTTCAGCCGCAGCCCACGCCCGAGCGACCGCCGGATCGCCGCGTCATCATCCACCAGCAGGACCCGGCTGGTACTGCTTTGTCCGTACATGTATGCCTCCGTGGGACCGCCGCCTGACGAAATCATCCGTCATGGGCTCCGGGGGTCCTCAACCACGGTCCAGAAGGCAAGACCGGTCCTACAGCAGGTCCTCGATCCTGATCGGCAGATCCCGGGTGCGCCGGCCGGTCGCGTGGAAGACGGCGTTGGCGATGGCCGCCGCGGCGCCGACCATGCCGACTTCCCCGAGGCCCTTGACGCCCAGCGGATTCACGACCGTGTCCTGCACTTCCACGAACTCGATGTCGACGCCGGGGGCGTCGGCGTTGACCGGTACCAGGTACTCCCCCAGGCTTGCGTTCGCCCAGCGGCCGTCGCGGGGGTCGACCAGCGTGCCCTCCAGCAGCGCCTGGCCGATGCCCCAGATCATGCCGCCCATGACCTGGCTGTGGGCGGTCCTGGCGTTGAGGATCCGGCCCGGGGCGAAGGCACCGACCATCCGGCGGACGCGGACCACACCGAGGTCCGGGTCGACGGCGACCTCCGCGAACTGCGCGCCGAAGGTGGCGAGTCCGTACGGCACGTTCGCGGGCGGCGGGCTCCAGCTGCCGAGCGCATCCATATCGGTCATGAAGTGGCGCTGCATCAGGTCGCGGTAGGACTCGCCGCTGCCGGGCCGGTCCCGTAGCTCCATCCGCCCCGCACGGACGACGACGGCGGCCGGGTCCGCCAGATGCAGCGGGGAGTCGGGGTCGGCGATCGCCTGCTCGATCATCTGGTCGCGGAGCGTGGTGGCCGCGGTGTGCACCGCGGCGCTGATCATGCCGGCACCTGCCGAGCCGACCGTGGCGGCGACGTTCGGCAGATCGGTGTCGCCGTACTCGAACCGGACATTCTCCAGGGAGACACCCAGGCCGTCGGCGGCGACCTGGGTCATCGCGGTGGCCGATCCGGTACCGAACTCCTGCGTGCCGGCCTGCACCACGGCGGAACCGTCGGCGTAGAGACGGGCCCGGGCTCGTTGCGGCTGCATGGGGAAGAACACCGGGTACCCGGCGGTGGCCATGCCTTTGCCGATGAGCCAGTTGCCGTCCCGCTCGGAGCGGGGTTCGGGGTTGCGGGACTGCCAGTCGAAGCGGGCCGCGCCACGGCGGTAGCACTCCTGCGCACCGTCGCTCGACCACGGGTGGCCGGTGTTGGGGTCGGACTCGGCGTGGTTGCGCATCCGCAGTTGCACCGGGTCGACGCCGATACGGTGGGCGAGCTCGTCCATCAGGCATTCCAGCGCGTACATGCCGGTGGTCTCGCCGGGCCCGCGGGTGAAGGTGGGCGTCATGGTGTTGCTGCGGATCAGCCGGTAGACACCCTCGTAGTGGGGGCAGGCGTACGCCTGCGAGGCGATGCTGAGCGAGGGTTCGGCCCAGTCGTCGAAGGGTGAGGTCAGCGAGAGCTTGTGGTGGCGCAGGGCGGTGAGCCGGCCGTCGTCCGTGGCACCGAGTTCGACGCGCTGCTCCTGCTCCTCGCGGTGGCCGCAGGAGGTGAACATCTGCTCGCGGGTGAGTGCCAGCTTGACGGGGCGCCGCACATGCCGGGCGGCCACGGCGGCCAGGGTGACATGCGGCCAGATCATGGCCTTGCAGCCGAATCCCCCGCCGACGAACGGAGCACGGACCCGCACCTTCGACGGGGGGATGCCCAGCAGCGCCGCCACGGTGCTCTGGCTTGCCACGATCCCCTGTGTGGCGTCGTAGAGGGTGAGCCGGTCGCCGTCCCAGACTGCTGTGGTGGCCGATGGCTCGATGGGGTTGTGGTGGTTCGCCGCGAAATGAAATGTCGCGTCGAGTCGTTGGGTCGCCGCCTGGAAACCGGCCTCGACGTCGCCGCGCACACTGCGTGCGGGGATGAACCCGGCGAAGATCGCCTCGGGTTCGTAGGCCTGGTCCCGGCCCTCTTCGAGGGTGGTGGTGGAGGGGCTGCGCTCGTAGTCGACATGGACCTGCCGGGCCGCGAACTGGGCGCGCTCGTGCGAGTCGGCGATCACCATGGCCACGGGCTGTCCGAAGTAGTGCACGGCATCGTCCTGCATCGGGAAGAAGCTCTCCCCGGGAGCGGCGTGGCCGGCCAGCGACGGAAGCAGATGGGGCCGGCCGGCGACTTTCGGCAGATTGTGGTGGGTCAGTACGGCGAGCACACCGTCGGCGTTCTCCGCGGCACTCGTATCGATTCCGGTGACCCGTCCGCAGGCTGTGCGGGCGCCGACGAGCGCCGCGTACACGGTGCCGGGCAGGGTGTACTCCGCTGCGTAGCGGGCGCCTCCGGTGACTTTGGCGCGGCCGTCGACGCGGGCGAGAGGCCGGCCGATGGCGGTGAGAGTGGCGCCCGTGGTCATGCTGTCCCCTCTCCTTGCGCGGCAGCGGTCTGCAGGGCACGGACGAGGGTCCGCCGGGCGAGTTCCGCCTTGAACGCGTTCATCGGGCGGGTGAGGGCGGGGGCCAGCTCCACGCCGGCGGCCCGTGCGAACACGCCCACGTCGGCGCGCTGCCCCACGAGGGCCTCCTCGGCCCGGCGAGCGCGCCACGGCTTGGTCGCCACGCCGCCGAGGGCGAGCCGGACCTCACGGATCACCCCGTCCTCCAGCGCCAGCGCCACCGCTGCCGAGGCGAGGGCGAACTCGTAGGACTCGCGGTCGCGCACCTTGAGGTAGAGCGACCTGCGCGCCATGGGGACCGGGGGCACCTCGATCGCGGTGATCAGTTCGCCGGGTGTGAGGGGGTGCTCCCGCTCGGGTGTGTCGCCCGGGAGCAGGAAGAAATCGTCGACCGGGATGCTGCGGGATCCATGGGTGCCCTCCACATGCACGACGGCGTCCAGGGCGACCAGCGCGACCGCCATGTCCGAGGGGTGGGTGGCAATACAGTGCTCGCTCGTGCCGAGGATCGCGTGACCGCGATGGACGCCGTCCAGAGCGGAACAGCCGCTGCCCGGAAGGCGCTTGTTGCACGCGGATTCGGGATCGCGGTAGTAGGCGCAGCGCACACGCTGCATCAGATTTCCGCCCATCGAGGCCATGTTCCGCAGCTGCGCGGAGGCCCCGAGAAGCAGTGCCTGGGACAGCATCGGGAAGCGCTCCACGACTGCCCGTGCCTCCGCCACCTCGCTCATCCGGGCCAGCGCGCCGATGAACAGCCCTCCGTCGGCCCGGTCCTCGATCCCGGCCAGGGGCAGCCGGTTGATGTCCACGAGGCGATGGGGACGCAGCACATCCAGCCGGAGCAGGTCGACTTCAGTGGTGCCGCCCGCCAGAAAGGAACTTCCGGGGTCACTCGTCACCGCCGCGACCGCACCGGTCACATCCGTCGCACGGGTGTAGCTGATGGCACGCATCACTGTCCTGCCTTCCGGCCACGCACCTCGCGGATGGCGGAGCGGATATGGGGATAGGCCGCGCACCGGCAGATGTTCCCGCTCATCCACTCGGCGATCTCGCGGTCGGTCCCGGCATGCCCTTCGTTCAGCAGGGCGACGGCCGACATGATCTGCCCGGGTGTGCAGTATCCGCACTGGAAGGCATCGTGCTCGACGAATGCGCGCTGCATCGGGTGCAGCTCATCACCCTCGGCGAGACCTTCGATGGTGGTCACTTCCCGGCCTTCGCAGGTGACGGCCAGTGTCAGACAGGCCAGCACCCTGCGCCCGTCGACCCAGACCGTGCACGCTCCGCAGGTTCCCTGGTCACAGCCCTTTTTGGAACCGGTGAGAGCCATGTGCTCACGCAGGGCGTCCAGGAGGCTCACCCGGGGTTCCAGGTCCAGGACGTGGGAGACGCCGTTGACGACCAGGGCCATTTCCACGCCGGCGGGCCCACGCGTTTCCATGGTCGAGGACTCGGCGACGGACATGTGCGCGCCTTTGTCTGCCACGACACTCACCTCGGAGTCGATGCCGTACGTCGAGCGTCCGTCCGGTCGTCCGGGCTCGCAACCGGGCGGGGGTGTTCCACGGGAGCGGTCGTGGGTGCACCCGGAGGTCCTGTGTCGTGCCCCTTACGGGATAATGCGGAGCATGCGGATTTCAGCCAGAGCGGACTATGCCGTGCGGGCGGCGCTGCAGCTCGCCGCTGCCCGGGATGCGGGCCCGCTCAAGGCGGAGGCCATCGCCCAAGCACAGGACATTCCGCATAAATTCCTCGAAGGCATCTTGAACGACATGCGCCGGGGCGGGCTCGTCCACAGTCAGCGCGGCGGCAACGGCGGCTATCGGCTGGCCAAGCCCGCGGAGGCCATCAGCATCGCGGATGTCATCCGTGTCGTGGACGGCCCGCTGGTGTCGGTACGCGGAGTCCGTCCACCGGAGTTGTCGTACTCGGGGCCCGCCGAGTCACTGCTGCCGCTGTGGATCGCCCTGCGGGCCAACGTCCGCCAGATCCTCGACGGTGTGTCGCTGGCCGATGTCGCCTCGGCCGAGCTGCCGGACCCGGTGTCCGCACTGACCGAGGACCCCGCGTCCTGGACCAACCCCTAGCCGGCTGAGCAAGTACATGAAGTGTGTCGTGCCGGCGGGGGCTGGTGGGTGGCGCGAGCCGCTGCGGAGGACCAGCGGGGCGGTGCCTACCTGCGCGCCTTCGTCGGACGCACCGGGAGGCGGTCCTGTTCCCGCTGCAGCGACGTGAAGTCGTCGAAGACGGTGTAGTTGTGCGGGAGTTTGTCACCCTTGTTGTGCTGAACGGTGAGGTTGACGTACAGGCTGTTCAGCATCCAGGGCTTCTTGCCCGCGTTGATGTGCGTCACCATCGCCTTTGCCTGCATCACACCGTAGGTGGCTACGGCCAGCCGGCCCGTCTTCCGGTACTTCTTCACCTGATCCCGCATGAAGTGCTTGTGGCTCTCGAACCACGGGCTCATCCGCAGGAAATCGTTCCACTGCTTCTGTGTGAAGGGCTGCTCCTTCGCGAGCTTGAGAAGCTGCCACACCTTCATTCCCCGGGTGATGTCCATTTCTTTCTCGTAGGCATGGACGAAGTCCGTGGGAATGGTCTGGGTCATCTGCTTCTCGTAGTACCCCACCAGCGAGAACTCGGTGACGAGGAACTTCTTGTTGTCGTTGAGCTTGGGTAGTACGTAGTTGAGGTATTTCTGGGCGGCTTCCGCCGACGTCACATGCGGATGGATGTCCAGGCCCTCGAGCTGTGGAGTCTTGTTGACGAACTCGATCCAGCCCCTGGTCGCCTCCGAGATCATTCGGGGATCGTCGAGGCGGTTGAGGGCCCCCATGTAGAGATGCGTCCGGCAGCCGTTACGGAATCGCTTCTCCCGGTAGGCAATGACGTGCTTGGCCACCTCCCGGTAGAAGGGGTTGAGCTTGGTCACCCTCTCCTCCTGATGGGTTTCGAGGAAGGGCTCGTTGCCGATGGTGAGGATGTCCACCTTGTCCAGTACGGCCTGCAACACCTTGTCCACCGCGGCCAGTTCGGCTTTCATCCCTTCCGTCGCCGGGGAAGGGACCGTCTGATTTTCTTTGCTGAACTGGAATTTCAGCGCCAGGATCGTGCCGAACCCCTGTCCGTGCATCTCCAGCAGCTTCCGGATCGCCGGCTGCTGCAACGGGTCCGTGCCGTCCTTGATTGTGTCCATCAGCACGAAGCCGCGTACCCAGGTGGCGCCAAGGGCGTTCAGCGCGGCCTTGTCCACATGGGCCGGGTCCTCATTGAAGTTTGCGCCCAGCACACCGTTCGGGCCGGCTACGGCGGCGCGGTTCTGCAGGGCATCCTTGCCCTCGGGCTTCTTCGCCGAGTCCGCCTGGCCGCCCTGACTTTCCTTCGTGCAGCCGACAGCCAGGAAGGCTCCGCCGGAAACCCCCAGCAGCCATCGGCGCGAGACCGGGTTCCCTCCCCGGGAGGTCCGGACCTCAGC
Source organism: Streptomyces sp. NPDC054786 (assembly GCF_053611685.1). Classification (NCBI taxonomy): domain Bacteria; kingdom Bacillati; phylum Actinomycetota; class Actinomycetes; order Kitasatosporales; family Streptomycetaceae; genus Streptomyces; species Streptomyces sp. NPDC054786. The sequence goes on along the minus strand of NZ_JBSHAW010000003.1, from coordinate 126,946 downwards.
GTCCTGGTTGATCTCCATGGCACAACTCCCTCTCGTTCGTGCGGATCCGATGGTCACAGGATCCGAAGCTGCCGTCAGCGGCGCGCGGACGCCGGTGCGGCGTCGAGCCGGGCGGTGAGCTCGCGGGGCTCCCCGGGCAGGGCGGCCTTGCACCACCTCGCCCTCCGGACCCGTGGCAACGCCCGGCACACGAAGGGACCATGCATCCCGAGAAGGGCGGTCGCTCCGCGTGCGACAGGCCCGATATGCCCCGCGCAGCCCCCCGTGCCGCCCGCGGACTTGAGGCTCCCGTCCGCGTCGGCAACGACGCTCGTGTGCGGCGCAACCAGCGCTTGGTGCCCAGCTACCCAGACCGCAGGCCGGACATCGGGCGCTGGATGCGCCGCGATTCGGCTTCCTGCATCTGTGCGGCGTCGCGTCCGCCAGTCGGCTCCTGCCGCGGCCGGAGCGCATTCCGCTCTCTGACGACTCGCATGCGGACAGCGTGTCAGGGCCGGAAGTCTCTGACAAACGCCCGCACACAGTTCTGGCCCCTCTCCGCCCTCCGGCTCATGCATGGGTTTCGTACGACCGTCCGGACCAGGGCCTGTCTGATAGGTCGGTGACAACCGGACTGCCGAGCGGCTGCGCCAGGCGATCCGTACCCAAGTGTGGGTGGTGGACGACGTGGCGCTCCCAAGTGCGGCGCGCCGGCCGCAACAGCGACGGGCGTCGCCGCCGAGGACGCCGGGGCGACCGCGCCGAGGCACTGGCGCAGTGGCGGCAGCGCATCCTCCGGCACGCGGTGGAGCACGGCGGCAGCCGCTCCCGGTGAGCGCCTTGTGGGGTGCTGTGAAGGTCAGCCCTTCCTCGTCGGTGGCTTGATCAGGTAGAGCCGGCGAGCCAGATCCAGCGCGGTCAGCAGCACGTGGGCCCCATTCCAGTCGTATTCACGGCGCTGCTGCCACACCTCGCCATCACCGCTCGGGTCGGTGGCGCGTGCCTGAAAGACGACCCTGGACCGCTGGTCCCAGTTCCTGATCTCGTCCGCGTGGTTGCCCACGACCCAGGCCGACCTGCCACGGATCGCCTGAGCGATCTGCGCGGGAATCGCCTGGAACCGCGCCCCTTCCGCCAGGGCCACGGCCAATACCTGGACTCCGGTCTCCAACGTGTGGGTGCTCGTGTTCGGGTCGTGATGGAAGATGGCGAGCACCGCCTCCCGCAGGCGGCTCCGGCTGATAGTGGTGGTGGGGAGGCCCTGGTAGGTGACGCCCCACTCGCAGGTAAGAACCCCAACGCCGGCCAGCCGGCCAGGACGTGTCCGGCCGATCGTGCGCCGAGCGGGAGGACGGCCACGTATCCGGACGCAGTGGACCCTGGCGCCCCCATCGCCATGGCGGTGCCACAGAGCGTGCGGCCGACTTCGCAGCGGGCCCGGCCGCCGGCGGGCCATCACAAGCGGTCCGGATGCCAAGACCGGCCTGTCCACCCTTTGAACGCCCCTTGATCCGCCCGCAGTCCGGAAGCATTCTATTCCCTATCAATCCAGTGGGAAAACTAGGGAAGCCGGAGGGGCGAAGTGGGCGTGCGGACACCGATGCGTTCCGTTCCTCTGGCCGGCGGCCGGATCTCCCTGCCCGCGCCGGAGACACCCGACAGGACGGTGAACGGCGCAATGCCGAAGAAATCCGCAGTACGGCCCGCCTTCATAGAGCTCAACCACCTTGCCGATGAAGGGCTCCGGCTCCGTGTCACCCGGGAGATCGCGGACGATCTCGCCGTCGACGCCCTCGGCCGCGACCGCGCGGGCAAGCCGCCGTTCGACGAGGTCTCACGGCTGCGCGAAGCGGGACTGCCCGCGCTGCTGACGCCGCCCGGTCCGGCCCGGCGCGGCACCGACTGGCGCACCGCCTGCGCGGTCATCCGGGAGATCGCGGCGGCCGACAGCTCGGTCGGCGAACTGCTGGGCCGGCACTATGTGTTGTCGTGGAGCGCACAGTTCTTCGGCAGCCCGGAAAAGGCCGACGGACTCGAACTCCGGGCGGCGGCGGAGCAGTGGCTCTGGAGCGGGAGTACCGATATCCCGGACCTGGAACCGACGGCAGGTCCCGACCTGACGCTCACACCGGTCGCCGGTGGGTACGTCCTCCACGGGTGCAAGACACTCGCCGGGGGTGTCCAGGTCGCCGACCGGCTGGCGCTCGGCGCGGTATGCGCCGACAGCGGTGAGGCACTGATCGTCTATGTCGACCCGGCCCATCCGGGCGTGGCGGCCGATGCCGAGAACGACCGCCTCGGCCAGCGGCTCACCGGCGCCGGCAGCATCAGCTTCGACGGCGTCCCCGTCCCCGCTGACCACGTCCTCGGTGCCGTCCCCCGCGACGAGCACGCCGTCTCCCCCTTCGCCACGCTCGCCCCGCTGGCTCTCCGGCTCGCCCTCGTCCACGTCAGCCTGGGGACCGCCGAAGGAGCGCTTGCCGAGGCCCGGGACCTCAACCGGGCCGCACCGCGCAGCTGGCCGGCCGCCGGTGCGGACGACGGCGGGTACCCGGAGCGGCCGGGTGCGGATCCCTATCTCCTTCTCGCGTACGGGGAGTTGGTCACGGCCGCCCACACCGCCGCGGCGGTGGTCGACTCGGCGACGGAGGCACTGGCGCGCGGTCTGCTCGCGGGGCAGGGGCTCGGTGTGGACGAGCGCGCGGACATCGCGGTCCTCGTCGCCGCGGCCGAGGCCGTCACCAGCAGGTCCGCGATGGACATCACCACCCGCGTCCTGGAACTCACCCGGGGCGCCGACTCCCCGGCCGGCGCCCCGGGTTTCGACCGGTTCTGGCGCAACGCACGCATCCTGACGGCGCAGGCCTCCCCCACCCACAGGCTCCGCGACATCGGCGACCACTATCTGAACGGCACGCATCCGCCCTTGACCTTGCGCGTCTGACGAAGCTGCGGTCCACCGGGCGGAGTCCGTCATTCCGCGCGGTGCCGCGGTGAGGTGGTAATTCGCCGGAACTGTCGGCGTAGCGTCGGACGGATCCGCGCCGCGGCTGCTACATCTCGTGTGTGCATCCCGAAGCGGGGGCAGCCCTGTCGGTCCTGTGAGGTGGCGCCTTGTCCGTAGTTCGCAGCGATTCCCTGCCGCCCGCCAGACGGGGGGAACCCCTGCAGCGGTTGCTGTTCGGCGGGGTGTACGGTTCGGTGCTCGCCAGCGCGCTGGCGGCCGCGCTGAGCCATGAAGGCACACCGGCGGATCCCGGGTACGACGCATTGTGGGTGGCGCTGTCAGCAGTGGCGTCGGCCGCGGCGCACGGCTATGCCCACTCCATCGCGCACCGGACGGACGACGACGCCCAGGTCACCGCCAGCGCGGTACGTTCGATGCTGACCGAATGGCCGCTGGTGGCCGCGACGGTGCCGACGATGGCTGTGCTGCTCGGCGCCCAGGCGAAGTGGTGGGGCGAGGAGAGCGCGATCGACGTCGCCCTGACCATCAACATGGTGGCGTTGTTCGGCTGGGGGGTATGGGCGGCCCGGGTGGCGGGCCGGGGCTGGCCGGGGTCCTTCCGGGTCGGTGGTGTGGATGTGCTGATCGGGCTGTTCATCGTGGTGGCGAACGTCTTGATCAAGTAGGGGGACGGCGGGGTGGCCGGGGCGCGCCGTGCTCGGGAGACGGCGCGCCGGGACCGCAGGGAGGAGGGGGGGCGACGCGGCCTCGGCCTCGCGGCGCCGTGGTCCCGCGGCCGACCGCCGCTCCGGGATCAGGTCAAGGTTCCACCGCCAGCCAGGTGGCGATGGCCTGGGCGATGGGCTGGTCGGTCTCCAATTGGACGAAGCCGAACTGGCCGCCCTGGTTGCATTCCAGGAACCACCAGGCCCCGTCCGGGTCTTCTGCGAAGTCAAAGGCACCATAGGCAAGTTGGGCGGTGTCCATATAGTTGCTCACCGCCCGGTGGACGGAGTCCGGCACCTCGGCAGGTTCCCAGGTGCCGTGCTGGGTGAAACGGCTGTCCACTTCCTCGGGATCGGCTTTCTTGCGGGCGGCGAAGAGATGTTCGCCGACGCAGGTCAGCCGGATGTCGGCCTCCTTGGGGATGTGCTGCTGGAGCAGGGTCGGGCCGGCCGCGACCCCGCTGAAGTCCGCGTCCGGGCTGATGCGTGTGGTGGGCAGCACCAGTGGCGGGTCGCCGGGGTGCTTCCCGCTGACCGATTTCACCACGAGGTCCTGGTGGGCGGCGGCGAACTGCCGGGCGACCGCGGGGAACGTAGTGATCAGCGTGGGGGGCACGAGGAAACCGCTGCGATGGGCGATACGGAGCTGCCACGGCTTGTTGCGTGCCTGCACGGAGGCGACGGGATGGTTCATCCAGCGTGCCGGGGTGCACGAGAGCATGCCGTACAGCGCCTGTTCGGACTCCGCCGTGATCCAGGCGGACTGTTCCGCGGCGCGCGCCCCGGGGGTGCCGGGGCGGCGGACCCATACCGAGCGCAGACTGTTGAGGCTCACCATGCGTTCGCCCGATTTGAGATATCCGTGGAAGTCGTTCTCGGCGTACTCCGCCGACACGGCGACCCTCCCCGGCAGGTCGGCGGGGTCGAGGCGGACGAGCGGGACACCGAGGTCCTGCAGCGTCGACACCACGATGTCCGCCGTCAAGTCTTCCTCGCAGGTAAGGACCAGGACGGTCATCGGCGCTCAGTCGTCGAAGTGGGTCTTGGAACCGGCGGTGGAGGCGGTGGTGCCGGTTGCCAGCAGCACCGCCCGGCTACAGGTGGCCGGGCGCCCGTCCGGGAGGACGTTGAGTTGCCGGGTGGCGTCATAGCTGTATGGGGTGGTCGTCGGTGATTTCACCGCCGGACGGGCGTAGCTCAACGCAAACGGTCGCATACCTTCTCCTTCGAAAGCCCGGTTTCTGAGCCCTTGGCACGGGGCAAGCTTTCGGGCCCCGTTTGATGACTCTGCACGGAAGACGCGACAATCTGGTCAGTAAGTTGCCTCTTTTGCTCGTTTCCGGCGATTCTCTTGACGGAAAAGCGACGATCACGTACTCGCCGGCCTTGCCAAGTACCGCCGTCGAGGCATGCCCTGACGGCCCGTTCGGGCAAGAGCGCACTCGGATGCCCCCACCCTGAAGAAGACTTCCCCACACGGGACTTGGGCACGCGGAAGGGCCCCGGCACGGGATCCGTGGGGCGGCGAGAACCGCGCCGGATCAGGCCATCTCTCCCTGCGTCCCGGCCGTGTGGCGACGGACGGGGCGTCGGAAGAAAAGCGTGCTGTGCGGGGCTGCTGGTGCGGGCGGTGCGAGCCGCTACCCGGGGAACCTTCCGTCGGCCGAGACCTGCAACGGTGTGCCGTCCAGGATGGCGGCGACGAGATCCACGGTCAGCCGGTGCCACTGGCGGGCGCCACGGAGCATGGTGTGTCCGCCGCGCGGCATGGCGACCGAATGGGCCCGGGCTCCCGACTGCCGGGCGCGCTCGGCGAAGAGCCAGGAGCCCTCGGCGTCGGTGATCCGGTCGTGCTTGTCGTGCAGCAGCACGACGGTCCTGTCGCGCAGATGGGAGACGGGTTCGTCGGGCGGGCACCACGGGGCGAGCGCGACGATGCCGCGGACCGCCGGATGCCCGCCGGTGTGCAGGGCGGCCCTGCCGCCCATGGAGTGGCCGACGAGCACGACCGGTACGTCAGCGGCGAGCGCGGCCAGCTCGTCGAGCGCCCGGCGGGCGTCCTGGGCGGCGTCCGCCTGCGGCCCGTTCCATCCGCGGCAGCGGTAGCGCACGGAGGCGAGCAGCAGCTCCCGCCCGCGCGGGGGCCGGAAAAGCGCGGATCCGAAGGGCCGCATCCGCAGTGCGGGGAGGTTGAGCCGTGGGGGCGGAGTGCGGCCGTCGGCCCTCCCCCCGTGCATCAGCAGCACCGCGGCCCGTGGCGCGTCCGGATGGCGGTGGACCACCAGCGGCCGGTGCGCGCCCCGGCTTCCGTCGCCGCTGCGGGGGTCCGTGGGCCGTGCCGGGCCTGTCCTCATGGGCGGGGATCCTCCGGGTCGGGGCGGCGGCGCGGTGGCAGCGGAAAGAAACCGCTGGTGCGGGCCGTGTAGGCGGCGTATCCGGGGCGGTCGGCCAGGTGGTTCTCCAGCAGTCGCTTACCGCTGCCGTAGATCAGCAGGTACGACATCACCAGCGGCGAGACCACGGCGACCGCGGCGCTCTGCACGGTGCCACAGGCCAGCAGGAACAGCCCCCACCAGACGAGGAAGTCACCGAAGTAGTTGGGGTGCCGGGTCCAGCCCCACAGGCCGCGGTCCATCACCCGGCCCCGGTGGTCCGGGTCGGCCTTGAACCGGCCCAGCTGGAAGTCCCCGACGCCCTCGAAGACGAAGCCGACCGCCCACAACAGCCCGCCTGCGACGGCACTCGCCCCCAGCGGCACCGCCACATACTGCGCCACCTGCACCGGGAGCGAGATCAGCCACACCAGTCCGCCCTGCAACAGGTACACCGTGCGCAGGGCGTAGACATCACGGCTGCCGGGGGCCTTGGCCAGCAGGCGCTCATAGCGCGGATCCTCGCCGTGCCCGCGCCCACGACGGGCGATATGGACGGACAGCCGCAGTCCCCACACCCCCGTGGCGAGGGTGACCAGGATCCGCCGGCCGTCGTCCCCGTGACCGGCGGACAGGGCACAGGTCGTCAGGGCCACCGCCGTGAACGCCGCTCCCCATGCGATGTCCACCAGCCGGTGCACCCCCTTGGCCCGGGCGACGGCGAACGTGGTGAGCATGACGGCGAACGCGGCACCGGCCGCCGCGGCGAGGTTGACGGCAAAGGCCGCCCAGGGAAATCCGGTCATTGCCGGACTTCCCGCGTATACCAGTCGTCCGGCGTCGCCGGCATGCCGGCTTCTCCCTCCGGAGTGGGGCGTACGGCGAGGATCTGGTCGACGCCCATGCGGCGCTCGGTGAACGCCAGGCCGGCACCGGCCAGATACAGCCGCCACACCCGGGCGGTCGGTTCCCCTCCCAGCGCCACGAACTCCTTCCAGCGGGTCTCCAGTGTGCGGTGCCAGGCGGCGATGGTCCGTGCATAGTGTTCCCGCAGCGATTCGACGGACCGCACCTCCAGCCCGCCGGCCTCCAGCAGGCCCACGGTCTCGCCCAGCGGGCGCATATGCATGTCGGGGGCGATGTAGGACTCCATGAACGCACCGCCTCCGGGCGCGGCGGCACCACGGGACATCTGCTGGATCAGCACCCGCCCCCCGGGGCGCAGCAACGCATGCAGCCGGACGGCGAAGTCCGGGTACTCGGCGTCGCCCACATGTTCCCCCATCTCGATCGCGCACACCGCGTCATAGCCGTCTCCCCTGATGTACCGGTAGTGCCGGAGTTCGACATCGACCAGCTCGCTCAGCCCCAGCGCCGCCACGCGGGCGGTCACGAAGTCGTGCTGCTCTCGCGAGAGCGTGACCGCGGTGACCCGTGCGTGGTGCTCCCGCGCCGCGTGGAGCGAGAGGCTGCCCCAGCCGCAGCCGACGTCCAGGAGGCGGGCGCCGGGACGAAGGCCCAGCTTCCTGCAGACCAGCTCCAGTTTGTCCCGCTGGGCGTCGGCCGGCCCGTAGGACGGGTCGTCGGGGCGTTTCCAGTAGCCGCAGGAGTAGGCCATGGTCTCGTCCAGCAGCAGCGCGTACCAGTCGTTGGAGAGGTCGTAGTGATGGCTGATGGCGGCGCGGTCCCGGACGGTGCTGTGGAGCGCGCCCCGCAGCCGTGCCCGCGGCGCCCCGGGCGCGGGCGGGCGGGGGCCCAGTGCACCGAGCCGCAGTGCGGTGACGGCGGCCCTGGCCAGTTGCCGGGGGCCGGGAGAGCCGGGGGCCGGGCCGTGCTCCCGTACCGAGCGCCACACCCTTCTCAGACCGTCGGCGAGGTCACCGTCGATGTCGAGATCGCCCGCGATGTACGCCTGCGCCAGCCCGAGTTCACCGGGCTGCCACAGCAGACGGCGCAGCGCCCGGGGGGAGCGCAGCACCACGACCGGCGCGGTCTTCGGCCCGGCCTCGCTGCCGTCCCAGGCGCGCAGCCGCACCGGCAGGTTCCCCCCGAAGTGGGCTGCGAGCAGTGCGGCGAGACGGGGCGCGACACGCGTCATCGCAGACCCCCGTCCCGTGCCGTCGTGGCGGCCTTGGTCAGCAGCAGCTGGCGTACGTCCAGGTAGCCGGCCCGGAATCCGGCCTCGCAGTAGGCCAGATAGAACTCCCACATGCGGCGGAACACCACGTCGAAGCCCAACGCACCGACCGTGGCGGGCTGTGCGGTGAAGCGGTCGAGCCACAGCCGCAGCGTTTCGGCGTAGTGGCCGCCGAATCCGTCGTTCTCCTCCACCCGTAGACCGGCGGGTGCGGCGCACTCCTCGATGGCCCGGACGGACGGGATGAGGCCGCCGGGGAAGATGTACTTGTGGATCCAGGTGTAGGTGGTGCGGGTGGCGCGCATCCGGTCGTGCGGCATGGTGATCGCCTGGAGCGCGATCCGGCCGCCGGGCACCAGGAGGCGTTCGAGGGTGTCGAAGTAGACGGGCCAGTAGTCCTCGCCGACGGCCTCGATCATCTCCACGCTCACCACGGCGTCGTAGGCACCGGTCACCTGCCGGTAGTCACACAGCTCGACCGAGACCCGGTCCGCGTAACCGGCCTGCGCGAGCCGCGCCATGGCGAGCTCGCGCTGCTCCTGGGACAGGGTCACGGAGACGACGCGGGCGCCGCGGGCGGCGGCGCGCAGGGCCAGCTCTCCCCAGCCGGTGCCGATCTCCAGCAGGCGTGTGCCCGCGCCGACGCCGGCCAGATCCAGCAGCCGGTCGATCTTGCGGTGCTGGGCATCGGCCAGATCGCTCCACGCGGCGGGACGCTTCCGGAAGAGGGCCGAGGAGTACGTCATGGTCCGGTCCAGGAAGAGCGCGAACAGGTCGTTGGACAGGTCGTAGTGGCGGTGGATGTTCTCCCGTGCGCCCTCCAGTGTGTTGCGCTGTCCGCGGGGCCGGCGCTGCGCCCAGGCGCCACGCAGCCGCTGCAGGGGGCGCGGTACCAGCGAACTGAGGCGGGAGGCGAGGACCGTCAGCGCGCCGACCAGCTCGTCCGCGTCCCACTCCCCCGCCATATAGGACTCGCCGAAGCCGATCAGCCCGTCGGTGCCGATCCGGCGGAAGAACGCGTCCGGGTCGTGTACCCGTAGCAGGGGGCCCTCGGCGCCCGTGACGGGGGCGTCGCCGAGCGCGATCCGCAGCGGCAGGGAGGCGAGTGCCCGTTGGACGATCAGCCGGGTCACGGCGGTCCGGCCGGCCGAGCCGCGTGGACTGCGCGCCACATCCGGCCACTTGGCGGCGTCCACCCGCTCCCGAGTCGTCGTGTGTGCGGCGTACGGGGCGAGGGCGGAACCGGCTGCGGCGCGGTCCGGGACGGAAGTCTTCACTGCATACCCTCCTGGATACGGTGGCGGGGGCGGGCCTGGACGGGCAGACCTCGCAGGAACAGGGCGATGCCGTGGCGGCGGATCCCGGCGGTGACCGCGGCCGTCGACCAGGGGTGGCGCAGCACAGTGGCCAGCAGCTGCCCCGCGGTCGCGGGCCGCCGGGTGCCGCGCACGGTCGCGGTGAACGGCCTGGTGTCACCACGTCGCAGCTGTACGGTCAGATCGAGCCGGTCGGCCGGTTCGGGCAGGCGCATCCGGTAGGCGCCGTCGACCGGGAAGAACGGCGAGACATAGAAGTCCTTGGCGACCTCCGCCCGGCCCTGCTCATCGGTGTGCAGCAGATAGCAGTGGCGCTCGCCGTAGGTGTTGTGCACCTCGGCCACGACGCAGACGGGCGCGCCGCTGTGGTCGTGGCACCAGTACAGGGTCAGCGGATTGAAGACGTGTCCCAGGACCCTGGCGTGCGCGAGCATCAGCACCCGCCCGCCGCCCAGCCGCACCCCACGGCTCGCCAGGAACCGTTCCAGCCCGGCCCGGAGGGACGGTGCGGTGCCGCCGAAGTGATCCCGGGGGTCGAACCGGGCCAGCGGGCGCAGGGCACGGGGCAGCCGCGGCGGACGGTCGAGGTCGACCAGCCACATGTAGGTGCGGTGGCGCAGGGCGTGCCGCACCGGGGCCGTGCGGGCGTGCGAGATCAGGCACTCGTAGAGCGCGGGTGTGCGGATGCCGGTGGCGGGCGCGGCGGCCGGTACGGCGGTACGCGGTGTCACCAGCGCACCCCCAGGGCCGCGGCGGCCTGCACCCCGGAGCGGCAGCCGTCCTCGTGGAATCCCCAGCCGTGGTAGGCGCCCGCGAAGGCGGTGACCGCCGAGTTCAGCTGCGGCAGGCTCTGCTGGGCGGCGACCGACTCCGGTGTGTAGAGGGGGTGTTCGTAGACCATGCGCGCCAGGACCCGGTCGGTGGCGACCCGGTCGGTGGCATTGAGGGTGACGAGGTAGTCCTCGGGGGTGTCCAGCCGTTGCAGACGGTTCATGTGGTAGCTGACCTGCACCTGGTCAGCGGGGGTATGGCAGGAGGCCATCAGGTAGTTCCACGAGGCCCGGGCCCCGCGTGCGCGCGGCAGCAGCGAGGTGTCGCTGTGCAGCAGGGTGCTGTTGCGCGAGTAGCGGAACGCGCTCAGGACCCGCCGTTCGTCATCGGTGGGGTCGGCGAGCATCCGCAGCGCCTGGTCGGGGTGGACGGCCACCACCACCGCGTCGTACGCGCGCTCCGTGCCGTCCTCGGCAACGACCGTGGCCCGGTCGTGGCTGCGGTGCACCGCTCGCACCGGCGTGCCGGTACGGACCACCGTGAGCTGCTTGCCGACCCTGCTGACGTACTCCACCGAGCCGCCGGTCACCGTCTTCCACTGAGGGGAGCCGCTGACGGACAGCAGCCCGTGGTGTTCGAGGAAGCGGAACAGATAGGCGGCCGGATACTGCATGGCGGTCGTGGGGGCGCAGGACCATACCGCGGAGACCAGCGGAGTGACGAAGTGGGTGATGAAATACCGTGAAAAGCCGCAGCCGGTAAGGAATGTGCCGAGGGTCAGCGTGTCACCGCGCTCGGTGGCGAGCGTGGTGCGCGCGGCGCGGTGGAAGGCCCGGATCTCGGTCAGCATCCGCAGATAGCGCCCCCGCAGGGCGCTGCGCGGCTGGGCGAACAGCCCGGCCGGCCCGCGGGCGCCGGCGTACTCCAGACCGCAGCCCTCGCACCGTACGGACATGCTCATCTCGGAGTCCTGGGTGGCCACCCCGAGTTCGCGGAACAGCCGCAGCAGCAGCGGGTACGTGCGTTCGTTGTGGACGATGAAGCCGGTGTCGACGCGGACCACCCGGCCGTCTCCCGAGGCCGTGTCGTGGGTGTGGGCGTGGCCGCCGAGACGGTCCTCCGCCTCGTACAGCGACACCTCACATCCGCCTTGCTGCAGCACATACGCGGCGGTCAGTCCCGCTACCCCGCCGCCCACCACAGCTATCCGTCGAAGCTCCACAGCAGGTGCCTCCTCATGTCGGGGCGGGGCCGCGTCCGGGGTGCGACGGCCCGCTCACTGAGGGATTCGGTACCGGGTGCGGCGCGGATTGGTCCCGATGTTCCGGACCGCCGCGACGAGCGGGAGTTCGTGGCGCCTGGAGGCCGGCGGTTCAGACCGGGCACGCCGACGGGACCGGCGGCCGCGCCGTGGGACGGCCGCCGGTGTCACCCGTCGTTTCCGGAGGTCACACCCGGAGCAGGCCCAGCGGCGGACTGGTGGGACTGCTGGAACCACCCGGAGGTTCGGCCGTGACGCCGACCCCGTCCGCGCCCTGCGGCCCGCCGGTCAGCAGCATCGTGCCCGAGGAGCGGCCGGGCTCGACGAGACCGGCGGGCACCATGGTGCCGTTGCGGCTGTACCAGAGCTCGTACACCCGCTGGCCCGGCAGTGCCGGCAGCCCGTGATAGAGGAAGGCGGTCTGTCCCCTCCGCTTGGAGGCCACCACGGTGCCGCTGCCCCCGCCCTTGAAGGCCGTGGTGTGGAAGGTGGCGTCCGGCGCCGTCATCAGGGCACTGACCGCGGCCGCCTGCTGTTCGGCGCGGACGGTACGGTCCCGCTGCCGGTCGGCGTCGTACCGGGCGTTGACGGCCAGCCCGCCGGTGACCGCGGCGACGGCCAGACAGGCGGCGGCCGCGAAGTAGGGCAGGCGATGGCGCAGTCGCCGTCCGCGCATCGGGACCACGGTCGCCTCACGCCGTATCGGCGGCAGCTGCCGGACCTCCGGCAGGGCCGCCATCACCCGGGTCCGGAGGTCCGCCGGGGGCACCTCGGCGACCGCCAGGGCGAGTCGGGCCGCGGTTTCCTGCAGCTCCCGTACTTCCTGGGTGCAGGCCTCGCACTGGGCGAGGTGGCGGGTGAACTCCGCCGCCTCGTGCTCGGACAGTGCGCCCAGGGCGTAGGCACCGGTGAGTGTGTGCAGATCGACGGTGTTCATGCCGACACCCCCAGGCAGTCGCGGAGCCGGATCAGGCCGTCGCGCAGCCGTGTCTTGACCGTCCCCAGCGCCGTGCCGAGCAGGTCGGCGGTCTCCCGGTAGGTGTAGCCGCGGTAGTAGGCGAGCGTCACCGACTCCCGTTGCAGTTCGGTCAACTGCCCCAGACAGCGGCGCACCTGCTCACGCTCCAGTCGGCGTTCGACCTGCTCGCTGACCTCGTCGAAGGCCGCGGTGTAGGCGTGCAACCCGGCCCGGTGGTCGCGGTCGGCCGCCGCCTGGACCGAGCGCACCCGGTCCACCGCCCGCCGGTGGGTCAAGGTCATGATCCAGGCCATGGCGCTGCCCTGCCGCACGTCGAAGCGGGCCGCGGACCGCCACACCTCGATCAGCACCTCCTGTGCCACCTCCTCGGACTGGGCCGGATCCCGCACCACCCGCCGCACCAGGCCCAGTACGGATCCGGCCACCGCTGTGTAGAGACTCTCGAACGCGTGCTGGTCGCCGCGGGAGACGCGGTCGAGCAGTGATTCCAGGGCACCGGAATGCGGCGCTGAGGATCGGTCGCCGCGGGCTGCGACGGGCATGGACACCTCCGGACTGTGACATGGTCACCAGTGATTCGGCGCCGGGCGACACCTGGATTGGTCGGAAGGGATTCTGGCGTACGCCGCGGCGGGCGCCGCACGCGGGCCCGGCCACCGCGGTGCCGTCACCGGCGTCGGCGCCGGGCGGCCGGGACCGCACGGAATCCGCATACCCGGCCACCGGGCCGCACCATGCGCGCGACGGCGGACGAGGCCACCGGCCCACCGAATTTCCGCGCGTCGCATGCCGCTTCACGGCCCCGTACCGCGGAAGGATCACGGTCGGGCTCGTCGAGGCGCAGAGAGGAACGGGCGATGCGGTAGCCGTGGCTTTCGATCCGGCCCGGCGCGCACCGTGGGCTGTTCGCCGCCCCGCGTGCGCGTCAGGCGGACCGGAAGACCAGTGCGGCGTTCTGGCCGCCGAAGCCGGTGGACAGGCTGGCGGCGGCGGACTGGGCCGTGGTGCGGGGGACCTTGGCCACGATGTCCAGGTCGATGTCGAGGTCGGGGTCCTCGTGGTTGGCGGTGGGAGGGATGGTGTCCCGTTGCAGGCTCATGACGGTGACGGCCGCTTCGATGGCACCGGCCGCTCCGATGGCGTGCCCGAGCGCGCCTTTGAGGGAGGTGACGGCGGGGGGCTCGGGGAAGACGCTGCGCAGCGCCCTGGCTTCGGCCAGGTCGTTGCGCCGGGTTCCGGTGCCGTGCGCATTGATGTGGTCGATGTCCCCGGGCGCGGTGCCGGCGTCGGCCAAGGCGGCGGTGAGGGCCGCCGCGGCTCCCCGGCCGTCCGGGTCGGGGGCGGCGTAGTGGTAGGCGTCGCAGCTCGCCCCGTAGCCGACCAGATGGGCGCGGGGGCGGGCACCGCGGGCATGCGCGTGGTCGGGGCGCTCCAGTACCAGGACGGCCGCGCCTTCGGACAGGACGAATCCGTCGCGCCCGGCGTCGAAGGGGCGGCAGGCCCGCGCGGGGTCCTCCGTCCGCCGGGAGAGGGCTCCCATCCGGTGGAAGCAGGCCGCGGGGATGGGGTGGCGCGCGGATTCCGCTCCGCCGGCCAGCACGATGTCGCAGCTCCCGGCGCGCAGCAGATCACGGGCGATGCCCAGGGCGTTGCTGCCGGAGGCGCAGGCGGTGGAGACGGCGAAGTTGGGTCCCGTGACCGTCAGGTCGAGGGCGATTTCGGCGGCTGCCATGTTGGGCACACTGCGGGTGATGGCGAGCGGCGAGATGTCCAGGGGGCGGCCGGCCGCGAGCTTGGCGAACTCGCCGACATAGCGTTCCATGCTGCCCGTGCCCGTCCCCATGACCACCCCGACGCGCGCGGCGTCCCATTCGGTGGGGCCGAGGCCGGCATCCGCGACGGCGTGCCGGGCGGCGAGGAGAGCCATGGCCACGAAGCGGTCCAGCCGCCAGGCGGCCTTGCGGCCGACCATGGCGGCGGTGTCGAAGTCCGGCACCCGACAGGAGATGTCCACCGGCAGGCCCGCCAGTTCCGGGTCCCGGGCGGCGGTGGACCGGCCGGTGAGCAGACCGTCCCAGGTTGCCCGGGCGCCGATCCCGGCCGGGCTGATGACCCCGAGGCCGGTGACGGCGACCTCGCGGCACTGACTGGGCATCAGGCCCCGCTGTTCGGCGCCGCGGTCAGAGCGGTGTCGGCGTCCCGGGCGTCCATGAGCGCCGCCAGCCCGCCGATGGTCGTCTGCAGGGGAATGTCCTCCAGCGAGATCCCGGTGCGCTCCTGCAGCATCAGACCCATCTCGACGAGAGCGAGCGAGTCCAGCCCCAGATCCTCGAAGGTGCGCTCGGGGGTGACCTCGGCCGGGTCGAGATCGAAGGTTTTGGTGAGGGTGCTGGTGATCAGCTCGGTACTGGTGGGCACGGGTGACTCCTTCAATGGGTGAGGTGGTGCCGGCGAAGGCCTCGGGCGCAGTGCGGTCCGGGCGCGGTACGTCGGTGCGGACGGGGCACCACGCGTGCGTTCAGCGGGAGCCCGGGGCACCCCGGAACGTGCCGGTGCGGACGGGGCTGTGCATCGCGGCTCCAGGCGGGCGGGCGGCGGTCGGCACCGGAAACCGGTGCGCGGAGGGCGGTCTCGCGCTCCCTACTGTCGCCGACCCGGTCCTCGGGCAACGGCCCTGATGGCACCTCTGAACGAGTGACTTATCGCTCTATAACGCCGGGTGCGCGACCTCCCCGGGCTCCGGCCGCGGCGGGCGGGGCGGTATGGCCGTCGCGGGAGAGACGGGCGTCGTGGGGCTCGGCCGGCCGGCCGAGCCAGCGTGCGGCCGCGGCGGCGGTGAGCAGTGTGACGGCTCCGGCAACGACGGCGGTGAGCGTCATCGCGTCCGTGAAGGCTCTGCGCGCGGCGGCCAGCACGCCGGCGCGCAGCGGGCCGGGGAGGCGCATCGCCTGTGCGGGGACGGACAGCATGCTGTGCTCGGCCGCTTCCGCCACGAGTGCGGGGGCGTGCAGATCGGTGAGGGAGGTGGTGAGGCGGGAGGTGAAGACGGCCGCGAGCACGGAGCCTTGGACGGCCACACCGAGGGCGGAGCCGACCTGGCGGGTGGCGTCGTTGATGGCCGATCCGAGCCCGGCTCGCTCGGTGGCGACCGAGCCCATCACGGACTCGGTGGCCGCTGCCGCCACCAGTCCGGCGCCCACGCCCGCGAGCAGCTGGAAGGCCGCGCAGTGCGGGTAGCCGGAGTCGGGGGTGGTGGTCGCCAGGACGGCGAAGCCGGCCGTCACCAGCATCAGACCGCCGACGACGGGGACCTTCCCGCCCAGCCGTGCCCGTACGGGCACCGCGCACACCGCGCCGAGCGCGAGTCCGGCCGGCAGGGGCAGCGTCCGCACACCGGCCTGCCAGGGGCTGAAGCCGAGCACCCCCTGGAGATACAGGGTCAGCACGAACAGCGCCCCGAACATGGCGAAGGACATCAGGGCGAGGGCCGCCGCGGCCACACCGATGCCCGGCACCCGCAGCAGGTACAGCGGGAGCATGGGGGCGGGCGTGCGCAGTTGCCGGCCGACGAAGGCGGCCAGCAGCAGTGCGGCGGCGGTGAATCCGGTGAGCGCGGCCGGGCTGGTCCAGCCGCGGTGCGGGCTTTCGGTGATCGACCACACCAGGGCCAGCAGCCCCGCGGCCGACAGGGCGGCACCGGGCACATCGAAGCCGGTGCGCCGCTTCGCACGGGACTCGGGTACCAGGGCAAGGGCCAGGACGATGATGACGGCGGCCAGGGGCAGATTGATCCAGAAGGCGGCGCGCCAGGAGGCGTGCTCCACCAGCCAGCCGCCGATGACCGGACCGCACAGGCCGCCCATGCCGCCGACCGCGGCCCATGCGGCGATCGCCCGGCTGCGCAGACGGGCTTCGGGGAACAGCTGGTGAATGACCGCCAGCGTGGCCGGCATCAGCAAGGCCGCCCCGGCTCCCATGGAGCAGCGCGCGGCGATCACCTGCCACGGGTGACCGGCCAGCGCGCCACCGAGCGAGGAACCCGCGCAGACCGTCACCCCGCAGACGAAGGAACGCCGCCGGCCCCAGGCATCGGTGAAGGCGCCCACGGCCAGCACCGTGCCGCCGAGTACCAGGGCGTAGCCGTCCACGATCCACTGCACCTGCGCCGTGGAGGTGTCCAGGTCGCCCTGCAAGTCGGGGACGGCGACATTGAGGACCGTCAGATCCAGGCCGAGCATGAACAGGCCGAGGCACACGACGGCGGCCGCTCCCACGCGCCGGGCAGGTCCGACCGGTCCGCCGGCCGGCGCGGCGGCCGTCATGCCGTCGTCACGGGGCGGTTGATGACGGTGTCGAGCGCACCGGTGAGGTGGCTCACCAGCGCCTTCGTCCCGGTCTGCAGGTAGGTGTGCCCGCCGGGGAAGAGCTCGGGCAGGGTGGGCGTGGTGACCAGGTCGTTCCATGCCTGGAGTTCCTGCACGGGGGTGACGGGGTCCTGCTCGCCGCCGTAGAGGGCCAACGGCACATCGAGGGGCGGCTCGGGGCGGTGGCGGTAGTGCAGGAGCAGCAGGCAGTCGGCCAGCAGCGGGGTGCAGGCGGCGGCCATCAGACGTGCGTCGGCGAGCAGTTGCTCGGGGATCGGGCCGACGAGTTCCCTGATGCCCTCCAGGCCGGCCGTCAGGCGCGGCGGCAGCCCGGCGCTGTAGGCATCGATATGCGGCGCCGACAACGAGGAGACACCCAGCAGCGAGGGCAGGCGGCCGTGGGTGCGCCGCAGATGACGGATCGCCTCGTAGGCCAGCAGCGCGCCCGCGCTGTGTCCGAAGACCGCGAACGGACGGGGGTCGGCCCAGTCGTCCAGCACCGCGGCAAGCCGGGCGCTGAGATAGGCGGGATCGGTCAGCGACGGTTCCGCCGAGCGGGCCCCCCGGCCGGGCAGCGCCACGGAACACGGCTCGACCCAGGGCGGCAGCATCGGGACCCATCGCAGATAGCAGTCCGGACCGGCCCCGGCGGGCGGCACGCAGTACAAGCGCAGCGCCGCCTGCGGACGGGCGGCCAGCAGCACGCGCTGCGGCACCGCCGACGCCGCTACCGTCACCGACGTCGACTCTTCCGTGAAACCGACACCCACGACACACGCCCTTCGCCTCGCGCTCCACTGGTCCGGACTCCGCCCTTGTAGCGCAGGGCGCCCCGAACGGGGCCGCGTTCAGCCGTGGCGTCGGGACCGTCCCGGCATCACGGCCGGCCGGCCGGCGGGGCCCGGGAGCCGTCCGGCCGGGCACAAGACCGATGCCCACGCCGACCCTGCCCTCCCCCGCCGCCGCACTCCACACACCACGCACGGCGCCGCCCCCCTCTGACACCAACGGCGGCAGCCGGCGCAGGTGCCCTGAAGCAGCCTCCGGTTCATCGGCTGTCGGGGTCGCCTTCGAGCTCTCGGTGCACGGTGCCGGCGCTCCGGTGGTCGGCGTGCCCCGCGAGTTCTGTGTCCTTTGCCGGCGGCGTCGGTAAGGCTCACGCCTGGGTGGGGTCGATGGTGAAGCGTTCGGGGTGGGCGGCGCGGACGTAGTGGATCGCGGTGTGCGAGGTGATGCCGAACAAGCGCATCAGCCGGCCCGGGTCCTTGCCCACGTGACGGCGGTGGCGGAGCTGGATGCCGTCGTCACGGAGGAGATGGCACCGGACGAGGAGACCCAGGCACTGGCCCGCGGCGGAGGTAACCGTCCGCAAGGTATGAGTCCACGGACGGCGCGGCCCCACTGTCCACCGCCCGTCCGTCGCCCCTACCCCTAGTACCTGAGAGCTACGCGGGAAGTGCGCTCCACGGCGGGACGCCGACCAAGTGGGGTGATCCATAGCTTCGGTACCGGAAGCACGACCGGCTTCCGGTACGGAAGGACCCTCCCTCATGGCGCCCCGCCCGCCCGGCAGCCGCCCGCTGCGCACCCTGCTCGCCGTACTCGTCGCCGCCTCGGTGACCGTGCCCGTGTCGGGTGCGGCCCGCCCCTCGGCCGTTCCGGCACCTGTCCCGGTGGCCCTCGCACCGCTGCGGTCCCCCGGACCCGCCGCCCTCGCCGAGCGGTACGCCGTCAACCGCGACAGCATCCGCGCGGCGGAGCGGATGGCCGAGGGCCACGGCGACCGGGCGCGGGCCGAGGCGTTGCGCCTCATGGCCGGCCCGGCACGGCAGTTCCTGTCCTTCGACGGCCGCAACGGGGGCCGCACCGCCGAGGTCTTCGGCGACCTGGCGCGGGCCGGCCGGATCGCCGTACTGGTGCCGGGCTCGGACACCAACCTCGACAGGTACGGACGCCTGAGGGCGGGTGCGACGGCGCTGAGTCAGGAGCTGGGTGACCGGTCCGCCGTCATCGCCTGGCTCGGATACGAGACGCCGGCCACGGTGAGCACCCGGGCCGTGACACCGGGCCTCGCCGAGGAGGCCGCTCCCCAACTTCGCGCATTCGTCCACGAGGTGGTGGCACTTCGGCCGCCCGCCCGGATCACCGTCCTCTGCCATTCCTACGGTTCCGTGGTCTGCGGCCGGGCCGCTTCGGGGCTCGATGCCGCGGACATCGTCCTGTACGGCAGCCCCGGGGCCGGTGCCGACAGCGTCGCTGCACTGCACACCCGAGCAACCGTGTGGGCCGGCCGGGGCGACGACGACTGGATCGCCGAAGTGCCGCACACGCAGGTGCAATTTTCCTTCCTCACCCTGGGGTTGGGGACCGACCCGGTCTCGCCCGCCTTCGGCGCCCGGATCTTCCCAGCAGGTGCCGGCGGCCACAGCAACTACCTCGAGCCCGGTTCCGTATCCCTGCGGAACCTCGCCCGGATCGTCTCCGGACAGGCCCTTGCCAAGGAGGGCCACGGTGCGTGACCTCGTCCGGCGGATCGCCTCCGCGACCCCGCCCGATCGCGACCGTGGCATCGACGCGCTGCGTGCGCTCGCCATCCTCGGTGTGGTGCTCGGGCATTGGCTGGTGACCGCCCTGGTCGTCGACAGCGGCGCGGTGCACGTCGCCAGCCCGCTCCACTCCATGCCGCACCTCACCCCGGTCTCCTGGGTTTTCCAGACCCTTGCGGTCTTCTTTCTGGTGGGCGGCCGGGTGGCGGCGAGGAGTTATGCCGCTGCCCGTGTCCAGGGGGGTACGTACGGGCGGTGGCTCGGCGCCCGGACAGCCCGGCTGTTGCGGCCGGTTGCGGCCCTCCTGGTGGTGTGGAGCGTGGTGGCGGGCGCGCTGCTCGCCACCGGCGCCGGCCTGGAGACCGTACACACACTGGGCAAACTGGCGCTGTCCCCCCTCTGGTTCCTGGTGGTCTTCATGGCACTGACGGCAGCGACCCCGCTGGTCACCGGACTGCATCCGGTGTGGCCACTCGCCGTCGTCCTGCACATCGACCTGATCCGGTTCGGCCTGGGCGGGCCGGCCTGGCTCGGCTGGATCAATGTACTGGCGGGCTGGCTGGTCCCGTACTGCCTGGGCGCTGCCTGGGCCCGGGGCGGGCTGCGGAGCCGGCCGACCGCGTGGGTGCTGCTGCTCGGCGGCGCCACCGCCACCGTCGGACTCGTCGTGTGGGCCGGCTACCCGCCGCCATGGTCGGGGTGCCCGGCGCCGGCATATCCAATCTCAACCCGCCCACCCTCGCGGCCGTCACCTTCGGTCTCGCCCAGTCGGGGGCGGCGCTGCTCTTGCTCGGTCCGCTGCGCCGGATGCTGCAACGCCCTGTGCTCTGGGCGGCGGTGGCCGTGATGAACCTCTGGGCGATGACTGTCTTCCTGTGGCACCAGACCGCGCTGATGGCGGTGACGGCGGTCGGACTGTCGGCGGGCGAGCCGCTGACCGGCCTGCACACCGTCCCCGACGGCTTCGGCTGGGTGGTCGCCCGGCTGGCCTGGCTGCCGGTGTTCGCGCTGACGCTGCTGATGTGCTGGGCCGCGTTCCGGACGTATGAGCAAGGGCGCCCCCAAGTCGGCGGCGTCACTCGGGTCGTACGCGAACAACAGCCCGTACGCGTGGCGGAAGTGGGGCGTGATTAGGGTGAGCCTTGTGGATACGGGGGTCGGGGAGGGTGGGGGGCGGCGGTCGACAGCCTCCCTCGGGACGGTGCTGCGCACTGTGCGCACGGGCTTGTGGACGGTGGCACGCGACCCACTGCCACGCCTGCCATGGCTGGCCTGGCTCCCACATGTCCACGTGGTGCTGTTCGCGCTGCTCATGCTCCTGCTCAACACCAACGAGTACCAGCATGACTTCGACCCGATTCCCACCCGCGTGCTGCTGCTCAACGGGCTGCAGTCGGCAGCCGCCGTCCTCGCGCTGTCCCGCCCGGTACCCGCCTGGTGGTTGTCGACGATCAGCCTCTTCCTGACCTCGGTGACCGTGGATTACGGTGCCACCCACGACACACCGTGGCCCTGGAGTATCGCGGGGATCGCGCTGCACACCCTCGTGCTGCTCCTCCTCGCACTCCGGGTCCGCCCCCTCATCGCGGCCGAGGCGCTGGTGATCAGCGTCCTGGCCGGAGCGGCCCCCCTGTCCTGGGCGTATCCCGGCCCGCACCAGGACGTCATGCAGGGCGCCGTGAGCTTCGCGACCGCAGTGGTGGTCGGCGGCTCGCTGCGCATCAGCCGGGTGGCCCGCAGACGGCTGGTCGAGCAGGAGGTGCTCACCGCGGAGGAGCGGGCCCAGCGCACTGTGCTGGAGGAGCGCAACCGGATCGCCCGCGAGCTGCACGATGTGGTCGCCCACCACATGTCGGTGATCTCCATCCAGGCACAGGTCGCACCGCACCTGGTCGAGAGCCCGTCCGAGGAGCTGCGGGAGAACCTCACGGGCATCCGTGAGAGCGCGGTCGAGGCCCTGACCGAACTGCGGCGGGTCCTGGGCGTTCTGCGCTCGGAGGACGCCCTGTCGGCAGGGGCGCAACATGCCCCGCAGCCCACACTCGGCCGGCTGGACGAACTGATCGGCAAGGTACGCGGCGCCGGGGTGGTGGTGACCGCCGAGACCGTCGGTGCGGCTCGCCCGTTGGCACCGGGCATCGAACTGTCGGCGTTCCGCATCGTGCAGGAGGCGCTGAGCAATGCGATGCGGCATGCGCCGGGAGCCGCGGTGCGGGTGACGGTCGGATACCACCGCGACGGCCTCACCCTCCGGATCACGAACACCGCACCGGACGGGCCCGCCCTGCCCTCGCCCGGGTCGGGGCACGGGCTGCTGGGGATGCGCGAACGCAGTGCCATGCTCGGCGGCGAACTGGCCGCCGGCCGCACTCCGGACGGCGGCTACGAAGTCACCGCCGTCCTGCCCGGCGGCCCCCCTCGGCAGACCGCCGGTCCTGCCGCCCCTGCCGTCCCCGTCACCCCTGTTGAGGACGCCCCGTGACCACCATCCGCGTGCTGATCGCCGACGACCAGGTGATGGTCCGCCAGGGATTCACGGTGCTGCTCAACGCCGAACCCGGCATCGAGGTCGTCGGCCAGGCCGTCGACGGCCTCGATGCCGTTGCCCAGGTCGCCGAACTCGCCCCGGACGTCGTCCTGATGGACGTCCGAATGCCCCGGCTCGGCGGCATCGAGGCGACCCGTCAGCTCACCGAACCGGCCGGCGCCACCGTCAAGGTCCTTGTTCTGACCACCTTCGACCTCGATGAGTACGTGTACGAGGCACTGCGAGCGGGCGCCTCCGGGTTCCTGCTGAAGGACGCCTCGGCGGCCGAACTCGCCCAGGCGGTACGGGTGGTGGCGGCCGGCGACGCCCTGCTCGCGCCGAACATCACCAAGCGCCTGATCGCCGAGTTCTCCCGGGTCACCAGCTCCCCTCGCACCCCGCTCAAGGACCGCATCGGTGACCTGACGGAACGCGAGACCGAGGTCCTGGCCCTGGTCGCCCAGGGTCTGTCGAACGGGGAGATCGCGGAGCGTCTGGTGGTGGCGGAGCAGACCGTGAAGAGCCATGTGGGCCGGATTCTGGTCAAGCTGGGCCTGCGCGACCGGACACAGGCCACCGTCTTCGCGTATGAGACGGGGCTGATACGCCCGGCCGGATATTGAGCCGCCGTTCGGCGGGGCGCTGCCGCATCGATTCCGGTCGACGTCCACTTCCGCGTCGACGCCCACGGGTTCGCCGGCAAGGCGCGCGGCACGTTCTCCGTCAGCCATCGCCTCGGCAAGGACTCGGGCACTGATCCTGCGGCTACAGCTGGAAGGAATCCGCCAAGAGGTCGATCTGGGCGGTGAGCAGAGTCTGCGCCCGGTGCCCCATCCCGGCGTACTGGCCGGACACCTCCAGGCTGACCGTGCCGTGCAGTTGCGACCAGGTCAGCACCGTACCGGCGAGGGCCGTCCCCGCCGCCTCGTCGTGCGGAGCCAGCCCGGTGTGCTGCGCCAGCCAGTCGGCGACGCCGTCGTCCTTGCGTACCCAGGCCTCCATTTCGTCGACGACCGGCCGCAGCGCCGTAGTGGGGACGCCCTCGGCGAACACCTTCAGGAACGGGCCCAGGACAGCCCGCGCACGGAGCAGGGTGTCGGGCGGAGCCGCGTAGCCGGGTACCGGGGTTCCCTGGATCAGCAGATAGCGGTGCGGCTGCGCGAACGCCCAGCTCCGGTAGGCGTCGGCGAGCGCGTGCAGGGTGGCTCGCGCGCCGTCGGCGGGCACTGCGCCGACACCCTCGATGGTGCGCGCCACCTCGTCATAGGCGTCCCGGATCAGCTCACCCAGCAGGTCGTCGCGGCCGGCGAAGTAGCGGTAGAGGGCGGGGCCGGACAGCCCCATGTCCTTGGCGATACGGGTGAGCGCCACGGCTTGGACTCCCCCTTCGGCGAGCTGCTGCAGCGCGGCCGCCTTGATCTCCGCGCGGTTCTGCTCGCGGTAGCGGGCCCGGGGGCTCCGTCCTTCGGCGGCCATGTTCTCCTCCTGCGTTCGCGACGGCATCCAGCAAGTGTGAGGGGTCATTGCTGATCGTATCCAACACACCTATTGAAACGAGCCATCACTAGAGTTATGGTCTCTAACAGAAGCGAAAGAGCAAAGCGGAGATCGCCTCACCGGCGCTCCGCCCGTCCACCCCCTCGGCCCTCGGTCACCGGCCATCGGCTCGCAGAGAAGGAACCGCCATGTCTGCCACAGCACGTCCCCTCCATGCAGTGCTCGGCGCCGGGCCCGCAGGCACCGCACTCGCCGGCGAACTCGCCCGCCGCGGTCACGCCGTACGGCTGGTCAGCCGCTCGACTCCGGACGCCGCCGTCGAGGGCATCGAGCGGTACGCCGCCGATGTGAGCACTCCCGAGGGGGCACTGGCCGCCGTCGAGGGCGCCGCCGTCGTGTACCACTGCGTGAATGTCGACTATCACCGCCAGGTCGAGGTGATGCCCCGGGTCCAGCAGTCGGTGCTGGCCGCCGTCGAGACCACGGGCGCCCGACTGGTCGTCCTGGACACGCTGTACCCGTACGGCCCGACGCACGGCGAGGTGATGACGGAGGACACTCCGTGGCGGGCGACCAGCCGCAAGGGGCAGATGCGGGCACAGCTGGACGAGCACTATCTCGCCGCCCACCGTGCGGGGCGCGCCCGGGTCGTCCTCGCGCGGTCGGCGGACTTCGTCGGCCCCGGCGTGCTCAACTCGACGCTCGGCGGAGCGGTCTTCCCCGGCGCGCTGACCGGAGGCGAGGTCCTGGGCATGGGCGATATCGACCTGCCGCACAGCTACACGGACATCCGTGATGTGGCGGCCGGGCTCGCCACGCTCGGCGAACACCCGGAAGGCGACGGCAGGGTCTGGCATCTGCCCACCGCTCCCGCCGTCACCACGCGCGAGATCCACTCGATGATCGAGGAGCGGGTGGGGCGCCCGCTGCGGAGCGTCATCCTCGCCGAGCCGCGCCCCTTCGGGCCGTTCGACGCGGCCTTCATGGACGAGTACGCGGAGATGTTCTACCAGCACACCGAGCCGCAGATCGTGGACTCGGCAGCCTTCGCGCGGACCTTCGGCGTCCATCCGACACCTCTGGGCGCCACTCTCGACGCCACCGTCGACTGGTACCGCACACTTCTGGCCGGCGCCCGCGGCTGACCCGGCGCCCGCAGAGCGAAGGCCCGGCGCTCGGTGCGCCGGGCCTCCGCTCTGCCGGGAGAGGTCAGGAAGCGCTGGGCAGCTTCGCCGACCAGGCGGTCACGGACAGCGCCCCGCCGTCGACGGCGTTGTCGAAGGCCACGACGCTGTGCGAGTTGCTGCCCGTCGGAGACACCTGCAGGTACTTGGCCTGCGCGGAGGACGGACCGGCGTGCGTCCAGACCAGGTCCGCGAAGGCGCTCTTGCCCGGCTTCAGGGTGACCTGGTGCGCGCCGGGGTCCTTGGCGAAGTAGGTGTCACCGTGGTGCGCGGTGGTCTTCAGGGCCGTGTGACCGGCGCCCTCCAGCGCCAGTCCCGGGTAGCCGCTTATCGCGCACGCGCTCTCCCCCGTGTTCGTCACCTTCAGGTAAGTGCCCGCGTGATTCATTCCGGCCTGGCTCGAACCCGCGCTGGTGGTCGTGGCCTTCAGCGTCCCCGGTTCGCACTCGCCGGCCGCGGCCGCGCCGGATCCTGCCGTACCGGCTGCGGAGGCAATTCCGGCGCTCGCCCCCGCAGCAAGGGCGACAGCGGCGGTGACGGTGGCGACGGTACGCAGACCACGGATGGTCATCAGTCATCAACTCCCTCTTCTCCGGAACCCGGAGAAACATCGGTGCAACACCGCCGTCCGGCCCGTGCGGCTCCCTCCAGCCACCCGGGAAGGGTGACTCCGAGCGGGAGAGCCGACGGGGGACGGCCGGTCTCGTTCGTTTCGCACCACTCACCCTGGGTGCCGCCGCTGATGATCGGCTAACGGTCGGCTAACGCCGGGAAATCCAGGGGTGCGAGAAGACGAAGGAGTGCGTGAAGCAGGGGAGTTGGCGGGGGTCCGCGGAACTCACAGCTGCCGCGCGGCTGCGCCGGGACGGTGCGGATGAAGCCATTCCGATCAGGCGTGCGATGCTGGAGCACCCCTGACCAAGGCAAGAAGTGGGAGTGTACGGCATCGTGATGGCAGCGATACGGCGGACTGGGACGAGAACCTGGGACCGCTTCGCGGCATCCGACCCAGGGCTCCTGCGGCTCAAGGCGGGGCTGCGGACGGTCGGGGCGATCGTGCTCACGCTCGTCGTCCTCGCACTGCTCCGGACCGGCATCACCCTGATGGTCGCGGGCGCCATGGCGGCCATGGTCGCCACCTTCGCGATCCGGGAGAAGGAGGTCCGCGGGCAGGCGATCACGCTTGCGCTGGGCCTGCCCGTCGCGCTGGCCGCCATGTCACTGGCGGCGCTGCTGCAGGCCCTGGTGATCGCCGGTGATGTGTTCTTCGTCCTCCTGATCTTCGGCGCCGTCTACTCCCGGCGGTTCGGTGACCGCGGCACCGCGCTCGGCCTGATCGGCTTCCAGGTCTACTTCGTCTCGCTGTTCGTGCACGCCACCCTCCCCGCCCTCCCCGAGCTGTATCTGACCCTGGGCGTTGCCTTCGCGTGCAGCGCGGTCGTACGGTTCGCCGTCGTCCTGGAGACACCGCAGCGCACCCTGGGCCGGCTGCGCGAGGCCTTCCGGGCCCGCCTCGCCCAGCTGCTGGCCACCCAGATAGAGCTGCTGGACGCCGGCCCCGAGGACCTGGACAAGGTCCTCGACGACCTGCGGCGGCACACCGCCCGGCTGCACGAAGCGGCCTTGATGATTCAAGGCCTCCTGGAGGAGGGCACCCGCGACGCGGGCGTGGCGGGACTGGTGCAACGCCGCGTCGCCGATGCCGAGATCGCCGCCGAGCGGCTGGGCATGCTGATACTCAACGCCCGCAGCGCCGAGCGGGCGGACACCCTCACCATGCATCTGCCGCACGCCCCCGTGCCGGCCACGGCGACCCGTACGCAATCCGAGGACGATGCCACCGTCACCCTGCGCCGGGATCTGAACGCACTGCTCCTGCTGGTCGCCCGGCGCGCGCCCGACGACCGCGGCACCGCGCTGGCCCATGTACGCAACAGGCTGCTCGGCTACCGCGACGAGGACGACCTGCCGCGCGCCTCCTCCGTCGTCCAGGACGTCTTCCGCGGGCTCGGTGAGGCCGCCCGTGCCGTGCTCGGTCTGCGGCTGGCGCTGGACGGGCCGCAGGACGAATCGGACGACACCCCGGCCACCACTCGCTCACGCGAAGAGTTCGACGCCGAGGACCTCGCGATCGTCAGGGGCGAGGAGACCGACGAGGCGGAGGAGGACCGCACCGGGCTCCAACGGCCCACCACCCGGGCCGCTTTCCAGGTCGCGGTGGGCTCGACCCTGGCCATCATCGGCGGTGAGTTCCTGTCCAGCCAGCGCTGGTACTGGGCGGTGCTGACCTGCTGGGTGGTCTTCCTCAACACCGCGTCCACGGGCGAGATCCTGGTCAAGGGCTACCGCCGGCTGGTGGGCACGGTCCTCGGCGTGGTCGCCGGTGTCGCTCTCGCCGGGCTGGTCGGCAACCACACCTGGACCGCCTTCGCCCTCGTTCTGCTCTGCATCTTCGGGATGTTCTTCAGCGCACCGCTGTCGTATGCGCTGATGTCCTTCTTCGTCACCGCGATGCTCGGGCTGCTCTACACCCTGCTCAACACCTACAGCCTGACCGTGCTGGTGCTGCGCATCGAGGAGACGGCGCTGGGCGCCGCGTGCGGGATCATCGCCGCCGTACTGGTGCTGCCGGTGCACACGGACCGCCGTACGGACGAGCAGCTGGGCACGGTGCTGGTCCGGCTGCGGGACGTCGTCTCCGCTGCGGTGGAACAGCTCAGCGGCGGGCCGGCCGTCGACCTGCTGGGCAAGGCGCGCGATCTGGACACGGCGCTGGACGATCTGCGTGCCTCCATCCAGCCCTTGACCCATCCGATCACCCCGCTGCGCGTACGGCGGCAGACCGCCCGTTACCTGGTCGCGCTCCTGGAGACCTGCGCCTACCACGCCCGTTCCCTGGCGGCGACGGCCGAACTGGTGCCGTACAGCAAGACCATCGCGGCCGATCCACGCCTCGAACGAGCGGGCCGGCGGATCGCGCACAACATCGATCTCATCGTCGCGCGCGTGCTGGAGGAGAGCACCGAGGGCGAGGTGGAATCCGGCGTCAGCATCGCCGCGATGCTGGATGCCGCCGGTTCCGGGGCACTGCGTTCCGGCACGGTCACCTTCCGCGTGCTGCGGCACCTCCAGCGCCTCGACGAGGGGGTGGTGGGCATCGCCCGCCCGCTCGACGTACCGGTGGCGGGCCCCAAGGGGGGCAAGGCCGACTAGTCCCGGGCGGTCGTCGGCCGCGTACCGGACTCCGGGCGTCAGGTGCGTCCGGAGTCCGGGTACCTCGGTGAGCCGCCGCCCGGGAAGTCAGGCACCGCTGTCCGCGCCCGTGCGGCACGCGGGGTGCCCCCAGCCGTCCGGGTTCTTGGTGATGGGCTCACCTGCCGCATAGGAGCGTCCGCAGCGGCAGCGCCCCGGGAACTTGGCGTTGAGTGTCCGCGACGCGTTCCCCGAGGTGCGCCGCTTCGGCGAGGACGCGGTCTTCGCTGCCGCTCCGGAGGCGCCTCGGCGAGTGCCTGCGGGCCGGACGGCGGCCGCGGCGGGCGGCGGCTGCGGGGAGCCGAGCTCGCTGCCGGCGGCCTCCTGGACGATCGCCGCCTGGCTCGCGGCGCGGTCCGCGAAGTCGTTCAGCGGGTCTCCGTCGACCTGGTGCGCGGGCACGTACCGGAACTCCACGGAGCGGTCCGTGAGCAGCGCGTCGATGCGCATGACGAGTTCCTGGTTGGCGACCGGCTTGCCCGCGGCGGTCTTCCACCCCTTGCGCTTCCAGCCGGGCAGCCAGGTGGTGACGGCCTTCATCGCGTACTGGGAGTCCATCCGGATCTCCATGGGAACGGCCGGATCGGTGGCTGCCAGCAGGCGTTCCAGTGCGGTGAGTTCCGCGACATTGTTCGTTGCGGTGCCCAGCGGCCCGGCCTCCCACCGCACGACGGCTCCCTCGCCGTCGGCGATGACCCAGGCCCAGCCCGCGGGCCCGGGGTTTCCTTTCGACGCGCCGTCACATGCGGCAATCACGCGTTCAGCCATGGACGCGATCATGCCAGCCGATGACGCGCCGAGCGAAGTCCCCTCCGGATACGCCCGGCGCCGGCCCGCACCTGCAGGAGGCCCCGGAGCCGGCCGCCATGTGGCGATGGCGGGCCAAGCCCTACGGCATCGATTCCCCCTTCGACCTGCTGACCGCGGTCGCCACGTACACGGTGGCGCCGGATCAGTTGCCGGCCGACTTCTCCGGGCGGAGTTCACTGGGCCGTACGATCACGAAGCCCTCCCCGTCGAGGCGGAGCTGCACGGCCTCGCCGGAGCCGCCACGGAGCATCGAGCCGAGGCTCTGCGAACGGTGCAGCGTGGTCTGCAGGCTGCTGCTCCAGCCGACCACGGCGTCGGTGTCGACAAAGACCGGGGACTGCGGGGACACGGGTATGACGAGGGGGTTGCCCTCGCACATCACCGCCACCTTGCCCTGGCCGCTGAAGACGGAGTTGAAGAGTCCGCCGCCGACCATGCCGGCGCCCTTGACGACCTTGATCTCGTAGGAGAGGGACGGGTCAAAACACAGCACATTGCGGCCGTTGACGGTGATGCCGTCGCCGGGGGCGAGGTCGATGATGAAGCAGTTGGCGGCCTCGTGCGCGAACCACACCTCGCCGCGGCCCCGTACGGCCATCAGCGCCAGCCCCTCGCCGGTGACGGCGCGCTTGAGGAACTTGCCGACGCCCTGCCCCTGCTTCTCGAATTGCAGATCACCCCGGTAGGCGACCATCGAGCCCTGTCGCGCATAACACTCCCCGTCCAGGGCGTACTTGACCGACTTTGCGTTCTGCTGGGTCATCCCGGGCGCGGTGGCCTGCGTGGCCATGTTCTCGGCGGAGAAGAGATCGCTGTTCATGGCCAGCATGCTAGGCCGGGTGCGGACAGGGCACAGCGAAAAGCCCGGCAGCGAGTGCGAGCGGGGTGCGGCCGCCGCCGGCCCGGGGCCCCGGAGCGTCGGCCGAAACCCGATCACGCCTCCGTTGCCTTGTAAACAATGGGACACAAGAACACTCAAAATAGGTAAACCGCAGCAGTCGGGTGCATCGTGCTCTAACGTCACGTCCGACACGGAGGCGGTTGTGTGGCCGGGGGGCTCCAACTGCGCCGGAAGTGAGGGGACGACCAAGTGGGGGGCCATGGGGTTGTTCGAAGCTGCCGGATCACGGGTGATCGAATCACCTGCCGGAACAGCCAAGTTGGATCGTGCGCCGGAGCGCAACGAGGGAGGCAGGGACAAGCCGACGGAACGCTGGCTCGTGCACCTGGCGTGGGTCGTGGACGCCTTCGGTGCCCTGGTGCCGGTCGGCGTGCTCTGTGCCGTGACGCGACAGCCGCAGCCGGTGCTCACCGCGGTGCTGGCCGGTCTCTCCTGGCTGGCCGTCGGAACGTCAAAGAATCGTTACACCAGGGATGAGGTGGGCAGCGGCGACGCCGTGAAGCCGGCCCTGCGGGACTGGCTGACCATGCTGGGCGTGCTGGCCGTCGTCTGCGTCGCGGTGCGGGTCGAGGTCTCACTGAAGGTCTGTGTCGTCGCGCTGCTGCCCTGCC
Source organism: Streptomyces sp. NPDC054786 (assembly GCF_053611685.1). Lineage (NCBI taxonomy): Bacteria > Bacillati > Actinomycetota > Actinomycetes > Kitasatosporales > Streptomycetaceae > Streptomyces > Streptomyces sp. NPDC054786. Next base: position 96,767 of record NZ_JBSHAW010000003.1, on the reverse strand, counting down.
TGGCACTGAGCGTGGCCCGGCGCAGGCTCGTACACCGGTATCTGCTGGCGATACGCCGTCGGGCGCAGGCCTTGCGACGCGTACTGATCGTCGGGGAAGCGGGCGCCGTCGATGTGGTGCTCGCGGAACTGGCGCACCGCACCGATCACGAATACGTCGTCGTCGGCAGCTGTCTCGTCGGGGAGGAAACCACCGACTCGGCGCTGCCCGTCCCAGCGCGGCTCGCTTCCGACGGTGCGGCACCCGAGGGGGCGCTGGACGGGGAGACCGTCCTCAGGTGCGCCGCGGAACTCGATGCCGATCTCGTCTTCGTGGCGCCGGGCCGTCAGCTGTCCGCGGCACGGGTGCGGCGCCTGGCCTGGGCGCTGCACGACGGAGGCCGGAATCTGGCCATACTTCCGGGCCTGATCGACGTGTCACAGCACCGGGTCCGGCTCGCCAAGGCGGCGGGCCTGACGGTGATGCACATAGACCCGGCGGCTCGACGGGGGCTTCCGGTGCTGCTGAAGCAGGCCACGGACCGGTTGGGGGCCCTGCTGCTGCTCGTGCTGTTCGCGCCCGTCTTCGCCGCGGTGGCCGCGGCCATCAGGCTCACCAGCGCCGGCCCGGTGTTCTACTGGCAGATCCGGATCGGCCGGGATCTGATGCCGTTCCGGATGTGGAAGTTCCGCACGATGGTGGTCACCGCCGACCGGATGCGGGCCGCGCTGGAGGCGGCGAACGAGAACGACGGGGCGATGTTCAAGATCCGGCGGGATCCCCGGGTGACACGGGTGGGCCGGCTGCTGCGGCGCTTCTCGCTGGACGAACTGCCCCAGCTCTTCAACGTCCTGGCCGGCCATATGTCCTTGGTCGGCCCGCGGCCCCCGCTGCCCGAAGAGGTCGAGCGGTATGACGGGACCGAGGTCCGCCGGTTATCCGTCAAGCCGGGGCTGACCGGCCTGTGGCAGGTCAGCGGGCGGTCCGACCTCACCTGGGACGAGACCGTCGCACTGGATCTGAGCTATGTGGACAACTGGTCCTACGGCAGCGACATCGGAGTGCTGGTCCGGACCGTGCGTGCCGTCGTGGACGGGCGCGGTGCCTACTAGACGCCGGGAGCGCCGGTGTGCGGCCGGCGCCTCGCCCCAAACGACACGCCCTAGGGGCGGGCGCCGGCCGCACACCACGGGACCGGCCCGTTCACACCCGGGCCGGCTCCGCCTGCCACGCCCGGTAGGTCCGGGCGATGCCCTCGGTCAGCGGGATGGTGGGAGTCCAGCCCAGCGCACGCATCTTGCTGATGTCGAGCAGCTTGCGCGGGGTGCCGTCGGGGCGGGAGGGGTCGAAGGAGATCCGCCCCTCGTACCCCACCGCGGAGGCGACACAGGAGGCGAGGTCGGCGATGGTCAGGTCCTCGCCGCATCCGACGTTGACGGTGTCGTCGCCGTCATAGCGGCGCAGCAGTACCTCGCAGGCCGCGGCCAGGTCGTCGACGTGCAGGAATTCGCGCAGTGGGGTGCCGGTGCCCCAGAGCGTGAGCTCCGCCAGTCCCTTCTCCTTCGCCTCGTGGAACCGGCGGATGAGCGCCGGCAGGACATGCGAGTTTTCGAGGTCGTAGTTGTCCCCGGGCCCGTAGAGGTTCGTCGGCATGGCGGAGATGAAGGAGGCACCGTACTGCCGGCGGTAGGACCGGATCTGGACCAGTCCGGCGATCTTGGCGATCGCATACGCCTCGTTGGTGGGCTCCAACGGCCCGCTGAGCAGGGCGTCCTCGGTGATGGGCTGGGCGGCGTGCTTGGGGTAGATGCAGCTCGATCCGAGGAACAGCAGCCGGCGCACCCCGGCGTGGTGCGCACCGGCGATGACGCTGAGCTGGATGCTCAGGTTGTCCTCCAGGAACTGCACGGGCTGGGTGCTGTTGGCCATGATTCCGCCGACTTTGGCGGCCGCCAGGACGACGGCATCGGGCCGGGCCGCGCGCAGAAACGCCGCGGTGGCGTCGGCGTCACGCAGGTCGAGCTCCGCGTGCGTACGGGTCAGTACGTCATAGCCCTGGGCGGTCAGCCGCCGGGCCACGGCGGATCCCACCAGACCTCTGTGGCCCGCGACAAAGACCCGGGCGGGTGTGGGCAGCAAGTCATCCATGGGCCGGATTGTGTCAGTGAACCCGATACGTCCACCGGCTATTTCAGGAAATATCTGCCGCACTTCGCTCTCGACCACCGGCCACGGAGCGGGTAGCGTCCACGCCCCGCGGCCCGCCGGCCGGCGCGGGAATTCCATCGATCGATCCCGATGTACATCACTTCTCGTGGGGGGAAGCCATGCCGAAAACCGCGGTTGTCACCGGTATCACCGGTCAGGACGGTTCCTATCTCGCCGAATTGCTGCTCGGTAAGGGCTATGAAGTCCACGGCCTGATGAGACGCTCGTCGAGCTTCAACACCGAGCGCATCGACCACATCTACCAGGACCCGCACACACCGGACCGCCGGCTGCTGCTGCACCACGTCGACCTGTCGGACGGGGTCGCCCTGGTGAACCTGCTGCGTGATGTGCAGCCCGACGAGGTCTACAACCTCGGGGCCCAGTCCCATGTCCGGGTCTCCTTCGACGCTCCGCTGTACACCGGCGATGTGACCGGGCTGGGCGCCGTACGGCTGCTGGAGGCCATCCGCGCCAGCGGGGTGCGGACCCGGCTCTACCAGGCCTCGTCCTCGGAGATGTTCGGCTCCACCCCGCCGCCGCAGAACGAGGCGACGCCCTTCCACCCGCGCAGCCCGTACGGCTGCGCCAAGGTCATGGCCTATTGGTCCACGGTCAACTACCGCGAGGCGTACGGCCTGTTCGGCGTGAACGGGATTCTCTTCAATCACGAGAGCCCGCGGCGGGGCGAAACCTTCGTCACCCGCAAGATCACCCGCGCGGTGGCCCGCATACAGGCAGGCCTGCAGGAGCACCTCTATCTGGGCAACCTCGATGCCGTCCGCGACTGGGGTTACGCCCCCGAGTACGTGGAGGCCATGTGGCTGATGCTCCAGCGGGACGAGCCCGACGACTATGTGGTGGCGACCGGTGTGGCCGCGACCGTACGCGATTTCCTGCAGGCCGCCTTCGCCACGGTGGAACTGGACTGGGAGCGCTATGTGCGCTTCGACCCGAAGTACGAGCGCCCCTCCGAAGTGGATGCGCTCATCGGCGACGCGTCCAAGGCGAAGAGCCTGCTGGACTGGTCGGCGAAGGTGCAGTTCGACGAACTCGCCCGGATCATGGTCGAGTCGGACGTACGGCAGCTGGCGGACGAACGCTCCGGCCACCGGGTGCGGGTGGACCGATGACGGTGCCCACCACCGCCCGCCGGCTGCGCGGTTTCAGCGGCACCGGCTACGACAAGGGGCGGGGGCTGCTGACCCAGGCCGCCTGGTTCGCCGTGCTCAACGTCCTGTTCATGAAGTGGTGGTTCCCGCCGCGGCTGCGGCCCCCGCTGCTGCGGGCCTTCGGCGCCCGGGTGGGCGAACGGGTACTGATACGGCATCGGGTGCGGGTGCAGTGGCCGTGGAAGCTGACGGTCGGCGATGACGTCTGGCTCGGTGAGGACTCCTGGCTGATCAACCTGGAGCCGATCACCATCGCCAGTGATGTCTGTGTGTCCCAGGGCGCCGTGCTGTGCACCGGAAGCCATCAACGGCGCTCGCCCACCTTCGAGTTCGACAATGCGCCGATCCGTCTGGAGCAGGGGTCCTGGGTGGCCGCCCGCGCCATGGTGCTGCGCGGCGTCACCGTCGGGGCGGGTGCGGTGGTCGGGGCCGGCGCGGTCGCCCACCGCGATGTGCCCCCGGGGGCCGTGCACACCGCCGGAGGTGCCGTATGAGGATCACCCATGTCGTGACCCTGGTGAGCGACGACGGTGCGTACGGCGGTCCGGTGAGCGTCGCCACCGGGCAGTTGGGCGAACTGGCCTCGCGCGGCCACGAGGTGGAGCTGGTCTCGCTGTGGCGGGGGCGGGGCGCGCCACCCCCGCGGTCCGTGGACGGCGTGCCGCTGCGCGCCCGGCCGGCCCGCACCCTGGTGCCGGGGCAAGGGTTCCTCGGTCTGTTCCACCCGGGGCTGCTGCCGGTGCTCTGGCGGAGTGCCGGGCGGGCCGACGCCTTGCATCTGCACGCCGGGCGCGATCTGGTCTCGCTGGCCGCGCTCGCGGTCGCCGCGGTGCGCCGCCGCCCCTTCCTGGTGCAGACACACGGCATGGTCCAGCCCCGCCGCTCGGCGGTGGCCCGGCTCTTCGACCGGGTGTACGTCCCGCTGCTGCGCCGGGCGGCGGCGGCACTGGTGCTCACCGACGAGGAAGAGACCGGGCTGCGGCAGGTGCTGGGGCCGCGCGGGCCACGCCTGGTCAGGCTCCCCAACGGAGTCCGCGCCCGGCCCGTCGCCGCGGACCGGAACGAAACCGATGTGCTGTTCCTCGCCCGGTTGCAGAGCCGCAAACGGCCGGAGGCCTTTGTGCGGATGGCGGCGCTGGTGCACCGCAAGCGGCCCGAGGTGTCCTTCACCGTGCACGGTTCGGACGAGGGGCGGCTCGCGGAGGTCCGGCGGCTGATCGCCGACGAGGGCCTCGGCGCGGTGATGACGTACGGCGGGGCCCTCGATCACGACGCCGCCGTGCGACGGACCGCGCAGGCCACCGTGTACGTCCTGCCCAGCGTCGACGAGCCGTTCCCGATGAGTGTGCTGGAGTCCCTGGCGGTGGGCACACCGGTGGTCTGCACGGACAGCTGCGGTATCGCCGCCGCCCTCCAGCGGCGCGAGGCCGCGCTCGTCACCGACGGTTCGCCGGAACAGCTGGCGGATGCGGTGCTGCGGCTCCTGGAGGACCGCCCGCTGCGGGAGCGCATCACCCGCGCGGGCCGGGCGGCCGTCGAGGCGGAGTTCTCGCTGGCGGCCGTGACCGACCGGCTGGAGGAGTGGTACGGCTCCCTCGCGCGGGCCGGCGCCGGGTGACCCCGGGCGGCGGGGACGGACACCGCCCCCGCCACCCGCGGCTACCGGCCGGCCTTCGCGGTCCGCAGCAGAGCGCTGATCCGCTCCAGACCGGCCCGGCTGCTCAGCCGCTGCTCGACGTACTGCGGGCCCCGGGCTCCCAGCCGGGACGCCCGCTCGGAGTCGTCGGCGAGCGCCCGGACCTCCGCCAGCAGCGCCTTCGGGTCCTCCGGTGCGATCACCGATCCGGCGCCCGAGCGCAGCACCTCCTGGGCGGTGCCCCCTTCGACGGCCACCGAGGCGATCACCGGCCGGCCCGTCATGAAGTACGAGGTCAGCTTGGACGGCAGGCTCATGTCCAGCACGGAGGCCTTCTGGGTCACCGCGAGCACATCGGCGGCGGCGAGCACCTCGGGGAACTCCGCGGCGTCGGCGGGCGGCAGGAAGGACAGCGAGGAGACGCCCGCGGCGAGCCGTTGCAGGGACGCGCGCTGGTTGCCGTCGCCCATCAGCACGATCCGTACGGGCGCGGCTTCCTGATCGGCGAGCCGGGCGGCCTCGACCAGGACCTCCAGTCCCTGCTTGAGGCCCATGTTGCCGGCGTGCAGCACCACGGTGTCCTGCTCGGACCAGCCCAGCCGCGCCCGGGTCCGTTCCCGGTCGCCGCTCGGGCCCTCCACATGCGTCCAGTTGGGCACCACATGCACCCGCGCCCGCGGCACGCCCATCGCCGTCACCCGGTCGACGAACGACTCGTGCACCACCCCGACGACGGCGGCCCCGCGCAGGACCCTGGCCTCCACCGCCCCGGCCAGGGCGGCGGCCCGGCCACCGCCCTGGATGCCGCTCTGTTCGGCGGCGGCTCCCATCAGGTCCTGGACGACCACGACATGTGGGACCCCCGCCTGTCGCGCCAGGCGCCCGCCCAGCACTCCCCCGGCCAGGCTGGGCATCTGGGTGAGCACCACGTCGGGGCGGATACGCGGTGGCGACACCGCACCGTGCGCCAGGATGCTCGCCTCGAACAGCGCCCGGCGCAGGGCGGTCTGACGCGGCGGCACGGTGTGGCGCCGACGGTGCACCGTGACCCCGCCGCGGCGCTCGCGTATCCGCCACCGGCCGCGATACCCCTCCGCCACCCGCCAGGCCGGGTAGTGCGGCATGCCCGCGAGGACATGGGTGTCGGCGCCGGCTGCTGCCAAGTGCTCGGCTATCTGTGTCGAGTACGGCCCTATGCCGGTGTGTTCGGGCGCGTAGTTGGTCGAGACCACCAGCACACACCGGCCCGCGAACGAGTCTTCCAAGACTGGCCCCCCTCTGGATGTGCGGTCATCGTAGGAGCCCGCCGGGGCCCGCGGACTGTGAATTGGGTTGCGATTGTGTCCCGAAGGCGCCCTTGTCTCCCGATGTCCCTTAGATTGTGGGCGCTGGTGGGGAGTTGGGGGGAGGTGGGCCGATGATGCCTGTGAAGCGGCCCGGCGCCGCGGCACCGGTGCGTGGCATCGCCGCACTGTGCTGCTGGGCGCTGCTGCTGGTGGTGCTGGTGCCGGTGTTGATCCTGCAGTCGCTGGACGCCCGCTTCGGTGCCGCGCTCGCCGTGCAGTGCGTGGTGGTGGTGCACACCGGTGCGGCGCTGGCCCGGGTGCTGACGGATGTGCGGGCCCGGGTGATCGCCTTCGGCTTCTGGCTCTTCTCGTACGTATGGCTGGGGCTTGCGCCGTTGGCCATGCTCGCGACGGACGCGTATCCGCGGGGGTTCGTCGTCGACGCGAACACCGCGTTCGTGACAACGGCCGTGGTCGAGACGGGACTTCTGGCCTACAGCGCGGGCTCGGCGGTGGCGTCCTGGCGGTCGGCGCGTCCCTCCACGGTCCTCGAACCGCTCCTCGCCCGGCGGCTGTCGCCGGGGCGGGTGCTGCTGCTGTGCGGTCTGGCGCTGTTGCTGGCGGTCGTGCTGATTCCCGGTCAGGGCGGACTGTCGGCGTTCTTCCTCAGCCGGCAGGCCGCCAACGAGGCGGCGGCGCATGCGGAGCCCTCCGGGTCGGCGGACCGGGCAATGGCGGCCTGGGCCCTGTCCGTACCGGCGTTCTGGGCGCTGGTGGCGCTGGTGCATGTGCCGCGCTTCACCGAGGGCGACCGGACCCTGCGCGGATTACGGTGGCTGCTGCTGCCGCTGCTGATCGCGGTGAACGTCGTGGTCAACAACCCCATCAGCCAGCCGCGTTTCTGGGCCGGCACGGTCCTGCTGGCGCTGGTCTTCAGCGCGTCCTGGCTGCGGGGGCCGCGCGCCTTCCGCTTCGGTGCGGCGGCCGTGGCGGCCGTGGTGCTGGTGGTCTTCCCGTACAGCGACTACTTCCGCTACGACAAACGGGAACCCGTCCATGTCGTCTCGCTCGCCGAGCAGTTCACCTCCAACGGCGACTATGACGCGTTCCAGCAGATGGAGACGGGTGTGGACTACGTCCGGACCCATGGCTACACCCCGACGGCCGCGCTGGGTCCTCCGCTGTTCTTCGTGCCCCGCTCCGCATGGCCCGGCAAGCCCGACGACGCGGGCATCCTGCTCGCCCGGCATGCCGGCTACACCTTCGAGAACCTCTCCGCGCCGTTGTGGATCGAGTCCTACATGTGGGCGGGCTTCCCGTCGGTCGTCGCCGTCTTCGGTCTGATCGGCGCGGTGGGACGGCGCATCGACGTCCTGCGGCACCGGCTGCGGCGGCGCCGCGGCACCCTCGCGGCGCTGCTGGTGCCCGCATTCGGCTTCTACCAGCTGGTGTTGTTGCGCGGCAGTCTGATGGCCATCGTGGGCCCGCTCGCGCTGCTGGTGTGCATCCCGCTACTGATCACCCGTAAACCGGGACGGCGGGTCCTGCCGCGGTCCCCGGAGGAGCCCGCGTGCGCAGCGACGTCCACAGCGCACCGCGTCACCTCACCTCTACACACAGGAGGAGCACGTACGTGAGCGTCTTCGACGAGCCTGCGGAGGAGCCGGACCAGATCCGTGACCAGCTGCGCCAGCTCTTCCGGTATCGCGCTTTGCTCGTACTCGGGCTGGTGCTGGGCATGCTCGGCGGCGGCGCCGTGTCCCTGCTCGGTGGCTCGACCTATACGGCGACCGGCGAGGTCGTGGTGCATGCGATCAGTACGGCGCCGTTCGAGGCCGGTGGTGTCTCGGTGGACAAGCAGATCAGCATGGGCACCGAGCGGCAGATCGCCCAGAGCGCCTCGGTCGCGGCCGGCGCGGCCAAGTCCCTCAAGCTCGACGCCGACCCGGCCACCCTCCAGCGCGATCTGCGGGTGAGCAATCCGCCCGAGACGCAGACCCTGATGTTCGAGTACAGCGCGGACTCCGCGGACCGGGCGGCGGCTCTCGTCAACGCCTTCCTGCATGCGTATCTCGACTACCGGCAGGATGCCGCGAGCCACCGGATCGATACGACCGTCACCAAGCTCGGCGCCGAACTCAAGCCCCTGGAGGAGCAGCGCAAGGTGCTGGACCGGCGGATCGCGGGCGCGAGCGGGTCGGGGCGGGCCACCGACGAGTCCGAGCGCAGCAACCTGGTGTCGGAGATAGCGGATCTGCAGGGACGGATCTCCAGCCTCAAGTCCCTCGACACCACGCCCGGCGACATCGTCCGCAAGGGCGATCCGCCGGCCTTCCCGTCCAGTCCGGGTCTCGCCGTGCTGCTGCTCGCCGGCGCCGTGATCGGTCTGGTGCTGGGCATCCTGGCCGCCTGGGTCCGCTCGGTGCTGGAACCGCGGGTCCGGTCGGTGGCCGATGTGCAGGACAACCTGCGGGCACCGGTGCTGGGCATCCTGCCGCGCCGGCAGGGCGGTACGGAGCTGCTGGAGGTCGGCCGGAGCGGCCGCGGCAACCGTGCGGAGGCCTACCGCACGATCGCGTTCCGGCTGGTGCACGACCAGCGGTTCGCCGGACGGGGCAGCCTGCTGATCGTCGCCCCCCGGGAGAACGCGGATGCCGTCTCGGTCGCGGTCAACCTGGCCGGTGCGTTCGCCGAGATCGGCAACGACATCCTGCTGGTGGAGGCCGATCTGCGTACCCCGCGGCTCGCCCAGCGGCTCCCGCTGCACCCCGGCCACGGCCGGCCGGTGCCGGGCAGCTGGGCGGACGGCGAGCGGCTGGCCGTGGACGCGGGAGTCGACGGGCGCTTCGATCTGCTGCCCGGCCGGGAGGTACCCAACCCGGCGCGCACCCTGTCCTCCCCGCAGTTCGCACGGCTGCTGAACGCACCGTCGGGGCCGAACGAGAACGTCGTGGTCATCACCGGGCCACTGCTGTCGCACGCGGACGGGCTGGCCGTCGCCAAACAGGCCGCGGGCGTCGTGGTGGTCTGCGATCTGAACGAGGTCCGCCGGGACGATCTGGACCGGGTGTGGGAGCTGATCACCGGGGCCGGCGGGCACATCCTGGGCGCCGTCCTGGACAAGGGCAGCCGCGGGCCGTCGCTGCGCCGGCTGACGGACGGCGGTCCCACCCACCGCAAGCGCGGCCGCAGCCGTGCGCGCGCCGCCGTGGTGGTGGCACCGCCCGAACTGCCCGGCCCGCCGCCGCCTCGCACCGCCCCCGCGCCGGCAGGCGGAACCTCCCTCGACGCCGACACCACCTCGCTGCGCAGATGACGGCCGTCCGTCCGGCGGGCTCCGGCGGCCGGCCCACGCCGACGGCACCCGTACCGGCCGCGGCCGGCGGGCGCGGGGTGTCCACGACCGCACGCGGCAGTCTCTTCGGCCTGGCGGGCTCGGCCGCGAACGCGCTGTTCGGGTTCGCCCTCGTCGCCGTCGTCACCCATGGGCTCGGGGCCCGCGGGGCCGGCGCGGTCTTCACCGGTGTCGCGGCCTTCACCATCCTGAGCAATGCGCTGAAGCTGGGGGCCGATACCGCCCTGGTCCGCTTCGTCTCCCGGGACCTCGAACTCAGCGGCGGGGGCGGGGTGCCGGGGCTGCTGCGGATCTCGGTGCTGCCGACGCTGCTGGCGAGCGTCGCGGGGGCGGCGGTGCTGTTGCTCTCCCCCGGGCTCGCCGGCCTGCTGCTGCCCGATCTGGAGCCGGGCCAAGCCGCGGCGCTGATGCGGCTGTTCGCGGTGTTCCTGCCGGTGACGACGGTGGCGCTGGTGCTGCTCGGGGCCACCCGGGGGTACGGCTCGGTGGTCCCCTTCGTGGGCGTGGAGCAGATCGGCAAGCCGGCGCTGCGCGTCCTCCTCGCGGTGCCGCTGGTGCTGCTCGCCCCGAGTGTGGCCGCGCTCTCCGCGGCCTGGCTGGTGCCCGGGGTGCTGGGTGCGGTGGCCGCCGGTGTCTCGCTGCGCAGATCCTGCCGTACGCATCCCGGCACCGGCCGACCACCGCCGCAGGCACGGGAGTTCTGGGCCTTCGCCGGTCCGCGGGCAATCTCCTCGGTGTTCGACATCACCGCGGTGTGGACCGGGGTGATCCTGCTGTCGGTGCTGGGCACGGCCGCCGAGGCCGGCGTCTACACCGCGATCGGGCGGCTGGTCACCGCGGGGACGCTGCTCCAACTGGCGATCCGGCTGGCGGTGGCGCCGCAGATCAGCCGACTGCTCGCGGGTGGCGACGCGCACGGGGCCCAGCATCTGCACCGGCTGTCGACGCGCTGGATCGCACTCTTCTCCTGGCCCGTGTTCCTGGTCCTCGCCGCCTACCCACGGACCGTGCTGTCGCTCTTCGGCCCCGGCTTCGCCGGTGGAGCGGCCGGCCTGGTGGTGCTGGCGGCGGCCTGTCTGGTCAACGTCGGTGTGGGCAACGCGCAGACGGTCATCCTCATGGCCGGACGGAGTGTCTGGAATCTGGCTGTCGCCGGCACCGCGTTCGTGATCCAACTGGGCAGCGGCGTATGGCTGGTTCCGCGGTACGGAGTGCTGGGCGCGGCGGTTTCCTGGGGGCTGGCGATCGTGGTGGACAACGGCGCCTCGGCGCTGCTGACCCGCTATCGGCTGGGCTTTCGCACCGTCGACCGCGGCTATGTGTACGCCGCACTTGCCGCCGTCGTGGCGGTGGCGCTCCCGGTGTTCGCCATGCGGACATTTCTCGGCGACAGCGTTCCTGGCCTCTTCTTGGGAATTGTTTTGTCGATTGGGGCTTTCGGCGCTGCCGTCTGGCGCTATCGTTTGCCGCTGGGGGTAGGGGAGTTCTTCGGGGCACTACGCAAGCGTGGTTCGGAAAACTCGCGATGAACACCGGGCTCATTTCCGCACAGAAATCGCCTCGTTCCCGCTTCCTGTCCTGACAATTCCCATCGCGCCATGCTTCCAGGGGGGACCTGTGCGCCAAAGAAACAGAACCATCCATGTCTTGCTCGCGGCCGCGGTACTGGGTACCGCGTCGACGGCACTTTCCGCCGGTCCCGCCCAGGCCACCGGTGAAACCACGCTGACCGCCGATCCGCTGAGCACCTGGCAGACCGACGGCATCGTGTGGGCCATGGCCTACGCCAAGGGCATCGTGTACGTAGGAGGCACATTCAGCCACATCAGGCCCCCGGGCGCGGCCCCGGGTACCGGCGAGATCGCCCGCACGAACTTCGCGGCCTTCGACGCCAAGACCGGTGAACCGCTGCCGTGTGCCCCGGCGTTCACCGGCGGCACGGGCACGATCCGGGCCATGAAGGCCTCGCCCGACGGCTCGATGATCTACATCGGGGGCTCGTTCGGGAAGGCCGGTCCGGTGGGGCGGTCCAACACGGCCGCCCTCAACACCGCCGACTGCACGATCGGTGCGGACTGGCAGCCGACGGTCAGCTCGACCGTACGGGCCATCGACGTCACCGCCGATACGGTCTACATCGGCGGAGGGTTCGGCACGGTCCAAGGACAGACGCGTGAGCGGATCGCCGCGCTGCGGCCCACAGGCGCGCTGCTGCCGTTCAAGGCGACGATCCGTGGTTCCTCGGTCTCCAACGACCCCACACCGGGGGTCAACGCCATCACGGTCGCCCCCAAGCTCAACAAGGTCATCATCGGCGGCCGGTTCACCTCGGTGAACGGGAGCCTGCTGGGCGTGCATGCGCTGGCCGGGCTGGACGCGACCACCGGCAAGGTCGTCAACTCCTTCAGCGGCTGGATCCCCAACAGATCGGCCGTCAAGACCCTCGTCAATGACGGCACCAACTTCTACCTGGGCGCCGAGGGCACCGGCGGCGGAGTCTTCGACGGCCGGGCGGCCGGCCGGCTGTCCGACGGCTCGCAGCTCTGGAAGGACACCTGTCTGGGTGCCACCCAGGCGGTGCTGCCGTACAAGGGCGTGCTCTACAGCGGTTCGCATGCGCACGACTGCTCCGGCACCCCGGGCGGGTTCACGGACATCAACAACCGCCAGCACTTCCTGGCGCAGTCGATCTCCGACAAGACGATCCTGCCGTGGTTCCCGGACACCAACGACGGGATCGGCGAGCAGATCGGGCCGCGGGCGCTGACCATGGCGGACGGCGTCCTGTGGGCGGGGGGCGAGTTCACCACCGTCAATGACGCACCGCAGCAGGGCCTGACCCGCTTCGCGGCGGCGCCGGACACCGGGGCGCCGCAGGTGCCGCTGCTCAGCGGTGCGAGCGGCTCCCGGGGCAAGATCACGCTGAAGTGGAAGGCCTCCTGGGACCGGGACAACGGCGTCCTGACCTACAAGATCTACCGCGATGGCGCGTATCTGACCTCGCTCAACCAGGACTCGCGCTACTGGAACCGGCCCGATATGAGCTTCACGGACACCGTGGATCCCGGGTCCCAGCACCGGTACTCGATCGAGGTCACGGACGGCACCAATGTCTCGGGACGCAATGGCCCGGTCTATGTGACCGCCAGGAACTGACCGCAGGGCGAGTGGGGGGTAAATGACGCACCGAGTAGGTTATGCACCCGGGGTCTACGACCTTTTCCACGTCGGGCACCTGAACATTCTCCGGCACGCCAAAAGCCAGTGCGACTATCTGGTGGCCGGTGTGGTGTCGGACGAAATGGCGACTCAGGCCAAGGGGAAGGCGCCGGTGATTCCGCTCACCGAGCGGCTGGAAATCGTGCGCAGCATCCGTTTTGTGGACGCGGCGTTCGTCGAGACGGTGCCCGACAAATTGGAGACATGGCAGCAGGTGCGGTTCGACGTCATCTTCAAGGGCGACGACTGGCGGGGGACGAGCAAGGGCGACAAGCTCGAAAAGGATTTCGCGACGGTCGGGGTCGATGTGATCTATTTCCCCTACACCGTGCACACCTCGAGCTCCTTGTTGCGCAAGGTGCTCGACGGGCTCGCGAATTCGGCGTGAACCGGACGGGTTGACCCCGCGCCGTGCCCGCGCAGCTTGACCGGATGCCTCTCCGTCCCCGGCCCATCAGCGGCCGGGGGCGGACAATTCGCGGTACCACTTGACCAGGAACGCCCCCATGAAGAGCACATGGGCGACGAGCAGACAGCAGTACAGCGCCATGAACAGATCCCGGCTGCCGAACACCAGGAATATTGCGCAGAACACCCCGTAGTCGACCGGAAGCAGCGCGACGGAACGCAGCGTGGAGGCCGGTGCCGCGGGCGCCGGCCCGCCCGCACCGCTCTTCAGCCGGTCGGCGCGCTTGAGTTGCTCGGTGAGGATGCCGCCGAAGAACACCATCACCGCGGCGAACTGGAACATGACGGGAACGAGCAGACAGCGAGGGTCGGAGAAACCGAAGTGGCGGTAGAACGAGACCAGCACGGCCATGTGGAGGGCCAGCATCTTCGCGCAGTCGACCACATGGTCCAGCCACTCCCCCGCGGCGCTGCCGGTCCGGGTCAGCCGGGCGAGCTGCCCGTCGGCGGAGTCGAGGGCGAAGCCGACGACCAGGGCCACGAATATTCCGACCGCCACTGCGGGCGAGGGACGCAGCGCCGCAATCATCACCACGCCGGTAAAGGTGAACACGGCGCTGATCATGGTGACTTGATTGGGTGTCAGTTTCAGACTGTAGCCCGCGGCAGCTAACACCCGTCCGGCCGGCCGGTTCACATAGCGCGAATACAGGGACACTCCCTTCGCGGATTTCTGGGCCGCCGACAGCTGTCTGATCGCATATCCGAACTGGCTCATGTCCCCCACCTGATGAATGGCCCCCGAAGGAGCAACATCATGGCAGGCAGAACCTCCCCGTCAACCGGTGGTGCCACCCGCCGGTCCGTGCTGGCGGGCACGGCCGCCGCGCTGGCTGCCCCCCTCACCGGGTGCGACTCCCAGCCGCCCCCTGCCACCCGGCAGTCGTCCGACGACGCCAAGGCGCCCGTGGTCACCGGTCACAAGCCCAAGGGCAAGGACGTCATCGACGTGGTGGCGGACTTCGGCGCCAAGGGCGACGGGCGCACCGACGACAGCCGGGCGTTCGCCCGCGCTTACGCGTACGCGGCAGGCCGGGTGTGGGACCACATAGGCCGGACCGTGATCGATGTACCGGCCGGCACGTACCTCATCCGCGCCCCTCACGCCCTGCTCAACGCCCAGGGCGGAAAGCTCAAGGCCAATGGCTTACGGTTCCGCGGGGCCGGGAAACGCATGACCCAGCTGCTCTTCGCCCCGCACCGGGCCGACAACGCCTATCTGTGCCGCAACGAGGACAGCTGGGCGAATGTGATGTTCGAGCAGATCGGCTTCGCCGCCGCCACCCCCGGCGCGTCGTTCTTCTACTCCTACTCGACCGGGCAGGCACAGGACTACCGCTTCACCGAATGCGAGTGGACGGGCGAGTGGACCTACGGGCTGGCCCTCGACGGCAGCAACACCAACTCGGAGATGCGCTGGGACGCCTGCCGGGTGGGCGGCGCCTACCGCAAGGCGTTCCTGTACTCCGGGCTGTCCCAGAAGTCACTGAGCCGCCCGCAGCAGGACCAGTTCCTCAACTACTGGTTCAACGACATGAAGGTCGAGTACGCCTGGGGCAACTTCCTGGAGTTCCCCTACGGCGGTTCCATCACCTGCCGCGGCGGCTCCTACATCGTCACCGGCCGCCGCCCCGAGGACTCCGGCGACTACGGGCACACCAGCACCTTCTTCCGTTTTCCGCGCGGTCCGCACCACGACTCCGTACAGCGCTTCCACGCCGAGGACATCCGCTTCGAGGTGCGCGACCCGGACACCGTCGTGATCGACTGCGCCTGGGACAGCGGAACGGTGCACTTCAACGACTGCGACGACACCGCGAACGCCTTCAAGTCCTTTGCGGCGGACAGCAGCCCCCACCGCTACCGCATCGGCGCCCGGGGCCCGCTGGTGCGCTACGACTCGTGCCAGCTGTCCGGGCAGCACGCTTACGAGCCGGACGGTGGAGCCGGCCCCCGGGCCCGCTACGACATGTGCCACTTCCGCAATCACTCCCAGCAGGACTTCATCAAGGGCGCGGGCGACCGGGTGTCCTTCGTCGACTGCCTGGGGTCCTGAGCGGGCCGCCGGCGGTGGCAGCGAGCCATCGCGGCCGGCGGTATCCGCCGCGGCACGTCCCTGCCGACGGTGATCAACGGCACACGTACTGGTCAGTAGCGTTCTTGTCGTGCGGGCCTAGAGTGAGGGCCGCAATGGCGCCGCCGGGCACCCGGCGGCGGACCGCCCTCCGAGCCGACCAGGGAGACTGCATGCGCTCTCCGAAGGACTTCTTCCGCCCGCTGGCCGTCGGGGCGCCGACACCGGTACGCGAGGTACCGTTCCGGCCGTCCCGGATGATCCACTTCTTCGACCCGGGCAACGAGAAGATGGCCGCGAAGGTGCCGTCCATCGCCCCCACCGTGGACGTGCTGCTCGGCAACCTGGAGGACGCGGTCGCCGCCGACCGCAAGGAAGCGGCCAGGTCAGGTCTGGTGAAGATCGCCAAGGCCACGGACTTCGGTGACACCCAGTTGTGGACCCGGGTCAACAGCCTCGACTCGCCGTGGGCGTTGGACGACCTGGTGACCCTGGTCGGCGAGATCGGTGACAAGCTCGACGTGATCATGGTGCCCAAGGTCGAGGGCGCCGAGGACATCCACTACGTCGACCGGCTGCTGGCCCAGCTGGAGGCGAAGGCGCAGGTCCGGCGGCCGATCCTGGTCCACGCCATCCTGGAGACCGCCACCGGCGTCGCCAATGTCGAGGAGATCGCCGGCGCCAGCCCCCGGATGCAGGGCATCTCGCTCGGTCCTGCCGACCTCGCCGCCAGCCGCCGGATGAAGACGACCCGGGTGGGCGGGGGGCACCCCGGATATCTGGTCCGGGAGGACCCGCACGGCGAGGACGGCGCCGCTCCGCGGGCCACCTTCCAGCAGGACCTGTGGCACTACACCCTCGCGCGCATGGTCGACGCCTGTGCGGCGCACGGCATCCTGCCGTACTACGGACCGTTCGGTGACATCAAGGACACCACCGCCTGCGAGGACCAGTTCCGCAACGCCTTCCTGCTCGGCTGCGTCGGCGCATGGAGCCTGCACCCGGTGCAGATCGCCATCGCCAAGAAGGTCTTCTCGCCCGCACCCGCCGATGTCGCCTGGGCCCGTCGGGTCATCGAGGCGATGGGGGACGGCACCGGCGCGGTGATGATCGACGGCAAGATGCAGGACGACGCCACGTACAAGCAGTGCCAGGTGGTCGCCGAACTCGCCGACGCCCTCGCCGCCCGCGACCCCGAGCTGCGCGACGCCTACGCCGCGGCCGAAAAGGAGTAAGTCCCGTGTCCGACGCGATCCTGCGACCGCGCCGCTCCGTGCTCTACATGCCCGGTGCCAATGAACGCGCTCTGGAGAAGGCCAAGTCCCTCCCCGCCGACGCGCTGATCCTCGATCTGGAGGACGCCGTCGCCCCCGACGCCAAGGCCGACGCCCGGATGCGGGTCGCGGCCGCCGCGGCCTCGGGCGAGTACGGCTACCGCGAGGTGGCGATCCGGGTCAACGGGCCGGGCACCGCCTGGCATGCCGACGACCTCCGGGCCGCCGCCGAGGCCGGTCCGGACGCGGTGGTGGTGCCCAAGGTGGACTCCGCCGAGACCGTACGGGACGTCGAGCGTGCGTTGGAGGCCGCCGGTGCTCCGGACCACACGGCCCTGTGGGCCATGGTCGAGACGCCGCGCGCGATGCTGGACGCCCGTGCGGTGGCCGCGGCCGGCGAGCGGCTCACGGTGCTGGTGATGGGCACCAACGACCTGGCGAAGGAGCTGCACGCCGAGCACGTCCCCGGCCGGGCCCCGCTGCTGA
This sequence comes from Streptomyces sp. NPDC054786, assembly GCF_053611685.1. Lineage (NCBI taxonomy): Bacteria > Bacillati > Actinomycetota > Actinomycetes > Kitasatosporales > Streptomycetaceae > Streptomyces > Streptomyces sp. NPDC054786. Next base: position 79,610 of record NZ_JBSHAW010000003.1, on the reverse strand, counting down.
CCGGGCTGTCCCTGGCGCTGCTGGCGGCCCGCGACACCGGCAAGGTGATCCTCGACGGCGTCTACAACGACGTGAAGAACCCCGAGGGTTTCGAGGCCGAGTGCGTGCAGGGGCGGCAGTTCGGTTTCGACGGGAAGACGCTCATCCATCCGTCGCAGGTCGAACCGTGCAACCGGGTGTTCGCCCCGTCGGCTGAACAGATCGCCCGCTCGCGGAAGATCATCGACGCGTTCGACGAGGCCACCCGTGAGGGACGCGGGGTCGTCACCGTCGACGGCCGGCTGATCGAGAACCTGCATGTCGAGGACGCCCGCAGGATTCTCGCCCTCGCCGAGGCGCTGTCCGGGCGCGCACAGGTGGGTGCGGCCGACGGCCGTACCGGTGAATCCCATGATCGGACAGGGTGAATACGCAGGACGGGCCGTTGCTCCTGCTTGGTGGATGCGGGCATCCGGGATAGCAACATCCCGGGGACCAACCATGAGGTGCAGGAGCACAGTGTGAAGAACATGGCACGCATCAACTTCGTGATGACAGGGGCTTGCGGTCTGCTCCTGGCCGCCGGAGCGGTCGCGCCCGCCCAGGCCTGGGCGGGTTCATCCGGCGGGGACAGGATCACGAACAGCGATACCGTCTCCAGGGTCAACGCCTCGTTCCGCTGCGGACCGAGAGCCAGATTCTGCGTCAACGGGCCGCTGCGAAGCGGAAACCCCAGGGGAGGGGACGTTCGCATCTCCGGCGGCAGCATCAACAACAGCGGCAGCCCGACCAACACCATCGGAAACACCAACTCGAAGGACGAGACAACCGGCCCGACGACGAAGAGCAGCAATAACGCGCAGGCCCTCGGCGGCGGCAACACGCAGAAGGCTTCGTGACCACACGCTGATCCGAAAGAACGGCCCCCGGCTTCCGGGGGCCGTTTCGGGTTGAGGGGCCACAAACGACGATCGCCCGGCGGATTCGCCGGGCGATCGTGTGACGGCTCGGGGCGTTGCCGTCAGGGCGGTATCCGGATCAGTGGAGAAGGCCTCCGAGGATGCCCTGAATGTTGTTGCTGCTGGCCGTCGAAGCGCCCGAGACGGAGTCGGCGCTGTTGGTGGACCCATTGGTGTTGGCGAGATTGCCGCTGTTGTTCGGGTTTCCGTGGTTGACGAAGTTACCGCTGTGCAGGCTGTTACCGCTGTGCACCGGCCCATTGATGCAGGCGTGGCCCGACCGGAACACCGGCGACTTGTAGTGGATATGGCCGAGGCGGTTGTTGCAGACCACTCCTTGGACCGTGCCGGTCACGCTGCCGATATCGGCGTCCGTCACCGCCGAGAGCAGGGAGTCCGGAATGGTCACCGCTTGGGCGATTCCACTGCCGAGCAGCACCAGCCCACACGCCCCGACGACACTTCCCGCCCGCATGATTCTTCTCACGACGCTCCTTGCTTCTTCATCCTTCTGCTGCCAGACATATCGTGCTGCCGTTGTCGGCCTGCGTCGTCGTTCAACCCGCGTGAGTAAAACGCCCGTCGGCCACAATCAGCCGGGTGGCCCAACACTGGGCTTTCGGCCACCGCATGGCAGCGGGTGCTCTCGCACCTCGTCCGGCGGTCCGCCTCCCCGGTGCGTCGGGCCGTCCGCGGGCGAAGCCGCGGCCCGGCGCCGCACCGCTCAGGTGGCGCTGTGCGGATGGCAGGCCGTGGCCGAGCGGGGCGGCCACGTCTGGGGGGCGAGGATGCCCAGGACATAGGCGCGGGCGACGAGGGCGGGTCTGGTCGGGGCTTCGAGGAGGTCGCGCAGGCGGCTGAGGTGGTAGTCGACGGTCTGCCGGGAGAGGTGCAGGGAGGTGGCGATCTCCGCGTTGCTGCGGCCGGCAGCCAGCAGGGACAGGATGCGGACCTGACTGGCTGTCAGCGGGGGATGTGCCTCATGGGCGAGTCCCTGGTGGGTGACGACCGCCCACACGCTCGTGGCCCGGTCCGCACTCCGGCCGACCGTGGTGAGATGCAGCCGGGCGCGGCACTGTCGGCCACGGGCGTCCTGGAGCACGGCGGAGGTCTGGATCCGCCGGCTGCGGCGCGCTATCAGATCGTGCCAGCTGCGACGCAGTGCCCCTAACTCCGGAGCGGGTGCCAGCACGGTGTGCGCACGGCGGCCGACGAGGTCAGACAGCCGGGTCTGCAGCAGTTCGGCGGCCGCCGCGCTCGCCTGCTGGATCCGTCCGCCCGCGGAGATCAGGGCGCACGCCAGTCCGCTGTGATCGCGCAGCGCATGCAGGCTCTCCTCGGCCTCCCGGCGCTGGCGCAGGGCGCGGGTGTAGTCGCTGATGTCGACGTAGATGCCCGCGACGCAGGCCTGGCCCCCTTCCCGGACGGGGAAACGATGGCCGGCCGCCTGCCCGCTGGTGCCGTCGACACGGTGGTAGGTGAGGGTGTGCCGCACGGGTTTGCCGCGGGCGAGTACCTCCCGGTCCAGGTCGAGGACTTGCGGGCAGTCGGCGGGGCCGTCGACGTCCGCGACGTATGCGCCGATGACGTGTTCCGGTGTGGTCCCGTACAGATGGGCGTAGGCGTGGTTCGCCCAGAGGTAGCGCCCGTCCGCGTCCCGGATGAAGGCCGCGGCGGGGGCGAGGTCCGCGAAGGCGTCGTAGCGGCGGACGCCGGGGGCACGCGCGGCGACCTCCACCGCCAGGCCACGGGAGCGGCCCTGCCGGGGCACGCCGAGGGGCCAGTTCACATCGAAGACACGACCGTCGAACTGCGCTTGCCAATGGCTGGTTTCGGGTGCTGCGGCGGGTTCGGGGAGCTCTCTGCGCACGGTGTCGAGGAACCGCTGGGCCGTCAGCGTGTCATCGAAGGCACCACCGCCGCTGTCGATCACGCGCAGCTCACGGTCGGCCTCCCACCAGGACACCGGAAGGCGTTCAAGCAGCGACTTCAGACTGGTCTCGTCCACGACGGGCCCCTTTGCGGTGAAGAGTTCAACGGGTTCGGACGGCGCGCCATCGCCATGCGTATCCCCCTGCGTTGCGCGGCATGCCCGGTTCTCGGCCGATCTGGTGGCGTCCGCGCACCTCGGCATTGCTGCGGCCGCCATACGGCATCACGGAACCTTCACCGCTGTTCGACGGTATCCACAACTCTGGCATTTGCCTGAGCGGTTGCGGCCCGATGCGGGGAACCGTGTGCCGCACGGCTGCTTCGCTTGAGGCATGGCGTCCGGAGGTGAGATCCGGGCGTCCTCGGCCGTTGCGAAGGTCCATACCCGTATGAAGAGGAGTCGGATTCCAGTGAGCAAGGTGCTGTTCGTGTATGCCAAGGGCGGACCGCCCTTGGGGTACGCCCTGTCACGGGTCGCCGCACGGTCGGCAGTGCACCTGCTGGCGCTCAGCGCGCTCCCGCCCACCGTGGCCGCATCCGTGGACCGGCTGTGTGCCTCGGTGCTGAGCCCTTCCGAGCCTGAACGGCGCGACCTGGTGTCCCTGATCGTCTCCCGGGCCCAGGCGGTGGGCGCGGACGCGGTCGTCACCTTCTCCGAGTACGCGGTCGTCGCGGTCGCGGAGGCCTGCGAGAAGCTCGGCCTCGCCGGGGCGGGCGGCTCCTGTGCCCTCGCCCGCGACAAGCGGATGATGCGGCGCACCTGGCAGGACCAGGGCATATCCCAGCCCCGGTTCCGTCCCGTCGCCACCGAGCGGGATCTGCACGACGCGGCCGCCACGCTCCGCTTCCCCCTGCTGCTGAAGGCTGCCTGGAGCGCCGGCTCCACCGCCCACCGGATCATCCGCTGTGCCGGCGAGGTGCAGGCGGCCTGGGAGCGGGCGCGGGAGGTGATGGCCGAATCCGCGCAACTGGGCTACGCCGAGCTCCATGTGGCCGGTGCCGGGGCGGACTTCCTCGTCGAGGAGATCGTGCAGGGCACCGCGTCGGAGTGGTTCGGCCAGGAGGGCTGGGGCGACTACGTCAGCGTCGAAGGCGTCGTGGTGGACGGCGACTTCCGCCCGGTGTGTCTCAGCGGGCGGATGCCGACGGTGGAGCCGTTCACCGAGCGCGCCGGCATCACCCCCGCCGCGCTGCCGCACGATGCCCAGCGGCGCATCGTGGCCCTGGCGCGCGATGCCGTCGATGCGCTGGGGCTGCGCAACTGCGGTACGCACACCGAGATCAAGCTCGGTGCCGACGGGCGGATGTGGGTGATCGAGACCGCCGCCCGGTTCGGCGGGGCGATGACCGTCCCGCAGATCGAGGAGGTCTTCGGCCTGGACCTGATCGGTATGCTCACCGACCACCTTCTGGGGCGTCCGGTCTCCTGGCCCGCCGAGGCCCGCACCCCGCAGGAGGCGGACGGCGCGGCCGGGTCCCTGGTCGTCCTGGCCGTCGACGGCGCCGGTGACGCCTGGCCGGACCGGCGCATCTGGGACTTCCCGACGGTGCGCGAGACCGTGCCCGTCAGCGCGGGCAGCCGGCTGTCCGTGGTCGACGAGAACTCCCTCCCGGACGGGACGTTGGTGCCGGTGTACGACCCGGCCGCGGGCGCCAACACCATGGCGGCGCTGTGTCTGCTGTCCGCCGCCGACCCGGAGACCGTGATCCGCGACTTCCGGACGCTGGTGGACGCCCTCCCGCAGATCCTCCCCCACGGCACCACGGAGGCGCAGTCATGACCACCACCGTCCTGCCCTCCGGCGCGCCGGGCCCGGTCACCGATCGCACCGTCATCGGCGAGAACCTCTCGCTGCCGCTCTTCCGTACCCTCTCCGGTGTCCTGGCCGGCCACCCGTACCTCAAGGTCGTGGTGGACCGCATCGAGGACACCTGGCATCTGCTCGACACCGCCGCCCACCCGTTCCACGTCAACTACATCGCCACCCGCGTCCTCGGCATGGAGCTGGCCGCGCTGGACGACTGCCTGGACGCCTTCAACGCCTCGGTCTACATGGACCCCGAGCGCCGCTTCCTGCTGGGTGTGCTCTCGCTGCACACCGACGAGGACCCGGAGGGCCGCGAACGGCCCTTCCTCGTCCTGGAGACGACCGAGGCCGACACCATGAACGGCCGGCTGCTGGAGGAGTTCTACACCTTCGTCCGCCACCGGGTCGACGGCCGGCTGCCGCTCCTGCTGAAACCGGCGAACCACGGGCAGGAGCACGAACTCGCCGCGATCAGCGATGTACGGGTGCCGCGGATCCTCGGCCATGAACTCTTCGGCAACCGCACCCGTACCCCGCTCAACCCCGGCGAGGCCATCGGCCGGCTCCGCTACTTCCGGACCCCCGAGGAGTACGCGGCCGCGGCCGGCGGGCTCGGCTGGTCCGACATCGTGGCCATGCCGGCGCTGCCGGACGATGTGCCGCGGGTGGCCGGCTTCCTCAACACCGCGCCCGGTACACCGCTCTCGCACACCAATGTCCTCGCCTCCGGCTGGGGCATCCCCAACGCGATCGTGCGCGACCTGGAGCGCCTCGTCGAGGCGGACGGCCTGGACGGCGCATGGGTCCGCTACCGGGTGCAGGACGACGAGATCACCCTCGCCGCGCTGGCCCATGTCCCGGCGCTGGACGCCCCGGCCTGGCACCAGCAGCGGATCCGGATGGAACCGCCACTGCTGGAGGACGTGCCCGCGCTGTTCCTGCACCGGCTGCGCCGCGCCGACCAGGACCGGTACGGCACCAAGGCGGCCAACCTCGGGGAGCTCCATCACGTCCTCGACAGCCGCTCGGCCGATCTCACCGCCTTCTACGGGCAGCCCAGGCCGCCCCGCACCGACCTCTACGGCCACCTCGCGGCCCGCCTGGGCACCCCGGACGCATCGGCTGCCGAACTGCGGGAACGGGCCGCCGACTTCGTGGCCGATACCATCGCCGCGCCGGACGGAATCGCCCTCCCCTTCGCCCTGCAGCACCGCTTCCTGACGTCCTCGCCGGCCGTGCAACAGGGCCTCGGCAAGCTCAAGATGGCCCTCGAACTCGACGCCGTCGATGTGCTGGACGCGCTCTGTCTGCATCTGCAGCAGCTCATCCGGAACACCCCCATGCCCGATGAGGTCACCCGGCAGATCACCCAGGCACTGCCCGACGGACCCGACGCCGGCAACCGTCTCGTGGTCCGCTCCTCCTCCAACGCCGAGGACCTCCCCGGGTTCTCCGCGGCCGGGGTCTACGACTCCATCAGTACCGTCCACGGCGCGGACGAACTCCTCGATGCGGTACGCCAGGTGTGGGCCTCCCTGTTGTCGCCGCGCAGCGTCCGGCTGCGCCATCAGGCGGGCATCTCCCTGGACGACACATACATGGGTGTGATCATCCAGCGGTATGTGCCCGCGGACCTCGGCGGCGTCCTGGTGACCTGCGACCCGACCCGGCGCGCGGACTTCCGCAATGTCTACGTCAACTGCTCCCCCGGCTCGCCCGAGACGGTCGTCGACGGGACGACGCTGCCGCTGCAGTACCTGTACAACACGGTCGAGGGCGGCGGCCGGACCGTCGCGCTCGGCTCGTCCGACAAGGACCTGCCCGTCGGCACCCGCGACAAGCTGGCCCGGCTCGCCCTGACCGGGCGGCTGCTCCAGTCCCACTTCAGCGACACCGATGTGGATCATCCGCTGGACATCGAGTGGCTGATGACAGATCAGGGGGACTTCCGCCTGGTCCAGATCCGCCCCTACGCGCTGTGATCCGCCCGTTCACGGCCTTGCGATCAGCCCGCGGTCCCCGGGCCGCGGGTGTGCCCCTGACGCCGCGGGCCCGCCGGATCATCCGGCTCAACAACGGCTTCCAGCTGCTGTTCAACCTGTTGTGGTGGATGCCGGTCTTCTACGCCTACCAGCGGGAGGCGGGGCTCTCCGACGGGCAGATCTTCGGCATCCAGAGCATCTACTACGTCGCGTTCTGCCTGTTCGAGATCCCGACCGGGATCGTGGCCGACCGGATCGGTGCCCGCAACTGTCTGCGGGCCGGTGCCGTCGTGATGACCGCGGCGAACCTGGCCCCGGTCCTCTCCCCCAGCTACACCGGCTTCCTGGTGCACTTCCTGGCCATCGCCGCCGGCCGCTCGCTGACCTCCGGCGCAGCCAGCGCCTATCTCTACGACGGTCTGGCGGCCGAGGGGGCCGGAGAGCACTATCTGAAGGCCGAGGGGCAGGCGCGGGCGCTGGGGCTGGCCGCAAAGGTGCTGTGCTGGCCGCTGGTCGGTCCGTTGATGGCCCTCGCGCACGCCACGCCGTACGTGCTGAGCGCCGCGAGCGCGGCGGGCTCGCTCGTCTGCGCCGTGGTGCTGCCGCGGAACGCCGCGCCCGCCGGCCGGGACCGGACCGAGGAGACCTCGCGCGGCGGGCTCGCGTTTCTGCGCGATGCCACCAGGGCGCTGCGCTGTGTGTGCGCCACGCCCTGGCTCGCCCTGCTCATGGTGCAGGGCGTGGCCGTCTTCACGCTCTCGCGGATCTGCCAGGTCAACCTCTTCCAGCCGGTGCTGCTGGATCACGGCATCCCGGAGGGCTCACACGGCGGTGTGCTGGCTGCCATGACCGTCGCGGAGGCGGTGGCCTCGGCCCGTCCGCAGTGGCTCGGCTCGCGGCTGTCACCGGTGGCCTGGGTCTCGCTGCTCAGCCTCGCGATGGCTGCCGCGCTGGCGGGCAGCACCCTCGGCGGGCCCTGGACCGTGGTCGCCCTGCTGTGCGTGTTCGCCGCGGTCACCGGCTTCGCCTATCCGCTGCAGCGCAAGCTGGTGAACGATGCCATCCCGGCGGGTGCGCCGCGTGCCACGCTGCTGTCGGTCGAGAGCATCGTGGACCGGGCCGTGTGCGCACTGGCGGCGGTGGCCGCGGGCGCCTATCTCTCGGCGGGCCGGCTGGACGCGCTGCTGTGGCACAGCGCGGTGGCCACCGGCGTGGTGATGCTCGTCCTGCAGGTGATCCTGCGGCGTGCCCCGGGACGGCCCCGGAAGCGGCCGGCGGCGGAGCCGGTTCCGGAGCTGGTCACCACAGCAGGAAACCCCTGAGGGTCACCGTCATACTGGTGACGTGCGGGGTACGGATGCCGGGCGCTACGGCGAAGGCATGTTCCGCCCGGAAGAGGCCGGCGAGGCCGGTCGTATCGACCTGGGAGCGCTCGCCTACGACGAGGTGAGCGCCGCCCGGTTGACGGCGTTGGGAGCCGGTCCCGGCTGGAACTGCCTGGACGTGGGCGCGGGAACCGGCACCCTCGCGCGATGGCTGCTGGAGTCGGCCGGTGTCAGGACGGTGCTCGCCGTGGACCGTGACACCCGGTTCCTCACCGGCGACGGCACACCGGGCCTGACGGCGCTGAGCGCCGACATCACCGCGCCGGACTTCCATCCCGGCCGGTTCCAGCTGGTCCATGCGCGGTTCGTGCTGATGCATCTGTGCTCGTGGCGCCGCATGATCGCCAAGCTGAGTTCGCTGGTCGCGCCCGATGGTGTGCTGGTGCTCAGCGACGCCGTCGACCTGACGAGCGCCACCGCGCCACATACCCCGTACACCATGGTCATGCGGGCGATGTGGCAGGCGCTCCGGGAGACCATCGGCACGGACATCTCCTGGGTGCCGGATTACCCTCAGCTCCTCCACGAGGAAGGCCTGTGCCACGTGGCCGCCGAGATCCACGTTCCCCCGTTGGTGCCGGACAGCGCGGTCAGCCGCTTCTGGGCCGATACGTGGAGCCGGGCACGGGGCGGCATGCTGGCGACCGGGCGGGTGGACGAGGCCCAGATCGAGCGGGCCCTGCACGATCTGTCGTCGCCCCGGTGCGCCGCCCTCTCCCCCGGGATGCTCACCGCTTGGGGATGGAAGACCGAGGAGACCGCCCGTGACCAGCGCAGTTGACCGGGATCGGGAGCGTGTCTGGGAGCTGCACACCAGCAGCGAGTTCAGCACCCTCGATCTCGACATGACGATGGCCACCATGTCGGACGCCCCCGAGGTCGTGCATGTGCCCACCGCCATGGGTGCCCGTGGCAGGGCGTCCGTGCGGCACTTCTACCGCCGCTGGTTCGTGGGCCACAACGCACCGGATTTCGCCATCGAGCCCCTGACCCGCACCACGGGCGGGACCCGGCTCGTCGACGAAATGCTGGTCTCGTTCACCCATGACGTGGAGGTGCCGTGGATCCTCCCCGGTGTGCCGCCGACCGGACGGCGCGTCGAGATCCCGCTCATCGCGGTGGTGTCGTTCGACGGTGCGCTGGTCTCCGCCGAGCACCTCTACTGGGACCAGGCCGCGGTGCTGGGCCAGACCGGGCTCCTCCCGGCGGAGACGATGGCGCGGCTGCCGGTCGTGACGGACCAGCGCGGGACGCCGGCGGACGGTCCGCTCAATCAGCTGGCCGGTGGCGGGCGCCGTACCTGAGGCCGCCGCCGGGCGCGCAGCGGCTCGTCGCTGCCGCGCCCGGCGCCACCGGAACGGCCGGCGAACCGCCGTCCCCGGCAGTGCCGTTCAGCCGGCCTCGGGGAGTTGCTGGGTGGAGCAGTGGATGCCGCCGCCGCCCTCGCCGAGGTTGTCGACGGGCAGTGGCACCACCTTCCGCCCCGGGTACAGGTCCCGCAGGACGGCTGCGGCCTTGCTGTCGGCCTTCCGGTCGCCGAAACGGGGCATGATGACCGCCCCGTTGGCCACGTAGTAGTTCACATAACAGGCCAGGAACCCCTTCCCCCGGCGCCCGATGTCGGCCGGCTCGGGCAGTTCGACGACATCGAGCCGCTTGCCCCGGGCGTCGACGGCCCGGTCCAGGACCGTGCGGGCCTGCTCGTAGGCGCCGGTGAACTCATTCGGGCGGGAGTTCTTCGGCGGGGTGCTCAGGACCACGACGCCGGGTTCGGAGAACCGTGCCAGCGCGTCGATGTGATAGTCCGTGATGTCCTTGCCCTTGACGCCCTTCACCCAGATCACCGTGGTGGCGCCGAACAGGTCCTTGAGCGCGCGCTCGATGTCCTTGCGGGACCTGCCGGGGTTGCGGTTGTCGTTGACCAGCGAGCTCTCGGCCGCCAGCAGGGTCCCCCGGCCGTCGCCCTCCACCGCTCCGCCCTCGGCGGTGACCGGCGCCTTGATCCGGGGGATGCGCGCTTCGTCCAGGACTGCGCGGGCGACCCGGCGGTCGCGGCCGTGGTCCTGCTTGTTGCCCCAGCCGTTGAAGTTGAGGTCGACGCCGGCGATGCCGTCGGGCCCGAGGACGAAGACCGGCCCGCTGTCCCGCATCCACAGGTCGTCCACCGGGACCGGGACGACCTCCACCCCGGACCCGCACGCCTGCCTTGCCGCCTGTGCCTCCCGCTCGTTGGCCAGGAGGACCACCGGCTCGAACTCGGCGATCGTCCGGGCGATGCGGGCGATGTCGTCGCGCACGCCGGCGATGTCCGGCCCCCAGATCCGGCGGGTGGGCCACGCCATGTAGGTCGACTCGTGTGGATGGGACTCCTCGGGCAGCCGCCATGTGCCGGCCGTGTTCGCGCCCGCGGGGACAGCGCGCTCGCCGTGCGGTGCGGGCCCGCCGCTGTCCTGGGTGTCACAGGCGCCCAAGGCGCCGCCTACGGCGGCGACAACCGCCGCCTGCAGTGTCTGACGTCGGGATATGTTCACGATCAGCCCCCTGACTGAAATTTCGGTCAGGACGATGTTAGGGCATGATCGGAGCCGAGCCACCATGATTCTTCGGACCCAGGAGCATGTGATGCCGGACAGGCCCACCCAGATCCTCGAAGCCGCCGCCCGGCTGATCGCCCGGCGCGGCGTACGCGGGCTGCGCGTCGAGGAGGTGTCCGCGGAGGCCGGCGTCTCGACCGCGCTGATCTATTACCACTTCAAGGACCGCACCGGACTGCTGCGCCGCACACTGGAGTTCATCAACCGGCGGGCGGTCCGCTACACCGACGCAGCCTTCGATGTCTCCGACGACCCCCGTACGCAGCTCACCGAGATCCTGGTGCGCGAGCTGCAGGACGTCCCCCACGTCAGGGAGAACAGCGCGGCGTGGGGCGAGTTGCGCGCCACCGCCGTCTTCGACCCGGACCTGCGGGAACTGCTGGCCACCGCGACCCGCGAGTGGAACGAGGACCTCGCCGATCTGATACGCCGGGCCCAGGCGGCCGATCCGGCGCTCTCCGGGACCGACCCGTCCGCGGCGGCCGAGCGGCTCACCGCCCTGGTCGAGGGCGTGAGCGAACGCTGGCTGAGCGGCACCACCTCGCTCCGGCGCGCGCACGAGCTGATCCGTGGCGCCGTCGACGCGGAACTCCGGCCGGCCTGAGGGGAACTCCGCTCGGTCCACCCGCCCCGCGGCCGCCATGACCTGCGGGGCCGGGTCCTCTTCCGTGAAGCGGCGTCCTAGCGGAGGAACTGAACGCTTCGGTCAATAAGAGGACATCAACGACTGTTTTCGGTCGGATTCCGGCACGTGACGCTCTGTGCATGATCGCCCGGTCTGGCCGTGCAACCGCCGCGGAATCCCCTTCCCGTATAGCGGGGCAGGGTGTGGCAGTCATCCGGTGGTTGCCGGGATCTGACGGAGAATTTTCTGTTTCGGTGTGTAAATGGTGAAGAAATCCGGCCGAAAGTGTGCATCAGGTTTTGACCCCTGATCGACCGTTCGGCGATGGTCGACCACATGCCCGTCATACCCCGACCCGCAGCCGGCGGCCCGCTGCGTCTGCGCGACTTCCGTCTTCTTCTCGCCGGTGCCGCGGCCGGACAACTCGGCGCCCAGGTCACCCTGGTCGCCCTGCCGCTCGTCGCGGTGCTCCAGCTCAACGCCCCCGCTTTCCAGGTGGGGTTGCTCACCGCCGCGGAGACCGCCGCGTTCTTGCTGGTCGGCCTGCCGGCCGGGGCCTGGGTCGACCGGATGCGCAAGCTGCCGCTGATGATCCGCGCCGATGTGGTGCGGGCGCTGGCGATGGCGAGCATTCCGCCGGCCGCCGTCGCCGGTGTGCTGACGATGGCGCAGTTGTATGTCGTCGCCCTGGTCACCGGCGTGGCGACCGTCTTCTTCGACGTCGCCCACCAGAGCTTCCTGCCCCAGCTGCTGCCCAAGGACCAGCTGGTCTCGGGCAACGGGGCGCTGGAGACGATCCGTTCCTCGGCGCAGGTCGCAGGTCCCGGGATCGGCGGCGGTCTCGTCCAGCTGCTGGGGGCCGCCCTGGCCATCGTCGCGGACGCCGCCGGCTATGTCCTCTCCGCGCTCTTCCTGTGGGGCATCAAGCAGCCCGAGGCCCGCCCCGAACGCCGGCCGGATGCCTCGCTGCGCCAGGACATCGGTGAGGGGCTGCGCTTTGTGTTCGGGCATCGCCTGCTGCGCGTGATCGCCGTGACCACCGGGCTGGCAAACCTCTTCTCCGCCGTGCTGATGGCCACTCAGTCCGTCTTTCTGGTCCGGGTGCTGGGACTTGCGCCCGGAGTGGTCGGCCTCGTGCTGGCCGCCGCGGCCCTGGGCGGACTGGCCGGCGCGCTGTGCGCGGGCCGGCTCGCCGCCCGGTTCGGCCAGGCCAGGATCATCTGGCTGTCCGCGCTGGTCACCGGCCCGTTCGCGCTGCTGTGGCCGCTCTCCGGACGCGGCGCAGGGGCAGCACTGTTCGCTCTCGGCTCCGGCGTGGTCTTCTTCGGCGCCGTGGTCTACAACGTCGCACAGGTGAGCTTCCGTCAGGCCCTGTGCCCGCCCCGGCTGCTCGGCCGGATGAATGCCACGCTGCGGTTCCTGATGTGGGGCACCCTGCCGCTCGGTGCCCTGGCCGGCGGCGCCCTGGCCGAGGCCTTCGGGGCCCGTGCGGCGCTGGTGTGGTGTGCGGCCGGATTCCTGGCCGTACCGCTGCCGCTGCTGCTCTCCCCGCTGCGGCGGATGCGTGAACTGCCGGTCACTGGGCCGGCCGAGGACACGGATGCCGCCCCGTCGGGCTCCGCCGGCCCGGCCGAACCCGCGTCCATCGGCTGACGGCCGGCCACCGCGTCCGGCCCCCCCTCCTGCCTGCCCCCGCACGGTCTTCCCGTCCGCATCACTTCCGGCGATACATGTCCGCCACGTCAGAGAGGATCACGTGCTCAGCATCACGAGCCAGTACCTGGCCCGCTACCGGCGACTCGACTCCGGCGACGGGGCCCCGGTCCTGCTGCCCGTCACGGGCGCCCAGCGTCGCTTTGCACTGGTGCGTGCCATGGACCCCGCGGGGCGTCCGGATCTCGTGCCGATGTTCTTCGCCTTCCCGCGCGGCACGGTGGATCCGGTACGCCTCGCGGCGACCGCGAACCGTCTCGCCGCCCTGCACCCCGTGCTGCGTGCCCGGCTCACCGTGCTGCGCGGCACCCCCGTGCTCCGCCCGGAAGAGCCGCAGGTACCGGTGACCCGTATGACGTGCGCGTCCGGTGAGGATGCGGCCACGGTGCTGCGCCGCGCGCTGGGCGACTGGGCCCCGCAGGGCTCGCCGCTGCGGCTGTTCCTGGTGCAGGACGGTCCTCAGGGTGCGGACGAGGTGCTCGCCGTCGTCCTGGACCACACCGCGTGCGACGGCCGGTCGCTGTCCCGGCTCGTCGAAGAACTCGGCGCCGCCTACGACGAAGGTCCCGGCGCCGCGGGCCCCGCTCCCTCGGAGATCGCGGCCGAGCTGGCCGCCTACCGGGACGCCGTTCTGCTCCAGCTCGACGCGGAGGAGCGCGCGGGCGCACCGGCGGCGATGGCCTACTGGGGCGAGCGGCTCCGCGCGGTGCGCGAACAGGCCCCCGCGCCACGGCCGGAACTCCTTGGCGCCGGGACCGCGCCGAGCGGTTCGGCCGCGCTGCGGATGCCCGCGCCGCCTGCCGGTGTGCCCTTCCCCGAGCTGCTCAACGCCTGCCGGGCGGCGGCAGCGGCGCTGTTCGGGGCGGGCCAGGTGGTGCCGCTCGGCTACCCCTGGGGCGGCCGGCCGGCCGCTGCCGCGCCGGTGCTCGGCTGCTTCCTCAACACCGTGGTCTTCCCGACCGCCACCGGGGACACGCTCGCTGCCTCCGCGACGGCCGAGGCCTGGTGGGACGACCTGGACCATGCCGCCACCCCCTTCGACGCCGTGGTGCACGCCGCCCGCGCGGCCGGCTCCGGCTGGACCGGCCGGCTGGACGGCATGCTGACCGTCGACGACACCCGGCGCCACCCCCCGCTCCGCCTGGGCGGGGTGACGGCCCGTGAGATCCATATCGACGGCAGGGCCGTGCGCGGCCCCTTCGCGGTCTCCGTCACCCAGGGACCCGAGCTGCATCTGCGCATGGTGTGGGACCGCGCGATCCTCCCCGACCACACCGCCGAGAGCGCCTTCACCGCGCTGGCCGACGCACTGCGGACCCCGGCTCCGACGGCCGGCTGACCTGCCCGGGGCCCCGCCCCGCGCTCACCACTCACTTACCGATACCGCCAGACCCGCCGCGCGATCCGCGGTCCGGTCTGCGCACCCCAGGCCGGGCCCGACCACGCCCCGGCCGGAGAAAACCCGCCCCGACAACCTCAGGGATCGCCCATGCTTCCGCTCTCCTCCTCGCAGGAGATCGTCTGGCTGCACGAACAGGTGCAACCGGGCAGCCGCGCCTACAACTTCACCGCCGCACTCGACCTGTGGGGCACCCTCGACACCGACGCGCTGCGCCACGGACTCACCGCCGCACTCGACCGGCACCCCGGCCTGCGGCTGGAACTCGTCGCCGTCGCCGGGGCGATGCCGGGGCAGCGGGTCGCGGAGGGCTGTGTGCCGCGCCTGCACACGGTGGATCTGAGTGGGGAGGCGGACCCGGAGAGCGCGTTCCAGGACCTGCTGCGCACCGAGGCGGAGACCCCGCTCGACACCTTCGAGGCACCGCTGCTGCGCTGGACGCTGGTGCGGCTCGCGGACCACCGGCACCGGCTCATCCATGTCGAACACCATCTGATCCACGACGGTCACTCGTTCGCGATCCTGCTGCGCGATGTGTTCAGCGTCTACCGGGGCCACGTCCTGGGCGAGCCGGTGGAGCTGCCGTCCGCGCCTTCGTACGCCGACCATGTCCGGGCCCGCTCCCGGGACGAGGCGACCGGGGAGCGCCGTGACGGTCTGGAGTTCTGGGCCGGTGAACTGCGCGAGATGTCCTACGACATGCCGCTGCCCGGTCTGACCCGGCCCGGCTCCCGGCGCCGGCACCACGGCGGTCAGCTGCGGCAGTCGATCGGTGCGGATCTGACGGAAGCGCTGCGCGGCCATGCCCGGGAGCGCGGTCTGACGCCGTTCGCCACGCTCCTGGGGCTCTTCGCCGAGCTGCTGCGCCGGCACAGCGGCCGCTCGCAGATGGTGATCGGCACCGCGGTCGGCAACCGCCCGCGCGGTTTCGAGGGCACGGTGGGCATGTTCGTCAACACCATCCCGCTCGCGCTCCGGCTGGACCCGGCCGCCCCGGCCGAGGAGTCCATGGACGAGGTGACCGACACCCTCATCCGTGCGCTGCCGCACCAGGAGGTGCCGATCCAGGAGCTGACCCGCGCGCTCGGCCTGCACACCTCCGGCGCCGACAACCCGCTGTTCAGCGTCATGTTCAGCGCACACGACGCCGAGTTGCCCGAGATCGACGTCCCCGGTCTGGACATCACCCTGTTCGAGGGCTTCAACACCGGCACCACACGCTTCGACCTGGACGTGGTGCTGCTGCCCGACGACCGGCGCGGGGTCGGCCCCCGGCACGGCGCGCCGGGGATGACCCTGGTCTGGGACTACGACGCCGACATGTTCGGCGAGGACGTGGCGAAGCTGCTCGCCGGGCGGTTCCTGGACCTGCTGCGGGCGTATCTCGACTCGCCCGGCACCGCCCTTGCGGATCTGGCGCCGCCGGCGTCACCGCAGGCCGTCCCGGCCGTCGCGCCGCCGGCGCCGGAACACGATCCGCTCGACCCCGCCACCGCCCACGACCCGTCCCTGCCCGCGCTGCTCACCGGTGCCCGCCGGATCACCTACGGCGACCTCGATGCTCAGGTCACCTCGCTGGCACAGCGGATGCGGGCGGCGGGGGTGACCGCCGGGCAGCCGGTGGCCGCCGTGCTGCCCCGCGGCGCCGACTCGGTCGTGGCGCTGCTGGCCTGTCTGCGGACCCGGGCGGTGTACTGCCCGCTCTCGCCGTCCGACCCGCCGGCCCGGCTGGAGCTGCTGTTGGGCCGGCTGGGCCCGGCGCTGGTCCTGACCTCAGCTGACGCGGCCGTCACCGTTCCCGACGGGCTGCCGACGGCCACGGTCGACGCCCCGGTCCTGCCGCCGGCGCGGGCGGCCGAGGTCGTGCCCGGTGCCGCCTACCTCATTCACACCTCCGGATCGACCGGCATTCCCAAGCCCGTCGCCGTCGGCCGCGCGGCGCTGGAGAACCATCTGACCGGCGCGGCCGGCCGGTTCGGCCTGGGCCCGGGTGACCGGGTGCTGCTGTTCGCCCAGCCGTCGTTCGACGTGGCCCTCGAAGAGGTGCTGCCGTCGCTGTACGCCGGGGCGTGCCTGGTCGCCCCCGAGCGCGAGGTGCCGACCGGCGCCGAGCTGGCCGCACTGCTGGTCGCCGCCCGCGTCACCGTGGCCAATCTGCCGACCAGTTACTTCCTCGCCACCCGCGAGGAGATGCGCCCCGTGCTCCGCGACGGCCACTGGGCGCCGCGGCTGCTGGTGCTCGGCGGCGAGCGCCTCCCGGCGGACGTGATGCGCGCGTTCCTGGCCGACAGCGACAGCACCGTGCTCAACGTCTACGGCGTCACGGAAGCCGCCATCAGCTCCACCGTCCACGAGATCACCCGGGACGGTCTCGCCGACGCTGCGGAGATTCCGCTCGGCACCGAGCTGCCCGGCGAACGGATCCATGTCCTGGACGCACACCACCGGCCGCTGCCGGAGGGCGCGGTCGGTGAACTGGCCATCTCCGGAGCCGGGTTGGCCGAGGGCTACGTCGGCAACCCCGAGACCACCGCCGCTCGGTTCCTGCGCGTCGAGGCCCTCGGCGGTGAGCGGGTCTACCTCACCGGCGACCTCGGCTACCGCGGCCGCGACGGGCTGCTGTACTTCCTGGGACGACGGGACCACCAGATCAAACTGCGGGGCTACCGCATCGAACTGGAAGAGGTGGAAGCCGCCGCCTCGGCCGCGCTCGGCGGCCGGTCCTGCGCCGTCGTCCTGGACCGTGAAGCCCCGGGCGGACCCCGGCTGGTCGGCTTCCTGGAGAGCGCGGACGACAGCGAGTCGTGGGACGAGCAGGCGTTGCACACGGAGCTCAGCCGCCGGCTGCCGAGCGCCCTGGTACCGGGGCGCTGGGCACGGCTCGACACCATGCCGCGGCTGGCCGGCGGCAAGCCGAACCGCGTCGCGCTGACCCGCCGGGCCGCCTCCCTGGAGCCGGCCGCCCCCGTCGAGGAGAGCCATGGCGCGCCCGCGCAGCTGCCCGCCGATCCGATGACGGAGCTGCTCGCCGAGGGCTGGCGGGAGGCTCTGGGCCACAGCCGCTTCGACGCGTCCTCGGACTTCTTCCGGGCGGGCGGTCACTCACTGCTCGCCGCGCAGCTGGCGGCCTGGCTCGAACCGCGGCTGGGGAAGCGTCCGCCACTGCGGCTGCTGTTCCAGAACCCGGTGCTGGCCGACCAGGCCACCGCGCTGGCGGCCGTCGGCCCCGCCGCCGTGCCCGCTTCCGCCGCTTCGACCACCGTGACGGAGTCCCGATGACCCAGCCGATGACCGCCCGGACGGCGGCACCGACGACCACCGCCGGCACCCGACGGCCCACCCCGGACAGCAGCACGCTCAGCGTCGCCCGCGCCGACGCCCCGGCGACCGACGGCGCGAGCGCAGTGCTCGCCCTGTTCGAGGAGTGGACCCGGCGCTCCCCCGAGGCTCCCGCGGTGATCGACGGTGCCCACAGCTGGACCTACCGGCAGATCGGCGCCGCAGCCGACGAGGTCGCACGGACGCTGCGCGACCGGGTACGGCCCGGAGACCTGGTCGGCGTCTGCCTCGACCGTTCGGCCGCGCTGGTGGTGACCGCCGTCGCGCTCGCCAGGATCGGCGCCGTCTATCTGCCGCTGGGCCCCCGCCCCGGTGAGCGCCGCACCGAAGCCGTCACCGAGGACCTGAACGTCGTCTGTCTGATCGGCGACCCCGAGGTCCTGCCGCCCCGGCACCGGACGGCCGGCCATCTGCCGCTGGCGCTGCCCGGCGAGGGTGCCAACGCCACCGCCACGGTGGTGGCGGCGTTCGCCGCGCCCGGTGCCACGGCCCGTTCCGCGCCCTCCGGGGCGTTCTACGCCGTGTTGACCTCCGGCTCCACCGGCCGCCCCAAGGCGGTGGCCGTCGGCGAGCCCGCGCTCGGCGCGCTGTTGGGCTGGTATCGCGCCACGAGCGGTCTGGCCCCCGGCGACCGGCAGTCCCTGCTGATCGGCGTCGCGTTCGATCCTCATCTGCTGGAGCTGTGGGCCGGGCTGACGTCCGGGGCGGCTCTGGTGCCCGCGCCGGACGAGGTCCGCTGGGACCCGGTGGTGCTGGCCGACTGGTGGCGGGAGTCCGCGGTGTCGGTGGGTGTCGCGGCCACCCCGATGGTGGAGCCGCTGCTGGAGCGGCCCTGGCCCCGGGATCTGACGTTGCGTCATCTGTTCGTGGGCGGTGACCGGATGCGCCGCCGGCCCGGCACCGACGTGACCGCCACCGTCCACAACGCCTACGGACCGGCCGAGGCCACCGTGGTCTCCACCGTGTACGCCATGCACGGCACGGACAGCGCGGCGGGCACGGAGTCCGCGCCGCCGATCGGCCACCCCCTCCCGGGCGTGACCGTGGTCGTCGCCGGCCCGGACGGCCGGCCCGTCGCACGCGGCACGGAGGGTGAACTCCTCATCGGCGGAAGCGGTCTGGCGCTCGGCTACCTGGACCCCGAACTGACCGCGCGCCGCTTCCTGGCCGTCCCCGAGGGCCTCGATCTGCCGGGAGTGGAGCGCCTGTACCGCACCGGAGACCGGGTGCGGATGCCGGCCGACGGGGAGCTGGAGTTTCTCGGCCGCCTCGACGACCAGGTCAAGATCAGCGGTGTACGGATCGAACCGGCCGAGGTGGAGGCCGCGTTCGAGCAGGACCCGGCGGTCCTCGGCGCCGTCGTCACCGCGCCGCGTACCGCCGACGGCCACACCCGCCTGGTGGCGTACGTACGGGCGGCGGCCGGCGCCGTGCTGACCGCGGACGCGCTGCTGCCGGCCGTACGCGCCTGGCTGCCGGAGCAGGCGGTGCCCTCGGACGTACGGATCGTGGACGCCTTCCCCCTGGACGCCAACGGCAAGGTGGACCGGGCCGAGCTGACCCGGCAGGCGGCCGCCACCGCCGAACCGCGTCCCGGCGACGTCCCCGCGCACGACGACCGGTCCGCCGACGCCACCCCCGGCGAGCGGCTCGTGCTGAGCGCCGTACGCGATCTGCTCGCGCGGCCCGGGACCTCGCTGACGGAGAACTTCACCGAGGCCGGCGGCACCTCTCTTCTCGCCGCCCGGCTGCTGACCGTCATCGAGAAGGAGAGCGGTATACGGCTGCGCGCCCCCGAACTGCTCCGCCAGCCGGACCTGCGCGCGGTGGCCCTGCTCGTCGACACCCGCCGCGCCGCCCGGCAACCGGCGGGAGCCTGAGATGACCACCCGCACCCCGCACTCCCCCGCTACCCGGAAGGAAGGCCCCGTGCCCACCGAAGGCACCCCGAAGGACGAGCGCACCCCGTCCGGCTCCGCGCCCGCCCCGGCGGCCGGACGGCCCACGCCAGCGGCCGGCCTGACGGCCCTCGTGGCATGGCATGCCGCACGGACCCCGCAGGCCCTGGCCGTGGCGGACGGCGACACCACGCTCACCTACGCGCAGCTCGTCTCCTCGGCCCGTGGGCTCGCCGCCCATCTGCGCGAGCACGGCGTGCGCCAGGGTGACTCCGTAGCCCTGCTGATGCCGCGCTCCGCGCGCACGGTCGTCGCCCAGCTCGCGCTGTGGTGGGCGGGCGCCGTGTGCGTACCGCTCGATCCGGCACATCCCCGCTCCCGTTCCGAGGCACTGGCCGCCGACGCGGGCGCGACGCTGACCGTCGGCGACAGCAAGCTCCTCGAATCGGCGGCTCCCGCCGGCGCCACCCTCGCGCTGCCCGGCGAGCCGCTGGTGGACGGCGACCCCGCCCCCGGAGCCGAACTCGCCCCGGACGCAACGGCGTTCATCATGTTCACGTCGGGCTCGACCGGCCGGCCCAAGGGGGTGGCGGTCCCGCACAGCGCGATCGCCGAGCTGGTCACCGATCCGGCGTACCTCACCCTCACCTCCCGCGACCGGGTGCTCTTCCACTCGCCGATGACCTTCGACGCCTCGACGTTCGAGATATGGGGAGCCCTGGCCAACGGCGCCGCCGTGGTGGTGTGCACCGCCGAGCGCCCCTCGTTCGAGGACCTGGCCCGGCACGTGGAACGCCACGGCGTCACCGTCGCCTTCTTCACCACCGCGCTCTTCCACCAGCTGGCCGCCCGCCGCTCCCGGGTCTTCTCGCTGCTGCGCACGGTGATCGTGGGCGGCGAGGCGCTGTCCGCGCACCATGCCGGTGAGGTGCTCCATGCCTTCCCCTGGCTGGAACTGGTCAACGGCTACGGGCCGACCGAGGCGACGACCTTCACCACGGCCCACCGCGTCACCGCCACCGACTGCGACGGCCAGGTGCCCATCGGCCGGCCGATCGCCGGCGCGACCGTGCACCTGCTGGACGACGGGGGCCGGCCGGTCCCGGACGGGCAGCGCGGCGAACTGTGGATCGGCGGCAGCCGGCTGGCGCACGGCTACACCGGGCAGCCGCACCTGACCGCTGAGCGCTTCTGCCACCACCCCGGGCCGGGGCGGCTCTACCGCACCGGCGACCTGGTCTCCCGGCGTCCGGACGGCACCCTCGACTTCCACGGGCGGACCGACGACCAGGTGAAGATCCGCGGCTTCCGGATCGAACCGGCGGAGATCGAACACGCCCTGCGGGAGCAGCCCGAGGTGGCGGACGCGGCCGTCACCGTGCACCGCCCCTCTCCCGACGACGCCCGCCTGGCGGCCTTCGTCGTGGCCTCGCCCGGACCGGTGCCCCGCCCCGGCACCCTGCGGGACCGGCTCGCCGCCGTCCTGCCCGCCCATCTGATCCCCGACGAGATACGGCTCGTGGACGCGCTGCCGCTCACCGCCTCGGGGAAGGTCGACCGCCGCGCGCTGACGGATCTCGTCACCGCGGACGGGCCCGATGCGCCGGCCGGGCCGCTGAGTCCGCTGCAGCAGGCCGTCGCCGAGGTCTGGGGCCGGTCGTTGGGCCGTGACGTCACACGTCCGGATGCCGACTTCCTCGCGCTGGGCGGTCATTCCCTGCTCGCGCTCGCGGTCACCGACGACCTCCGCGAGGAGCTCGGCGTCGAGCTGACGCTCGCCGACTTCTTCGCCGCCCCCACGGTGGCGGGGCACGCCGCGCTGGTCGAGCGCGCCCTCCTCGCCGCGCACAGCGATCTGCACCCCGGCACCCCGGAGGACACCGATGGCCACTGACACCCCCGCCGCCGCGGCGTTCCAGGAGGAGTTGCTGCGCCGGGCGCGCTCCCGCGCCGCCCGCCCCACCGCCGCCCCCGCGACCGTCCGGCAAGGACCCGCGCCGCTCTCCCACGCCCAGCGCCGCATGTGGCTGATGGACCGGCTGGGCCACGGTGACGCCTCGTACAGCGTGCCCTTCGCTACCCGGCTGCGCGGCCCGCTGGACCTGGACGCGCTGGCCGCCGCGCTGACGTCGCTGGTACGCCGTCACGAGATTCTGCGTACCCGCTACGGGCAGCAGGACGGTGAGCCGTACCAGGAAGTGCTTCCGGCTCCGGAGGCGCTCGCGCTGCGCGTCGTGGAGTCCGACGCGGACGGCTCCGCCGCACTGCTGACCGAGGAGGCGCACCGCCCCTTCGATCTCGCCGCCGGTCCCCTTCCGCGCGCCCTGGTCCTGCGGCACGGGGAGCAGGATCACACGGTGTTGCTGACGTTCCATCACATCGCCATCGACGGCGCCTCGTTGGATACCGTCGCCGGGGAACTGGCCCGGGTCTACTCGGCCGCCGTCCAGGGCACCACCCCCGAGGAGCAGCCGGAGCCTGCGCAGTACGCGGACTTCGCGCGCCGCGAGCAGGCGGCCGCCGACCGCCTCGAAGAGGGCCTGAGCCTCTGGGCCGGCCGCCTCGAAGGCGTCTCCCCGCTGCGTCTGCCCCGCCCCGCGCAGCCGCCCGCCGACACCGGAATCCGCCCGGCCGGCACACACACCGCTCCGCTCGACCCGCGGGTGCCGGCCGCACTGCGCGAACTGGGACGGCAGCACCGGGCCACCCTGTTCACCGTGGCGCTCGCCGCGTCCTTCGCCGCACTGCACCGCTTCACCGGCCAGGACGACCTGGTGATCGGGGTCGCCGGCACCCACCGCCAGGGCGCGGACGTGCGCGGTCTGGTCGGACTGTGCGTCAACACCCTCCCGGTGCGGGTGAACGCCGCCGGCGACCCGTCCTTCACCGCGCTGCTGGAACGCGTGCGGGAGGCGCTGCTGGACGCCCAGCAGCGCCGCGAGATCCCCTTCGACCTCATCCTGGAGCGCCTCGGCGCCGCCGCCCGCGACACGGACGGGACGGCACTGATCCGGGTGACCGCGGACGTCCTGGGCGCACCCGCGACACTGCGGCTGCCGGGCACGGTGGACGAGTATGTCGAAGTCGGCGCCGGCGAAGCCAAGTTCGACCTCTCCTTCGGCATGGTGGACACCGACGCCCCCGCCGGGATCGTCCAGTACAGCCGGACCGCACTGGACGAGGAAGCGGCGGCCGCTCTCGGCGCCCACTACGCCGCCCTGCTCACCGCGGTGGCGGACGAGCCGGGCCTTCGGCTGTCCCGGCTTCCCGGTGCGCCACCGGCACCTCGGAGCGAACCGGGCGGGCACCCGGCCGAGGTGCTGCTGCGGTCATACTCCGAGGTCGCCGAGGCGGCAGTGGTCGCACCGGCCGGCGGCCCGCTGCTGGCGTACGCCGTACTGCGCGGCATCGGCGGCCCCTCACCCGCCCAGCTCCGCTCCCGTCTGCGCACGGCGCTGGCCGCGGAACTGGTACCCGCCGCGGTGACCTTGCTGGACACCCTGCCGCGTACGGCCGGCGGTGCGGCGGACCCGGCCCGGCTCCCCGGGTTCCCGTCGGCCCCGGCACCGGAAGGCGCGCGCGCCGACGCCGTGACCGAAGGATTCACCGCTCTCCTGGGCCACTTGCCCGGACCGGACGACGACTTCTTCCTCCTCGGCGGCCACTCACTGATCGCCGTCCAGCTCGCCGAGCGTCTGCGCCAGGCGCTGAAACTGCCGCTGACCGGCCTGGACATCCTGCAGGCCCGCACCCCGCGCGCGGTCACCGCCCTGTTGGACGCACGTGCGGCGGAGCGTGCCGCCGCGCCCTCGGCCGCCCCCTCCCGCCCGCGGCGTTCACGCGAGGGCACGGTCCTGGTCACCGGCGGCACCGGCGGGGTCGGCGCGTTCGTGCTGCGCGAACTGGCGGCCCGGGGACGTCCGGTACTGGCGCTGGCCCGCCCGGAATCCGCGCATCTGGTCGCCACGGAGGGCGTGGACGTCATCGAGGGCGACCTCACCGACCTGGACGGCCTGCGCAAGGCCGTCGACGGCGCCGATGCGGTCATCCACGCGGCCTGTACCTTCACCCGTCCCGAGGTCGATGTGACGGCGATGGCCGCGATGGTCGGCGCCTGGTCGCGCGGCCCGTTCGTCTTCGTCAGCAGTGTGGACGCCTATGGACACCCGGACGGCGAGTGGGTGGCCGAGGAGTCCGCCCCGCGGCAGCCGCTGAGCGGGTACGGACAGGCGAAGATCGACTGCGAAGGGCTGCTGCTGCGGGCGGCCGGCGCCCAGGGCCGGGGCGGCGCGAGCGCCGTCCGTTCCCCGCTCGTCTGGGGGCCGCACCACCGGCTGCGGGACCAGTTGCGCTGGGGTGCGACCGGTGTGCTCTACCAGGCGGCGCGGGAGGGCCGGCCCATCGACCTTCCGCGGCCGGGTACGCAGGGGAATGCGTGGTACGGCGCGGCCTGGGTGCATGCCGCGGCCCTGGCCCGGGCCGTGGTCTCCGGTCTGGATTCCCCCGTGCACGGTGTCGCCAACGCCATCAGCGGACACCTCTCCTGGCGGGACCTCGCCACCGGGCTGACCGAACTGCTCGGCAGCGGCAGCGAGATCCGTGAGACGGACGAGGTCCATCCGGACCTGAACCACCGCTGGCACTACCACGCCGACCGGCTGGCCCCGTCCCTGCGCGCACGGCCGGACGAGGACTGGCGCTCCGTACTGGCCGCCATGGTCGACCCGTCCGAGCAGTGAGCGGCGTGGCGTGACGACGGGAGGACACCCGATGGCCCCCGGCCACCGGGTGTCCTCCCTCCGCCCGCCTGCCGCGACCCGCTCGGGCCCTGCCGGTCAGCGGCGGTCCACCGGTGGCCGAAGTCCTGCGTCCAGTACGCCTTGAGCTTCCCGCCGAAGACGACAGCTGCCCCGTGGCGCGGGAGGAGCAGCCGAGATTGTCGGCCCGGTGCCCCCGGGCCGGCGATCACGATCTCTATGGTTAAGCCTGATGCCCCCTGCGCCGCAGCGTATCGGCGCACACGAGACCGTATCCGCAGGGAAGTCGCTCGGATCGCCCAGGACACCGCGGTCGCGCACCCGCGGAGGACACCGCACCCGCCGATCCGCCCGAGGAGAAACGATGACCCACATCGACACCACGGCGCCGCTGCCCTCGCTCCAGGATCTGCTCGACCCACGGCACCAGGCCGACCCCTACCCCCTCTACTCCCGTTGGCGGACGCATGCGCCGGTCGCGCGCATCGATGATCAGCTGATGGTGCTCAGCCGGTACGAGGACTGCGCCGCGGTGCTGCGGGACACACGGTTCGGACACGCCGAGGCCGACGATCCGCGGTTCACCGGCGAGCGGGCCCGGCCGGCTTCCAAGGTGCTGGTCGACGACGACGGCCGGCCCGTACGGGGCTTCTTGAATCTGAATCCGCCCGACCACACACGGATGCGCTCCCTGGTCTCCCAGGCCTTCACCCGGCGCCGGGTGGAAGGTCTCACGCCGCGCATCGAAGAGCTCGCCACCGAGCTGTTCACCGCCCTGGAGTCCGCCGAGGGGCCCGTCGACCTGATCGAGGACCTGGCCACTCCGCTGCCGGTGGCGGTGATCAGCGAACTGCTCGGTGTCCCCGCAGCCGATCGTCAGCGGATGCTGGAGTGGTCGCACGCGGTGGCCCGCGCCCTGGTCCCCGACTTCCTGCTGCCTCCCGGAGCCGCCGAGCAGGAGGCGCAGGCGTGGCGCGAGTTCACCGACCACCTGCGCGGACTCGTCGCCGAACGCCGCCGCTCGCCCGGCGACGACCTGCTCTCGGCGCTGGTCGCCGTGCACGACGACGGTGATGCGCTCACCGAGAACGAGCTGCTGGCCACCTGCACCCTGCTGCTGATCGCCGGCCACGAGACCACCGTCAACCTCATCGGCAACGGCACCCTCGCCCTGCTGCGCCACCCTGACCAGCTCGACCGTCTGCGCAGCGACCCGAGCCTCATCGCACCCGCGGTGGAGGAGCTACTGCGCTACGACTCACCGGTCCAACTCGTCGCCCGCTTCGCCCTGCAGGATGCCGAGGTCGCCGAGGTGCCGGTCGAGCGCGGCACCACACTCCTGCTCCTGACCGGTGCCGCGAACCGCGACCCCGCCGCGTACGACCACCCCGACCGCCTCGACGTGGGCCGCGCCCCGCGCCATCTGTCCTTCGGCCATGGCGTCCACTTCTGCCTGGGCGCTCCGCTCGCCCGCCTCGAAACCCAGATCGTCCTGCCCCTGCTCCTGCGGCGCGCCCCGAACCTCCGGCTCGCCGGTGAGCCCCGGTGGAAGGACCACATCACCCTCCGCGGCCTGAGCAGGCTCCCCGTCTCGCTCGGATGACGCGAGGACCGCCCTCCCGGCGGCCTCTTCCCCAGCGGCGGTGGGCGGCACCTCGCACCTCCCGGCACTTGCGTACGTGCCGGAGCAGGCAACGGCGCAGCCCCTCAGCGCTGTCCGAACGCCCCCTGCACATAGGGCGGGCTGCCGCAGAGCGCCCGCGGGCGGGCGGCCGTGCCGGAACGTGCCGCCGGCGGGGCGCACGCCGCCCGTCCGATCGAGTTCGCCGGGCCGGGAAAATCCCGTCTCTCGGCCTGCCCCGCACCGATTCCTGCGGACGGCTTGCGACCATGGGCGAGCTGCCGGGGCTGACGCCCTCCGGGTGCCTGACCGCCACCGGAGCGCGACACATCGGTCAACCGGTACCGGTATCCGCGGAACTTCCGCGCGAAGACCTCCGTCGCCGCAAAGGAGCCCTGAATGAACGCCAGCACGGATCTGCTTGTCGACGCCTTCGGACGTATCCGTGAGGTCGTCGAGGACACGGTCACCGGGCTCGACCCCGACGAGCTCAGCACCCGCCCCGACGACGCCAATTCGATCGCCTGGCTGGTCTGGCATCTCACCAGGATCCAGGACGATCACGTCGCCGGGGTGGCGGACACCGAGCAGATCTGGACCTCGGACGGCTGGTACGACCGCTTTGGACTCCCCTTCGCGCCCGACGACACCGGCTACGCCCACTCCAGCAAGGACGTGGCGGCCGTACGCGACCTGAGCGCACAGCTCCTGACCGACTATCACGGCGCTGTCCACGACAACACCGTGCAGTACCTCGCCGGGATCGACGACAAGGACATGAAGCGCGTCGTCGACCGCGCCTGGACACCGCCCGTCACCCTGGGAGTCCGCCTCGTCAGCGTGCTCGCAGACGATCTGCAGCACGCCGGACAGGCCGCTTACGTCCGCGGCCTGCTCGGTCTGTGAGAACCGGTCCGGGCCCCGCAACGGTCACCGCGGCCTCACCCCCTGCGGGGCAGACGGTGCAGATCCACCGCGGCGAGCCGGCCCGCCGCCAGCTCCGCCGTCATGTACGTGCAGTACGGCTGCCGGCGGCGGTCGGTCGGCGAACCCGGATTCAGCAGGCGCAGCCGGCCGTCCGCCGTGGAGTCCCAGGGGATGTGGCTGTGCCCGAACACCAGCACATCGAGCTCGGGGAACCGTTCGGCGCAACGGCGCTCCCGCCCCTGCGCCGAGCCCGTCTCGTGCACCACGCCGAGCCGGACTCCCGCCAGTTCCGCATGCGCCACCTCCGGCAGCCGAGCCCGCAGCTCCGGGCCGTCGTTGTTGCCGTACACCCCGATCAGCCGCCGGGCACGGGCCTGCAGCAGGTCCAGCGTGGCGGTGTCGACCCAGTCACCGGCATGCACGACGACATCGGCGCGTGGCACCTCGTCGAGCAGCTGTGACGGCAGCGCCTTGGCGCGCTTGGGCACATGGGTGTCGGAGATGAGCAGGAGTCGCACGGGGGCCTTTCCTCTGCTGCGCGTGCTGTGCTCGCGGACGCGGGCGGGTCAGGGCGGGACGGTCAGCGTTCCTGGGCGGTCGGCCGCACCGCGATCTCGTTGATCGCCACATGCGGCGGCTGAGTGACCATGAAGGTGATGACGCGGGCGATGTCCTGGGCCTGCAGCCAGCTCTCCGGCGGCAGCCCGTGGGCCGATGCGGCCTGGGAGCCGCCACGTGTCATCTCCGTCCCGGTCATGCCCGGCTCGACGAGTCCGACCCGGACCTGCCGTCCGGTCACTTCCTGGCGCAGCGCCTCGCTGAAGGAGCACACCGCGTGCTTGGTGGCCGAGTAGACGCTGTTGTCCTTACGGGGCACCCGGCCCGCGACCGAGCTGACGGTCACCAGGTCGGCCACGCCCCGCGGCCCCTCGTGCGCCGCGCGCAGCAGATGCGGGAGTGCCGCGTGCGACATCCGCAGAACCGCCGTGAAGTTGAGGTCGACCATCCGCTCCCAGTTCTCGGGATCGCTGTCCTCCACCGAGCCGCGCACACCGAAGCCCGCGTTGTTCAGCAGGACGTCCAGCCGTCCGAAGTGGTCGACGGCCTCCTCGACGGCCCGCCGTGCCTGCGTCGTGTCAGTGAGATCGGCCGTCAGGGCGAAGGCTGAACCGCCCAGTTCACCGATCGTCTCCGTGAGCTGCTCCAGCCGCTCGGTACGACGGGCGACCAGTGCGAGGGAGCAGCCCTCGCGGGCCAGCGCCAGGGAGGCGGCCGCGCCGATACCGCTGGAGGCACCGGTCACCAGCGCCACACTGCCCGACAACGCCTTCCGGTCGCCGCCGCCTGCTCCGGCCCCGTCCTGACGCACCGTCATGGAATGCCCGGCCTCTGAGCTGCCCATCGTCGTCCTGCTCCTCCCGCTCGATCTCTTCGGCCCGCAGAGGCCGAATCCCGCTCCGCAGACCCGTACCCCGCCCGGCGCCCGCCGTCCCTCCCCTCCGCCATCTGGCATGTGCGCTCCGTCCTCCGCCGACACCCGCCCGCGGACGCGGTGCGTCCGCCCGGACAGCGGGTATTACCCACGGGAACCCCCCTTTGGCTCTGGGAGCTGCTCATGAAGCACACCCATCCCCTGCCCGGCGACATCGGACTCACCCAAATATCCGGCGCCACCGGCCAGTTGATCCGCTTCGGACAGTGGATCAACGGAGACGGCTTCGCCGACTACGAACACGCCTTCCTCGTCCTGCCCGACAACCGGCTACTGGAGGCCGAGCCGGGTGGCGCCCGCATCGTGCCCCTCACCACCTACGCCGACGCGGACGTGGTCTACGTCTGCCCGGAACGGCTCACCGAGCGGCAGCGCGCCGACATCTGCGCGGCCGGCACCCGCTATGCCGGGGTGCCCTACAGCTTCCTCGACTACCTGGCGATCGCCACGCACCGGTTCCACCTGCCCGTTCCGGGGCTGCGCCGCTATGTCGCCAGCACCCGGCACATGATCTGCTCCCAACTCGTCGACCAGTCCTATCAGGACGCCGGTGTGCATCTGTTCGCCGACGGCCGCTGGCCCGGCTATGTGACGCCGATGGCCCTGTACCACCTGCTGGCCCGCTGACCCGACCACCCGGCACCGTCCGTATACGGACCCGGGTACGGGCACGAATGCGCCCGGCGGCACGCACGGAACAACGCCCCCGCCGGGCGTGTCACGGAGTACGGCCGTACGTCACCCGCGTCGCCCTCCTCCGTGCGACGCCGCGTGGTGCCGTACCGCTCGCGGCCGCTTCCTCGTTCACCACCCGGTCTCCGCCCCACCGCCCGCTGCACTCCGCTGCCATCTCGTCTCGCCGTCCCGCTCATGGCCGGTGGGGCGGAACCCGGCAGCGGCGGCGACGGCGGCAGAGGCACGGTGGTCCGGGTGGATATGGGCGACGAGGGTCTGCACGGGCTGTTCGCGGAGCCAGCCGACGAGCCCCCGGGCCGCTTCGGTGGCGATGCCGCGACGCTGCCGGTCCGTCCCCACCACCCAGGCGACCTCCGCTACATTTCCGTGGTCGTCGGCGGTGACCGTCGCCTGGACCGTGCCTGCCAGGCAGCCCTGATCGCGGACCTGGATCACCCAGTTGCACCAGGTGACAGCGGGGTCGGGCGAGCCGGCAACCAGCCGTTCATGGCGGGTGCGCAGCGCCTGCGGGGTCGCCGGGGCGCCGCCGGTGAAGGTGTGCAGGTCAGGATCGGACAGCACCGCGGCCAGTTCCTCGGCATGGTCGACCCGCAGCGGCAGAAGAGTCAGCCGGCCGGTGTGGATGATCTCGGTCTCCATGGCGAGCGGCATCCGGCTCCTCCCCCGGGCGACGCACCGCTCCGCAGCTCCTCGTGGTGGCGGCTCGCCTATCATTGTGACTGCCCGGACACCGGAGCGGAGGCTACGGGACGATGCAGCGGCAATCCGTACTTGTCTATGACGGCGACTGCGCCTTCTGCACATCCTCGGTCCGGTTCGCGGAGCGGCGTCTGCGGCCGCGCTGTGCCGCGACGCCCTGGCAGTTCACCGACCTCGTACGGCTCGGCATCACTCAACAACGCGCCGAGCACGAGGTGTTGTGGGTGACCCCGGCCGGATCCGTCCACGGTGGCGCCCAGGCTGTCGCCAAGCTGCTGATGAGCGCACGCGGCGGATGGCCGGTGGTGGGCGCACTGCTCATGCTTCCGCCGGTGCGGTGGGCCGCCCAGGGCGCGTACCGGATCATCGCGAACAACCGTCAGCGGCTGCCGGGCGGTACGGCGGCCTGTGCGCTGCCGTCCTCCCGGAACGGCCGGAACCGGTCATAGCGCGTCCGGCCGGACGGAGCCGGTCCGGCGTGCGGACGGCTCGGCGCCCGGTGGCGTTCGCCATCGGGCGCTTCTTCCCTCCGCAGCGCTGCCCGGCCTGCCCGGTCCGGGCTCAGGTTCCGGACTTACGGCCGTAGACGTAGACGTCATCACCGTTCTTGAGCAGGGACCAGTACTTCTTGGCGTCGTTGCTGCGCATATTGACGCAGCCGTGCGAGCCGGGGGCCGACCAGACGCTGCCGCTGATGGAGTGGAAGGCCTGGCCGCCGTCGAAGAACTGGCTGTACGGCATGGCCACGTGGTAGATCGTCGACACGTGGTGCAGGTTGCGCCAGTAGATCTTCTTGGCGCCGGTGCGGGTCTCGTACCCGTCGCGGCCACTGCGGACCGGTACCGGCCCGAACACCAGCTTTGACCCGTCCTGGATCCAGCTGAGCTGGCGGGTCAGGTCGACGCAGGCGATCCGGCCCTTGTCGGTGGGGCACTTATGTGCCTTGTTCGGGTTGTTCCCGGCCGCCTTCTGCTGCGCCACGAGGCTCATCACGCCCCAGGTGACGGGGCCTGCG
The DNA here is from genome assembly GCF_053611685.1 of Streptomyces sp. NPDC054786. Classification (NCBI taxonomy): domain Bacteria; kingdom Bacillati; phylum Actinomycetota; class Actinomycetes; order Kitasatosporales; family Streptomycetaceae; genus Streptomyces; species Streptomyces sp. NPDC054786. The sequence continues at coordinate 48,790 of NZ_JBSHAW010000003.1, read as the reverse complement.
TAGCCGATGTTCGGGGTGATGCCATGGCTGGTCTGGAAGTCACGGATCGCCCGGCAGTCCGCTGCCGACTGCCGGCCGTCCACCGGACGCCCGAGGAACTTCTCGGCCTGCTTCTGGTACGGGCCGCGGCTCGCGGTGCAGGACGACGCGGTGGCGGCCTGGGCCGTGGAGCCGAAGGCCACCGTCAGCGGAAGGGTCAGCGCCGTGAGGGCGGCCGCCGCGACTGCCCGGCGGCCGGCGCCGCCCCGCCGTATCCGCAGGTTCAGTTGTCTTTTCATGCCCCGTAGGACTGTTTGCCCGACCCGTCGGTTGCAGGCGTGACCGACCCGAAATATCTGATAGGTCACGCCATGGCCCGACAGGGTGCGGCACGCCCCGGCAGACGGGAGATTGTCCGGCCCTCCGCCGGGGGTGACGGCCGCGTTTACCGCACCGCCCCGCCCGGATCCCGCCCGCCTCCCCAGTGGCGCGTACCCGAACACACCCCGGTCGATGACGCTCCGCTATCCGATCGCCACTTACTGTGCTCATGGCGGGCGGTCGCGGCACCCCGCGCACGGTCGCCTCTCCGGGCTCCGCCGGGAGCCCACCTCCAGAAGGGACCACACATGATCACCGATGCCCTGCGGACCGAGTACGAGCACCGCTTCGCCACGTACGACACGGATGGCGACGGCTACCTGACCGCACAGGACTTCACCGAGCGGGCCCGCGTACTGACGAAAGCGGTGGGCGAACCGGAGGAGTCCGCCAAGGCGCAGGCATTGCGGGCGGGGATGCGTCACACCTTCGATGAGCTCGCCGCCCTGGCGAACGTGGACGGTTCGGGCCGCCTGGACCGGGAGCAGTTCGTCGCCGCGTTCGCGCGGGCCGGCGAGTCGGGGATGCTCGGCAGGGTCGTGGGGCCGTCGGTCGCCGCGACCGTCGCACTGGCCGATGCCGACGGGGACGGTGTGGTCAGCCTGGCGGACTTCACGGCCGTGCACCGCGCGGCAGGATACTCGGCCGCCCAGGCGGAGGCGGCCTTCACGGCGCTGGACGATGACGGCGACGGGCGGCTGATGGTCGACGCGTGGCAGGCGCCGTGAGCGTGTAGGCGTCAGCATCGTCGACGGGCCGCGTTCCCGGACGAGCGGTGCGCCGGTTCATCGCACCGGACGGTCGGCCCGTCGCCGACGGGTGCCGTCGGCCGCCGCCACTCCCCCAACACCCTTGTGTTGCAGGCCACATGAAGTGGTGTCATACGGGCACGGGGGCCCGTTCGTGTCCGAAGTGAGGGGCTCGCAAGGGGCTCTGACGCTGCAGGGAAAGGACATCACATGCGTAACGGGCGAATTCTCACCGGCGCCTTCGCTGCCGCCACGCCGGCGGTGGTCGGACTGGGCGCCACCCAGGCCAGTGCCGCTGCGGGGGCGGCGAGCGCCACCCCTGCCGCTTCCCACGCACAGCACCAGCAGAAGCCGACGGACGGTCCTCCCGGAACCGTCTGGACCGGCAAGAAGTTCTGGACGCTCAGCGATTGCCAGGCGGCAGGTACCGACCTGGTGGCCGGCGGCAAGTGGGCCGACCCGTTCTGCGACGGCTCGGGGCTCCAGTACGACCTGTGGGCCAGGCCCCTGTAATTCCCCACGTTCCCAGGGGCTTTCGCTCCCTCGCTCCCTCAGCTCCAGCAGACCGGCCGGCTGCACGGTGAGGGGCGGGCGGTGAGCGCACGGCCCGAAGAGCCGGACGACTGCCGATACGGCGGGCGTCCGGCTCTTCCGCTGGTGCTGCCCGCCGGGTCCGGCCGGCCTCCCGGACGACAGGGCCGGCAACGGGGACCGGCGGCAAGGCCGTACGGCGGCGCGGTTCGCGCCGCCGTACCCGTGCACGATACGCCGTTGCGCCAGGGCAGAACGGGCCGTTGCACTGCCGGCAGCCCGTGCGCGGTGCATGCGGACCTGCGCAGCGCGTGCATCGAGTGCGCCGGTTGCGCTCGGCGGACACCCCCGGGCCGGGCGGGTGATCGCCGGATACAGGGGGGTGATGCGCCTGCGGTATCACGGGTGCGCCCCTGCCCGTCTGAACAGGTCCGCACGGCACAAGCACGGCCGCGCTCCGACGGCAAGGGTGCAGGCCGACCCGTGGCGGCGCTACCGCGCGCTCTGCCGGGGCGAACTCGGGGCGTGGTTGTCTCTTGCCCGTCAAATTCATGGCGCCGCACGGAAACGCGGTTCGAGCACCATGCGAACGCGAACGCCGAAAAGCGCCAGGAATCCTGAATGACCGCCAGGCAACTGCGCGGCGAGCGACGGGAGTAAGGGCATGGAATTTCCGCAGGCATCGGCATCGCCTGCCCGGAGTGAATTCCGGGGCTATGGCGTCCGGGGCATCACGGCAGCGGCAGTCCTGCTCGCGGCCGGCACGCTGAACCTGGCGTCCGGGCAGTCCGCCGAGGCCCGGTCAGGCGGGGCCTGGGACCGCCTGGCCGGGTGCGAGAGCGGAGGGAACTGGCGTACCGACACGGGCAACGGGTTCTCCGGAGGGCTGCAGTTCGCCCACTCCACCTGGCACTCCTTCGGCGGCGGTGCCTACGCGTCACGAGCGGCGCGGGCGACCCGGTCCCAGCAGATCCAGGTGGCGGAGAGGGTACTGGCCCGTCAGGGCTGGGGCGCCTGGCCGGCCTGCTCCGCGTCGCTGGGACTCAACTCGGCCACCGCGCACCGCACTCCGCGGAGCACCACAGCGCGCCCGGCACCGCAGCGGCAGGCAGACCCGTCGGCCCGGGCGCGGGCCCGCCATCCGCAGTCCCATGAGAAGCGATTCAAAGTGGGACGCCATCGGAGTACCGGCGGCTCGGTCGTCGTCAATGCCGGCGACACGGTGAGCGGCCTCGCGTATGCACACGGCCTCGGCTGGCAGGAATTCTACCGGCTGAACCGGAAGGTGATCGGGGCGAATCCGCATCTGATTTTCCCCGGTACACGGCTGGCTTTACCACACTCCGCCGCCCACTGAGCGCGTAACGGAATAGCGGGGATTCCCGGGCCCGCCGCCAGGGGAATTCCGCTGATGCTCCGCGCTTTCACACCGCGGTGGCTCGTCGGAGGGGACGGGCCACCGCGGGACGCGGTGGTGGGGCCGACGTGGCCTGTGCCGACGCCGTAGGTGCGTGCCGTCGCGGGGACCGGCGCCTCAGTCGGCGGTCGCGTACACGCGGTTCGCGAACTCCGCGATCTCCGCGTCGCTGAGGTTCTTGGCGAGGTTGGCCTCGGTGATCATTCCCACCAACTGGTGGCCGCCTTTGACGTCGATCACCGGCAGGCGCTTGATGTGGTGGTCCTCCATGGTCCGCAGCACCTCGGAGGCGTCCGCATCCGCGTCGATCCAGTGCAGCTTGCCCCCCATGGAACCGGCCTGCACCGTCGCCGGGTCGATCCCTTCGGCACAACAGGTGACGACGATGTCGCGATCGGTGATCATACCCATGAGCCTGTTGTTGTCACCGCAGATGGGTACGCAGCCGACGGACAGGTCCCGCATCATCTTCGCCGCATCCATCAGCGACTCATGTGCACCCACACAGTGCGCTCCGCTGGACATGATGTCGCGGGCTCGCAGCTTGCTGGCCATGATTCCTCCTGTCGCAGGAGTGGTACTTGCCTCGCTTCGATCACACCACGAATGGCCCCACGACGCTCCCCGGCGATGCTGCCCCGGCGGGGCGGGATCGCTCGTCAGCCGGGGCGGCGCGAGGGCACGGAAGACGACGGGGACCCGCATCCGCCTCGCGGCCGCCGCCGCACGTTCCGGGTGTCAACTACCCGCGCACACAAGCGTCATCATGGGACGACTGCGGGACCGGACCTCACCCCGGGCGTAGTGTCAGCCTCTGTGACCCTATCGAATCCTTTCTTCGAGCCGAGTGATCTGCCCTACGCCTTGCCGCCCTTCGCGCAGATCAGGAACGAACACTTTCTGCCTGCCTTCGCACGCGGAATGGCCGACCAGCTGGCCGAGGTGGCGGCCATCGGTGCCGACGCCGAGCCGGCGACCTTCGAGAACACCGTGGAGGCGCTGGAGCGCAGCGGCGCGGTCCTGGGCCGGGTGCGCAGGGTGTTCTTCAACAAGGCGGCGACGGATACCGACGAGGAGATCCAGGCGATCGAGGTCGAGATCGCTCCCCGGCTGGCCGCCCATGACGATGCGCTGCTGCTCGACTCCGCGCTGTTCGCCCGGCTGGACGCGCTCTTCGGCCGGCGTGAGCGGCTCGGCCGGGACCCGGAGCAGCTGCGGCTGCTGGAGCGGCACCACACGAGCCGGGTCCGGGCCGGCGCGCGGCTCGCCCCGGAGCAGCAGCAGCGCCTGCGCGAGCTGAATGCCGAGATCGCAGCCCGGTGCACCGAGTTCGGGCAGAACCTCCGGGCAGCCACCTCGGATGCTGCCCTCGTACTGGACCGTGCCGAGGAGCTGGCCGGTCTGCCCGCGGACCAGATCGCGGCCGCCGCCGCGAACGCCCAGGCACTGGGGCACCAGGGCAAGTTCGTGCTCAGCCTGAAGAACTTCTCCCACCAGACCGAGCTCGCCGCTCTGGACGACCCTGCGCTGCGCGAGCGGCTGCTCGCCGCCTCCCTCGGGCGTGGCATGGACAGCAACGGCCCGGTCGCCGTCGCCCTGGCCACCCGGCGTGCGGAGCGCGCCGCCCTGCTCGGCTACCCCAGCCATGCCGCCTGGGAGGTCGCGGACCGGACCGCCGGCACCACGGACGCCGTCGAGGAACTGCTCGGCCGGCTGGTCGCTCCCGCCACCGCCAATGCCGAGCGGGAGGGTGCGGCCCTGGCCGAGGCGGCCGGCGTTGCGGAGATCCGCGCGGCGGACTGGCAGTACTACTCCGAGCGGGTGCGCAAGGAGCGGTTCGCGCTCGACGCGTCGGTGCTGCGGCCCTATCTGGAGCTGGAGACCGTGTTGCACGACGGTGTGTTCCATGCCGCCGAGCTGGTCTACGGGATCACTTTCACCCGGCGCCCCGACCTGGTGTCGTACCACCGGGACGCCCGCATCTACGAGGTGCACGACGCCGACGGCAGCCCGCTCGGCCTGTACATCGGCGACTTCCACGCGCGCGAGTCCAAGCGGGGCGGCGCCTGGATGGACGCGCTGGTACCGCAGTCCCATCTGCTCGGCCACAGGCCGGTGGTGGTCAACAACCTGAATGTCGCCAAGCCCCCGGCAGGCGAGCCGGTACTGCTGACCTGGAGCGAGGTCAACACGCTGTTCCACGAATTCGGGCATGCGCTGCACGGCCTGTTCTCCGACGTGCGCTACCCGCTGCTGTCCGGGACCCAAGTGCCGCGCGATTTCGTCGAGTTCCCCTCCCAGGTCAACGAGATGTGGGCGGACTGGCCGGAAGTGCTGGCCCACTACGCCCGGCACCACGTCACCGGCGAGCCGATGCCGGCCGAACTGCCGGCCCGGCTGCGCGAGGCGGAGACGTTCGGCGCGGGCTTCCGGATGGTGGAGCACCAGGCCGCCGCGGTGCTGGACTGGGCCTGGCACTCCCTTTCCGCCGATGGCGACGCCCCGGGGGCCGACGAGGCCGAGGCGTTCGAGGCGGCCGCGCTGGAGCGCTACGGGCTCGCGATGTCCACGATCCCGCCGCGCTATCGCACCGGCTACTTCGCCCATATCTTCAGCGGCGGCTACGCGGCCGGGTACTACGGCTACCGCTGGGCCGAAGTGCTGGATGCCGACACCGTGCGCTGGTTCCGCGAGAACGGGAAGACGATCCGTGAGAGCGGTGAGGTCTTCCGCCGGGAACTCCTCGGCAAGGGCGGCAGCGTCGACCCGCTCGGGGCCTTTCGCGCGGTGGTCGGGCGGGACCCGGAGCTCGGGCCGCTGCTGGCGCGCCACGGACTGGACGACTGATCCCCGGAGACCGTGCATGAGGGCGCCGCGGCCCGCTGGTGCCTGACCGGCGGCTGCTCCGTGGTGGGGCGGGAGCGGCCGCCGTACCGTTCGGCCGGGCTCAGCCGGCGGCGAACCGGTGGTGCCGCTCCCCCTGGAGACGGCCCGGCGGGAGCTTACGGCCGTACGCGACCAGCAGCAGGTCCTGGGCGGCGCCGGACAGTGGCGTGCCGCTGCCGAAGGACCAGTCGAGGTCGTCGGCGCGGAGCTCGGTACCGGTGAGGTCGGCGCCGAAGAATCTGGCGGTCCGGAGGGTGACCTTCTCCAGGAGGAGGCGTATCCGGTCCTCGGGAACGCGCCGGTCGAGGCCGAGGGCGACCGTGATGTCCAGGCCGTGCACCACGTCGTGCGCCAGCGCCGACGCGAGGCCGCCGACCGGTGGCTTCCAGGGGTGATGCGCGTTGTCCCGGAGGAAGTCGGCAAGCTCACCCGTCGATGCGGCGGCCGCGTCCCTGCGGGCGCACCGGTCGGTCATCCGGTGGAGATTGCCGCCCGCTCTGACGAGTTCGACGGCCGTCTTGGAGAGCGAGTAGCGGAACCCCATCGACATATGGGCCGCGACATGCCGTACCCGCCACCCCGCGCAGAGCGTCGGCGCCTCCCACTGCTCGGCCGTCAGACCGTCCAACAGGTCGGCCAGTTCCCGGCGTTCGGCCGCGATCGCCGCTTCGATACTCATCTGTGTACTCCTCCCGAACCCGTAGACGTTCTCCTCCGGCAATCAGCCATCGGCGTTCCCGCTCGGGATTCGTCTCTCGAACTGCCTCTCACCCAAGGGTCTTGGCACCTTCGTCATAAGTCCAAGAGCTTGCTGTTCTCCTCTCTAGAATCAGCAGTTATGGAACTTCGGCAGCTGCAGTACTTCGTCGCTGTGGTGGAGGAGGCCAACTTCACCCGTGCGGCCGCCCGGCTGCATCTGGCGCAGCCAGGGGTGAGCGCCCAGATCCGGCAGCTCGAAAGGGAGTTGGGGCAGCCGCTCCTGGACCGCTCCGGCCGATCGGTGACCACGACGGAGGTGGGCGAGACCGTCCTCGCGTATGCGCGGGCCGCGCTCGCTGCCGTCGAGGAGATACGGCAGACCGTGGACGAGTTCAGCGGGCTGCTCCGCGGCCGGGTACGGGTCGGCCTGGTCTCGGGCGCCGGCACCCGCAGATTCGATCTGGCTTCGCTGCTGGCCGACTTCCACGATGCGCACCCGCAGGTCGAGATCTCCCTCATCGAGGACACCTCGGAGCGGATGCTCGCCGCACTGCACGGCGGTGCGCTCGACATCGCCGTGATCGGGCTCGCGGCCGAGGAACCGCCGCCGGGCCTCTCCTGCCAGGTCGTGGTCGACGAGCCCCTGGTCGCCGCCGTCGCCCCGGGCGACCCCCTCCTGGCGGGGCACGCCGACCGTACGAGCGTCCCGCTGGCCGCCCTCCGCGATCGCCCGTTGATCAGTCTGCCGCGCGGTACCGGTCTGCGCGGGGTACTGGAACGCGCCTGCGCGGAGGCCGGAATCCGGCCCCGCGTCGCCTTCGAGGCAGCCGCCCCGCAGGTGCTGGCGCGGCTTGCGGCCCGTGGCCTCGGCGTCGCCGTCGTCCCGGCGCTGCCGGCGGACGAGGCGTCAGCCGCCGGGCTGCGGACGCTGGAGATCACCGCGCCGCGGCCGCGTGGCCGGGTCGCGCTGACCTGGCGGACGGAGGGGCCCGCCGGCCCCGCGGCCAGAGCCCTGCTGGGACGGCTGCGTGCCGGCCTTCCCGTCCCGCGGACCCGCCGGGAACCACCGGCCGGACCGCTGACCGGGAACGCCCGGCCCGCGGCGGCAGGCGGTCCGGATCACCAGGCCGCGGGCGCGTAGTCCTTCAGGAAGCAGCCGAACAGGTCCTCACCCAGCTCGCCGCGGACGATCGGGTCGTACACCCGGGCCGCTCCGTCGACCAGGTCGAGGGGAGCGTGGAAGCCCTCGTCGGCCAGTCGCATCTTGTCGGGGTGCGGGCGCTCATCGGTGATCCAGCCGGTGTCCACGGCCGTCATGAGGATGCCGTCGGTGTCCAGCATCTCCCGGGCGCTGGTCCGGGTGAGCATGTTCAGCGCCGCCTTGGCCATATTGGTGTGCGGATGCCCGGCGCCCTTGTAGCCGCGGCTGAACTGGCCTTCCATGGCCGAGACGTTGACCACGTACTTGCGGCGTGCGGGGGCCGCCGCCATCGCCGGGCGCAGCCTGCTGACCAGCAGGAAGGGTGCGGTCATATTGCACAGCTGGACTTCCAGGAGCTCGACCGGGTCGACCTCGTCCACCTTCTGGATCCAGGTGTTGGTCGCGTGCAGATCCGGTACGAGGCCGCCGGCGTCGATCGCGGTGCCCGCCTCGATCCGCGCGGGCGAGGCGGAGCCGGTGGTGAGGGCGAGGGAGGTGAGTTCCTCGGCGCTCAGCGCGCTGTGCGTGGCGGATGCGGCGGTGAGGGCGGCGGGAGCGCCGCTGCCGAATCGGCCGAGGACGACGGAGGCGGGCAGTTCCCCGGCGGGCAGCGGGGCGGACTCGGCGGCGATCAGCTGCCCGTACGCCTCGGGAGACCGGCGGACGGTCTGGGCGGCATTGTTGATCAGAATGTCGAGGGGGCCCTCGGCGCTCACCGAGTGGGCGAGCGCGATGACCTGGGCCGGATCACGGAGATCGATTCCGACGATCTTCAGCCGGTGCAGCCACTCCGCGCTGTCCGGCATCGCCTTGAAGCGACGGACGGCGTCGCTCGGGAAGCGGGTGGTGATGGTCGTGTGGGCGCCGTCGCGCAGCAGACGGAGGGCGATATACATGCCGATCTTGGCCCGGCCGCCGGTGAGCAGTGCGCGCCTGCCGCTGAGGTCCGTGCGGGCGTCGCGGCGGAACCGGTTCTCCTTGGCGCAGGGCGGACAGAGCTGGTGGTAGAAGGCGTCGACCTCGACGTAGCGGGACTTGCAGGTGTAGCAGGACCTGGGCCGCTCCAGGATTCCGGCGATCTCCGTGGTCACGGAGCTGGTGAGGGCCAGTCCCTGTGTCTCGTCGTCGATCCGGCCGGGCGCACCGGTGGCCGTGGCCGCGGTCACGGCCCTGTCGTTGGCACTCTTGGCCGCCCGGCGTTCCTGCCGGCGGCGCTGCTTCACCTTGCGATAGATGCCGGCGGTGGCGCGCCGTATGGCGATCGCGTCCGGGTGGTCGACGGGCAGCGCGTCGAGCTCCTCCAGCACGCTCAGGCAGACCGCCATCCGCTCCGAGTCGATACCCGTGCCATCGGCCCGGCCTGTTTCGGTCACCGTCATCGCCGCTGCCGCTTCCCTGGGATCGTGTGTTCTATTCAAGCTTCGGCGGAACTGTACGTAGGCCGAGGCTGCAGCGCCAAACCCGGCAGGGGCGCTTCTGCTGGTGAGCGGGGTGCCGGAGGTGCGACAGGCGCCCTTGAGCAGGCCCCTGCCGTTCCTGGCCGGCTCATCAGCGAGGGGCCCGGCGCTGCTCCCCCGCCGAGCCCCTCACCTGCATCGATCGCCGCTCGTCAGCTCGCCGGGTCGTGGCTCAGTTCGAGGTCGAACCCGTTGTTTCCGTCGGCCCCCAGGTTCAGTGGGGCGGCGACCGGCGGATAGCCGGCGGCGATCACGGTGTACTCGCCGCTGTCGAGGTCGGTGAAGACGTACTCACCGTCCTGCCCGCTGGTGGCGGTGGCCACCACGTTGCCCGCCGGGTCCAGCAGGGTCACCCGGGCATCGTCCACCGGGCCGCCGCGTAGCGTACGGACGGTCCCGCGGACCTGGGCACCGAGCGTCAGCCGCACCTCGTACCAGTTGCGGTCGCCGGAGGTGACCTCCACCTGGAGGGCGGACGGACGGTGGTGCTGGGCACTGACGGCCAGGGTGTAGCTGCCCGGGGTCAGTTCAGCGAACGCGAAGCCGCCGTCCTGGCCGGCCACGCCCGAGGCCACGACCTCGCCGCGTACGTCGGTGGCCACGACGAGTGCGCCGGGCACCGGGTCGTCGCCCTTCTCCTCGCGGACCTCGCCCGAGAGACCGGCCGCGCCGCTGAGGGACAGGTCGAACGACACCGGCTCGCCGCCCACCGCCACGGTCACGGCCTGCGGCCGGCGGGCTCCCGCGGAGCCGATCAGTACATAGGTGCCGGCGCCCGTCGTGGGCAGGACGTAGCCGCCGTCGGCCCCGGTCGCCGTACGGCCGAGCTGCCGGCCGCCGACACTGATCAGGGTGACCGCGGCCTGCGCCACCGGCCTGCCGCCGCCGTCGCGCACCGTTCCCCGGATCACCGGTCCGGTCGTGCCGGCTCCGCCGTCCGCTGAGCCCGAGGGGGCCGCGGCGAGGACCGGTACGGCGTCGGCGGCCGGAACATCGGCCGGCTCGTGCGGATCCGCGCCGCCGGTGGCGTCGACCGCACCCTCGGCACCGTTCACCGCACCGTCGACCGCGCCCTTGGCGGACTCCGCCTCGGCCTCGTCCTGCGCACGTGCCTGCAGACCGGAGAACTGCCGCAGCGGCACCTCCTTGATGAACCACATCAGCAGGAAGGCCAGGGCGACGACGATCGCGCCCATGAGGAATACGGTGTGCATCGAGTCGGCGAAGCCGCGCTTGAACGGCTCGGCCAACCGCGGGTCGAGGTGCTGGATGAACGACGAATCGCTCAGCACACCGGAGGAGTTGCCGTTGCCGGGGTGCTTGAGCATGTCCAGCACGGGCTTGTTCGCGGGGTCGTGCAGCACCGCGGGATCGTGCAGTGCGGCCTGGAAGCGCTCGGTGGACACCGCGTCCTTGAACGCCGAGGAGATCTTGTCGCCGACCGTGCTGAACAGCACCGACAGGAAGATCGCGGTACCGGCGGTGGCGCCCATCTGACGGAAGAACGTGGACGAGGCGGTCGCCACGCCCATGTCCCGCGGCGGCACCGCGTTCTGTACGGCCAGCACCAGGGTCTGCATACATCCGCCGAGTCCCAGGCCGAAGACCAGCATGTACACCATGGTCTGCCACAGCGGGGTGTCCCACTGGACCCTGAAGTGGAAGAGCAGCATCGCCGCGATCATCAGCGCGGTGCCGATGATCGGGAAGATCTTGTAGCGGCCGGTCTTGGAGGTGATCTGGCCCGACGCGATGGAGGCGATGAACATGCCCGCCATCAACGGCAGCATTTCCAGGCCCGACTTGGTGGGGCTGGCGCCCTTCACGATCTGGAGGTACTGCGGGATCATCAGCATCCCGCCGAACATGCCCATACCGATCAGCACGGACAGCAGGCTGGTCTTGCTGAAGGTGCCGTTGCGGAACAGCCGCATCGGGATCAGCGCATCGTCGCCGATCCACCGCTCGACGAAGATCCAGGCGATGATGCCCACCGCACCGATGGCATAACAGGCGATCGACCGGGACGAGTCCCAGCCCCACTCCCGGCCCTGCTCCGCGACGAGCAGCAGCGGAACGACGCCGACGGAGATGGTGAGCGCTCCCCACCAGTCGATGCGGTGATCGCGCCTGGTGTGCGGGATGTTGAGCACCCTCGCGACGACGAACAGCGCGACGATGCCGATCGGCACGTTGACCAGGAAGACCCAGCGCCATCCGGTGATGCCCAGCAGCTGGTCCTGTCCGGCGAGCGCGCCGCCGATCAGCGGCCCGGCCACGCTGGAGGTGGCGAAGGTGCCCAGCATGTAGCCCTGGTACCGGGCGCGTTCGCGGGGCGGAACGATGTCACCGATGATCGCCAGCGCCAGCGACATCAGACCGCCGGCGCCCAGGCCCTGCACCGCCCGGAAGGCGGCGAGTTCGGTCATCGAGGTGGAGAACGTGCACAGCACCGAACCCGCGACGAAGATGGTGATCGCGGCCAGGTAGTACGGCTTGCGGCCGTACAGGTCGGACAGCTTGCCGTACAGCGGTGTGGCGATCGTCGAGGTGATCAGGTAGGCGGTGGTCGCCCAGGCCTGCTCGCTGAGGCCGTGCAGATCGTCGGCGATGGTCCGGATGGACGTGCTGACGATGGTCTGGTCGAGCGCGGCCAGGAACATCCCCAGCATCAAGCCGCTGAGGATGGTGAGGATCTGACGGTGGCTCAGGGTTCCCGGTTGGGGTATCGCCTCGGCTCCCGCCGGGGGCGGGGAGGTGGCTGTGCTCATGTACGTATGTCTCCCTGCTCCACGGCGGCGCCCTGGTCTCCCCCGGGGCCCAGCCGTGTGTGTTGTCGTTCTGCCATGTCCTCGTTGAGACGGCCCAGCAGCCGGATCAGGTCGGCCCGGTCGTCGGGCGACCACGGTTCGAGGAGCGCGGCCAGTTCGGCGTCGCGCTGAGCGCGGTAGTGCGTGAAAGCGGCACGCCCCGCATCGGTCGCCGCCAGCAAAGACCCGCGGCGGTCCTCCGGGTCGGGGCGACGGGTCACCAGTCCCCGCTCGACCAGCGAACGCACCTGACGGCTGACGGTCGACAGGTCGAGGAACGCATCGGCGGCCAGATCGGTCGCCCGCTGGTCCCCGCCGACCACCAGTCTGGCCAGCAGCACCCGGTCCGCGGCGCCTCCGTCGGTCTTGGCGCGCTGTTTCCACGCCGCGATCAGCCGCGAGAAGCGGACGATCTCCGTCCCCAGCCCGGAGGCGGCCTCGTCGAGTCCCGACGAGGCGGTGACCTGCGGAGCAGCCCGGTCGCAGTCATGGACCGTGCCCTTACTCATCGTCGTGATCCTTCGCGGTGATGTCGTCGGTCCGCTGAACCCATTGCTTGTATCCAGCAAGCATAGCGGCTGGAACCGACTGCTTCGCACCACCCAACAGCGCCTCGGGCGAGAGGGGATGAGGAGAGGGATGAGGAGAGGGAGGCAGCGGCCCCTCGCACCTGACGGGAGAGGACGGCGGAAATCGAAACCGCGGCCGGCGAGGTCCGGCTCCGGATCTCCTCTCGGCCCCTCCTCTGCGGGCCCGCCCGGTCCGCGCCGCCCGAAGATCGCGGCACGGACCGGCCCGTATATGCTCCGCCACGGCCACCACATGCAGCGCACCTGCACCCAGCGGCGGAACGAGACCGGACGGACCGCCGCCCCATCCGCGACCGGCCGGGAGACCGTTGTGCACCTTCCCTCTGAACTTCTCGCGCTGCTGCGCCGCCCGAGCACCTGCTATCTGGCCACCTCGATGCCGGACGGTTCACCTCAGCTCACCCAGACCTGGGTCGACACCGACGGCGAGCATGTGCTGATCAACAGCGTCCGGACGCATGTGAAGACCCGGAACATCGGGCGCGACGCCCGCGTGGCCGTCACCGTCTCCGACCCGGACAACCCCTCGCGCTACTTCCAGGTACGCGGCCGGGTGGTCGAGACGACGACCGAGGGCGCGGTCGAGCACATCGAGCAGCTCGCCCAGAAGTACCTCGGCCGGCCCTATCCCTGGTACGGGGGCCGCGACCAGGAGCGCGTGCTCTTCGTCATCGAGCCGGAGAGCATCAGCGGCACGGGTTAGCGGGGACGGTACGGGGTGTACCGGGTGTACGGGCCGCCGGCGGCCGGCCCCGGTTCAGCCCGATGCGCCGCCCGCATCTCCGCTCAGCTGCCGCACCACCTCATCAGGGTCGGCGAGCAGCCACGTCCGCCGGCCGACCGCCGGATGGTCCCTGCGGAACTCCGCCACCACGGCGGCCGCATCCCGCAGGGCAGCTCCGTCGCGACCGGACAGCTCCCGTGTGATGACGACCGTGTTGTCGAACGTCACGTTCCGTTCGAGCAGCAGGGCCTGCACCGCGTCCATGCCCCGCCCGGCAAGGACCTCAGCGCATTCCGCGGTGAGCGAGGCGAACCAGGCGGCCCGCTGCCGGTACGCGGCGGTATCGCCGCTGCCGTCGTCCCTGGCGAAGGTGGGCTCCAGAGCCGTCACGAGACGATCGACGTACTCGTACTCGACGCACGGGGCCGCGGCCGCGAACCCGGTCCGGTCCGGATACTCCTTGCGGAGCTCGGACCAGTCGCCCGCGATCTCGGAGAGGGTCTGCAGCAGCACCGGATGCCGGTCGAAGCTGCCGCCGTCCACGCCCCGGAACACCTCGCGCAGCAGGGCGAACGGCAACTCGGTGCACTCGGCGAGCAGGACGGCATCGTAGAGATCCTTGCCCTCCGGATGCAGGTCGCTCACCAGCCAGAGCACCTTCCAGGCGAGCGACAGCGCGGGGGTCGCCGCACGGACCACCACCGGTGCGGTGCCCTGCGGTCCGCGGATCTCGGTGGGCTCCGCGGGCGCGGGCAGCCGCTCGTGGAAGACGAAGTCGAGCTGCACGCTGCCCGCCGGTACACCGTCGGCTTCGGCGGTCCACGGGATGACGAGCCGCCGGCCCGGCACCCGGTCGTACGACCAGATCTCGTCGCCGACCGCGGCATGCGCGTCCAGGCGTACCGGGCCGCCGCGGTGGGACAGCGCCTCGGCCGCGGCGGCGATGCCGTCGAGCATCCGGTCCGTACGGTCGTCCGCCGGCTGCCAGGTATCCGGCACCACGACGAAGTCGAGATCACCCGGCTCGCGTGCCGCTTCCCCGAACCACGACGCGAGCAGCATGCTGCCGCGGAGGACCAGATGACCGGCCCACGGGGACTGTGCGAGCGCCGCCAGTACGTGATGCAGCGCATGGCGCCGCGCCTCGTACCAGCGCTCACCGACCGCCGCCTCCGCGAAGCTCGGCTCGCCCAGGCGCATCCCGAAGACATGATGGAGTGCCGCGGGGTCGAACACCGGGCGCTGCACCACCCCGTCATCCGGTACGGGAAGCAAGGTGGCCGGCAGATCCATCTCCGCCCGCGTCGCCTCGTCCGGCCGGGCCCGTGGCACGACCGCCGTGCCCTCCCACGGCCCGTACCGGAACGCCCGCCACTGCGCCCCCGCGTCCGTCTCGTCGGTCCCCGTCATGAGCCGATCCTCTCCCCCGTCGCTGCGCACTCCCCGTCCAGCCAGCCCGCGTCGAGCGCCGGATTCCCGTCATGGACCACGAACTCCCGCTCGACGGCGGCTATTTGGTGGCCCGCGGCCCGCAGCCGCCCCGACAGGGCGTCCAGCCGCTGCCCCGCGGTCGCCAGGCCCACCATCCGGCACCGCTGGGTCACGAACCGCTCCTCCCGGCCGTCGGACCGTACCCGCCGTGCGTTGCGCGAGAGGTGCGCACCGTGTCCGACGGCGAGGGCGAGCAGGGAGTCGACGGGAGCGGGACGCGCCAGTACCAGCTTGAGGTGATGCTCGAAGTAGTAGTCGGGACCGAGCCCGGCGGCCTCCGCGTCCGTGCCGGGGACGCCCGCGCTCCAGGGCGTGGCCTCGATCTTCGTCCGCACCACCTCGAACCCCGCGGCCCGCAGCCCGTCCGCCCTCGCGACGGCCTCGGCCCGGACCTCCTCGTACGTCCCGGTCCCCCGCAGCGTCAGCATCGGCTGCGAGGGCACCTCCCCCTGTGCCAGCAGGATATGGACGCACTTGATGCGATGTGCCGCCGCATACTCGGCCAGTTGCCCGGCCACCTCGCGGTCCCCGTCGTCCCGGACGGTGAGATGCACCTCGAACTCCCCCGCAAAAGCAGGGCGCCCGGCCGCTGCCGTCCGGTACCCGGGAACCACTGCCCCGCCGCTCACACTCATCCCGAAATGATCACACAGCGTCCGGTGGCAGCGGCGGGCACCGTCCGCCGGGCCGCTTCACGTGATGGCGGCGGTACGGGAGTCCTCGGTGAGTTCCATCTTCGGCGGGGGCCTTCGGAAGCCCTTCGTGAGGAAGGTGAGGTAGGCGATGCCCACCGCCAGCCAGATCAGGCCCAGGAGTTGGGCCTTGAAGTCGAGATGGGCCAACAGCCAGATGTCGACGGCGGCGCCGATCACCGGGGCGATCACGTAGGGCAGGACGCGGGGGCGGTCCCCAGCCCGGCGGCCGCGGAGGTACGTGGCGAGGACGCTGAGGTTGACGAAGGTGAAGGCGGTGAACGCGCCGAAGTTGATGAAGGACGTGGAGGTGGCCACGTTCATGCGCAGGGCGATGAGGCCGACGGCGCCGGTGAGCACGATGTTGAAGACGGGGGTGCGCAGCCGGGGATGGATCCACCCGAAGGTCTTGCGCGGGAGGACCGAGTCGCGGCCCATGGCGAGCAGCAGCCGGGAGGTACTGGCCTGGGCGGAGATGCCGGAGGCGAACTGGGCGACGACCAGCCCGGCGAGGAAGAGGGCGGCGAACACGTCCCCGCCGATGACCCGGGCGATCTCGAAGGCCGCGGAGTCGGCGTCGGTGAAGGCGCTGCCCGGGTGGACCAGTTGGGTCGCGTAGGCCACCGCGACGAAGATTCCGCCGCCGATGAGGGCGACGAGGAGGATGGCGCGGGGCATGGTCCGTTTCGCGTCGATGGTCTCCTCGGTGAGTGTGGTGACCGCGTCGAAGCCGAGAAAGGAGTAGGCCGCGATGGCGGCGCCCGCCGAGATGCCGGCCAGGGTGGTGGCGTGGTTGGCGAAGGGCGTGGCATCGGCGATTGCGCCCGCTCCGCCGAGCTGGACCACGTGCCGCAGGGACAGCAGCACAAAGAACGCGATCACCAGGAACTGGAAGACCATCAGCAGGTCGTTGACGCGTTCCGCGGTCTTGATGCCCCGGACGTTCAGCGCCGTGGTCAGCACGATGAAGCCGAGGATCCACACCCAGAACGGGACGCCGGGGAACTCCGCCTGCAGATAGGCACCGCCGATGAGCCAGATGACCATGGGCAGGAAGAAGTAGTCCAGCAGCGTCGCCCAGCCGACGAGGAAGCCGACGCGTCCGTCGATGGCCTCCCTGACGTAGGTGTACGCCGATCCGGCGACCGGGTAGGCGGCCGCCATTTTCCCGTAGCTGTGCGCGGTGAACAGCATGGCGCACAGGGCGAGGAGATAGGCCGTGGGCACGGCGCCCCCGGTGGTGTCGGCCACGACGCCGAAGGTCCCCAGGACGATCAGCGGCGTCATGTACGCGAGTCCGAACAGGACGACGGACTTGAGGGTGAGGGTGCGGGCGAGCGTGTGCTCGGAGGGGTCCATGGGTGGCTCCGGGGATGTGCCGCGGTACGGGGAAGGAGGCGGGTCGGGGGTCAGTCGCCCGTGCGGGGAGGGAACGGGGCGGGGCCGGCGGGCCGCCAGCGGCGCGGGTCGATACGTCCGTCGTAGAGCGGGAGTTCCAGCGGAGCGTCGGTGTCGGTGAACTGGTCCCACATACGGTTCAGACCGGCGGTGCCGAACTCCCGTACCCGGGTGACGTCGTCGAGGTCGAGCACATCGGTGAGGACGGCGGGGCCTTGGCCGAAAGCCTCGGTGCGCACCCGGCCTTCGGGGTCGACGACGAGACTGCGGCCGGTACCGGTGGGGCCCGCGGTGTTGACGCTGAGCACGAACACCTGGTTGACGATGGCATTGGCGCGGGCGAGCACCAGCTCCTGGGCGCGGTCAGAGGTGGTGGTCATGACGGGATTGATGATCACTTCGGCGCCCATCCAGGCGAGGTGGCGGGCTACTTCGGGAAACCAGGCGTCGTAGCAGATCGAGAAGCCGACCCGGCCGGTCCCCGGCAGGTCGAGGACGACGAAGCGGTCCCCGGGGACGTAGGGCTCGTGCGGCCGCCACGGGAAGATCTTGCGATAGGAGGCGGCCGGCCGGCCCTCGGGCGAGAAGGCCAGCGCCGTGTTGAACAGTTCGCCGTCCGGCCCCCGCTCACAGACGCTGCCGGGTACGAGCCAGATGCCCAGGTCCCCGGCGAGCTCGGCGAGTTGCCGCGCTCGGGGGCCGTCCAGCGGTTCGGCCGCCGCCCGCAGCTGGTCCTCGGACGCGTCGGCGGAGCCGGTCACCCCACACAGATGCAGCTCGGGGTACACGACGAGCCGGGTCTGCGGGAAGCGTGCGATCAGCTCCCCGACCTCCTCGGCGAAGCCGGACAAGGGTGCCGTGGCCGGGCGGGGCGGCGCCTGGACGAGGGCTACGGGCAGGGGTCGGGACACGGGCCTCACCTGCGTTCTCACTGGCCGGACGGCGCTGTGGCCGACGGGCCGCCGGGGGGAGCCCCCCGACGGGCCGCCGGGGGACATCAGGACCCGCATGAAATTAGAGCAAGATGAGCTCTTATTCAAGAGATCTCATAATGAGATCTTTGTTAGGGTGAGTCATGCCCGGACACCTTCCCGACGCCACGGAGCCCGAGGCCGCGGTGCGGGGCCTGAATGCCCCGCCACTGGGTGGCATTCAACGGCTCTCCGCCCTGGATACGGTGCGCGCCCGTATCGCCCTCGCCGTCGAGCTCGGCCTGCTGGCCCCCGGTGAGCGGCTCCCGCCGACCGACCAGATCGCCGCCGCACTGGGCGTCGGGGACATCACCGTCCGCCGCGCGCTCGCCTCGCTGCACGCCGACGGTGTGCTGGAGCGCCGGCGCGGCCGGACCGGCGGCACCCTCGTCGCCGAGCGGCCGGCCAAGGGAACCGTCACCGAGGCCGCGGCCTACCGCGCGGCAGCGGCCGAGGTCCACCGGCTGATCGACCACCGGCTCGTCCTCGAATGCGGTGTCGCCCATCTGGCGGCCCTGCATGCCGGCGAAGCCGCCCTCGACGCCCTCGACCGGCTCGTCGGCGAGATGGACGCGGCCGAGAGCTGGACCGAGTTCCGCGGCCACGACGAGCGGTTCCACCTGGCGGTGTCGGAGGCCACCGGCGTCACCTTCGCCGCCGCGCCGTACGGCGCGGTGCTGCAGGACCTCTACCGCTACTACCTGCCGTATCCGCTGGACACCCTCCGGCGGTCCAACTGCGAACACCGCGCCCTGGTCGACGCCCTGCGCCGCGGCGATCCGGTGGGCGCGGCCGAGGTCGCCCGGCGGCACGTCGCCCAGCTGCACCGGACGATGTTCGTGGGCCTGATGGACGGTGCCGGGCCGACGGCCGGCGCATGAGCGGAACCCGCCGGCCGTCGGCCCGGCATGGCACGCTGACCGGCGGACGGACAAGGGCAGGGCGGACGGAAGGACAGTGACGATGACCTTGGGCAGCGGCGCCCCGCGACGGGCAGCACTCGGGACCTGGCCGACCCCGCTGGAGCCGGCGCCGCGGCTGGCCCGTGCGCTCGGCCTCGGGACGGCGGACCTCTGGATCAAGCGCGACGACCTCACCGGTCTCGGTGGCGGCGGCAACAAGGTGCGCAAGCTGGAGTGGATCTGTGGTGCGGCGCTCGCCGAGGGAGCCACGACCCTGGTGACGACCGGTGCCCCGCAGAGCAACCACGCCCGGCTGACCGCGGCGGCCGGTGCCCGGCTGGGGCTCGATGTCGTGCTCGTACTGGCCGGCTCCCCGGGCTCGTCGGCCTCCGGCAACCTCGCTCTCGACGGCCTCTTCGGGGCCACCGTCGCCTGGGCCGGGGAGGTGCGGGGCGAGGAACTCGCCGCCGCGGCGGAGCGGGTGGCCGGACAGCTCCGGCGAAGGGGCGCCGTACCGGCCCTGATTCCCTTCGGTGGTTCCAGCCCGCTCGGCGCGTACGGCTACGCCGAGTGCGGGCGCGAACTGCTCGGCCAGGCCCCGGACCTGGACACCGTCGTCGTCGCTCTCGGGTCCGGTGGCACCATGGCCGGCCTGGTGGACGTGCTCGGGCCCACCCGCGTGCTGGGTGTCGACTGCGGCGCGCTGGGCGACCCGGCGGGCGCGGTGACCGGGCTGGTCGCCGGCCTCTCCGGTGCGGTCCTCGCTCCGGGGTCACTGCGCCTGCGGCGGGACCAAGTCGGCGCCGGCTACAGCACCTTGACGGACGCCTCGATGGACGCGCTGACGCTGGCGGGCCGTACGGAGGGCGTCGTGCTCGACCCCGTCTACACCGGGCGCGCGCTGGCCGGTCTGCGGGCAGCGGTCCGGGACGGGACCGTGGTGCCCGGACAGCGCACCGTGTTGCTGCACTCCGGCGGTCTGCCCGGTCTGTTCGGCCATGCCGCAGCCGTCGCCCGGTCCCAGGAGGCGCTCACGGTCTTCACCCCGTAGCGGCGCCCCGGCGCCGGACTGCCGCCCACGGCGGCGCCGCGGGTTCACACGGCCCGCGCGCCGCCCGGCCCACGCCTCAGACCTCGGGGAATCCTTCGGGAATGCCGAGGGGCCCCGCGACGGCCCGCCAGATGGCCGCTTGGGCGGTGGGCAGGTCGATATGGGGATCGCCCAGCATCAGCCGGATACCGAACCCGTCGCTCAGGGCGAGCAGCAGCGTGCTGGTCGCCTTGACATCGCAGTCGGTGAACTCGCCCGACTCGATGCCCCGCCGGATGGCCTGGCTGATCCAGGTGTCCAGCTGGTCGTACAGGTCCACGGCGAAATGCTGGGCGGCCTCGTCGCGCAGGGCCCGCACCCACAGTTCCTGCCACAGCCGCCAGTCCTGCCGCAGCTCCGGGTCCGTGGGCAGCATGTTGAGCAGAATGCGGGCCAGGACCACCGAGGCGGGCACCGTGTCCGCATCCCGGTCGAGTTCCGTGCCGGTCTGCGCGAAGGAGTGGGTCATCGCCTCGGCGAAGAGCCGCTCACGGTTCTCGAAGTGGTAGTGGAGCAGGGCGGTGGACACTCCGGCGTGTTCCGCGACCATGCGCATACGGATTTTTTCGAAGCCGACCTCGGCGATCACTTCGCACGCGGCGGACAGGATCCGTTCCCGCGTTTCGAGAGTGCGTTCAGCCTTGGCCACGTGAGTGCTCCCCGGATCGGTGTCGGTGTCCTCGGCGGGCTCGGCGGGCCCGTCCCGTCCATCTTCCCGCATCGCCGTCTTCGACCGTCCGTCGCCCGGTGGGCTCATGGGTAGCTGTGGAAGCCCCGGCCCGACTTGCGGCCGAGGAGGCCCGCATCGACCATCCGCGCCAGCAGCGGCGGGGGTGCGTAGCGCGGTTCACGGAACTCCTCGTACAGCGACTCGGCGATCGCCTGCGTCGTGTCGAGGCCGATCAGATCGGCCAGCGCGAGCGGCCCCAGCGGGTGGGCGCAGCCCAGCCGCATCCCCCGGTCGACGTCGTCCGCCGAGGCCGCGCCGGACTCGACCATCCGCACCGCGTCCAGCAGATAGGGGACGAGCAGGGCGTTCACGATGAACCCGGCACGGTCCGCGGCGTGCACGACCTCCTTGCCCAGTACGTCGGCGGCGAAGGTGTGTGTCCTGCGGGTGGTCTCCTCGCCGGTCAGCAGGGACGGCACCAGCTCGACGAGCGGCAGCACCGGAACGGGGTTGAAGAAGTGCAGGCCGATGACCTGCTGGGGGCGTGCGGTGGCGGCGGCCAGGCGGATGACGGGAAGGGACGAGGTGTTGGTCGCCAGGATCGCGTCGGGTCGTCGTACCGTCCGGTCCAGCCGCGCGAAGACGGCCAGCTTGGCGGCCTCGTCCTCGGCGACGGCTTCGATGACCAGATCACGGTCGGCCAGCGCGGACAGGTCCGCGGTGACCGTGATCCTGGCGAGCGCGGCGTCCCGGTCCCGGACCGAGAGCTTTCCGGCAGCCGTGGCACGTGCGAGAGAGCCGGAGATCCGGCGGAGCCCGGCGTCCGCCGCCTGGGAGGTCGTCTCGACGACGGTCACGTCCCGGCCCGCCCGGGCGCACACCTCGGCGATTCCGGAGCCCATCAGGCCACAGCCCACGACTCCGATCTGTTCGACAGTGCCAGTGCCAGTGCCGTCGGACATCTGACCTCCTTGGTGGTGTACGTATACGGACGGATCGGGGAGTGCCGGTCGCGCGCCAGGGGGCGGACGCGGACCGGTCGGCCGTCGGTCCGTGCTGCCGGGCGGGACACGGTGGCCCGCGGTGCCGGGCGGGGTGTGGCAGCGGTCGCGGCGGCGTGCCCCGGCCCCTGCCGTGCCCCGCCCGGGCACGCCGGGAAGGTGTCAGCCGGCGGTGGGCATCTGCAGCACGCCGGTGCCCCGCTTGACCAGTTCGCCGGCGATGATCAGGCGCTGGATCTCGGAGGTGCCCTCCCAGATCCGGTCCACCCGCAGCTCGCGGTAGAGCCGCTCGACGGGGTAGGAGCGGTCGTAACCCCGGCCGCCGAAGATCTGCACACAGCGGTCGATCACCCGCCCCGCCGCCTCGCTCGCCGCGAGCTTGGCGATCGCCGCCTTGGCGTGCAGGGTCTTGCGGTCGACGGTGCCCTCGTCGACCTCCCAGGCGACCTGGTGCGCGTAGGCGCGGTTGACCGCGATATCGACCGCGCAGTCCGCCAGCATCCCCTGCACCAGCTGGAAGTCGGCTATCGGGGACCCGAACTGCTTGCGCTCCACCGCCCAGTCCCGGGCCAGCCGCAGCGCCCGCTCGGCGGCGCCCGTCGTACGGGCCGCGATCATCAGCCGTTCCTCCGTGAACCAGGACCGGGTGATGTCGTAGCCCTTGCCGACGCCGCCGAGAACGGCGTCCTCGGGGACGTGCACATCGCTGAAGGTGAATTCGGGGTGCTCGTAGACGAAGGTGTGCATGAAACGCGGCACCCGGGTCATCTCGATGCCGGGGGTGTCCTTGTCGACGAGGAAGAGCGTCGGCTCCCGGTCCGTACCCGCCGCAGCGAGGACGATCATGAAGTCGGCGTGGTCGCCGACGGTCACGAACCACTTCTCGCCGTTCAGTGTCCAGCCGTCGGCCGTCCGCGTCGCGGTGGTCGCCAGGTTCTGCGGGTCGGAGCCGGCCCCGGGTTCGGTCACCGCGTAGCAGTCGCGGCGCTCACCGCGGATGACCGGTTCGAGGTAGCGCGCACGCTGGGCGGGGGTGCAGAAGCGCAGGGCGTTGGCGGGGCGCCACACGGTGTCCCACAGGGCGCCGGTGAGCTGCCCCAGTTCCTCCTGGACGATCGCCTGCTCCAGGATGGTCAGCCCGGCGCCGCCCCACTCCCGCGGCATGTTGACGGCCTGCAGCCCGCTGTCGAGGACGGCGTCGCGGATGTCGGCGTGGGCCTGCGCCGGGAGGCCGTTGTTTTCCTCGCAGTCGGTTTCGTAGGCGGTGAGGGTCTCGGTGAGCTCGCGCGCGGTGCGCTTGAGGTCCGCCTGGCGGGGGGTGAGACGGAAGTCCATGTCAGTCCTCGAAGATCGTGGTGGGCCGGGGTCCGGTGGCGGGCGGCGGGTCAGGGCAGGGGCAGGTCGAGGGCGCGGGTACCGCGCTTGATGAGCTCGTTGGCGATGATCAGGCGCTGGATCTCGGAGGTGCCCTCCCAGATCCGGTCCACCCGCAGCTCGCGGTAGAGCCGCTCAACGGGATAGGACCGGTCGTAACCCCGGCCACCGAAGATCTGCACACAGCGGTCGATGACCCGGCCCGCCGCCTCGCTCGCCGCGAGCTTGGCCGTCGAGGCCTTGGCGTGCAGCGCCTTGGGGTCGGCGCCCGGCTGGTCGGCCTCCCAGGCGACCTGGTGGGTGTAGGCGCGGTTGACCGCGATATCGACCGCGCAGTCCGCCAGCATCCCCTGCACCAACTGGAAGTCCGCGATCGCCGAACCGAACTGCTTGCGCTCCACCGCCCAGTCCCGGGCCAGTTGCAGGGCCCGCTCGGCGGCGCCCGTGGTGCGGGCCGCGATCATCAGCCGTTCGTCGGTGAACCATTCCTTGGTGAGTTCATAGCCGTTGCCGACGCCGCCGAGCACGTCGTCGTCGGGCACGAAGACATCGGTGAAGGTGAACTCGGGGTGCCCGTTCACGGCGGAGTGCATGAAGCGCGGCACCCGGGTCATCCGTACGCCCGGTGCCTGCTTGTCGACGAAGAAGAGGGTCGCGGCCCGCTCCGGGCCCGCGTCGGCCTGCACCAGCAGGAAGTCGGCGATGTCACCGCAGGTCACAAACCACTTCTCGCCGTTCAGCAGCCAGCCGCCCTCGGTACGGGTGGCGGTGCTGGTGCCCGAGGAGGGGTCCGATCCCGCGCCGGGTTCGGTCACCGCGAACGCGTCGAAGCGCTCACCCCGGATGACGGGGAGCAGATACTTCTCCCGCTGGGCCTCGGTGCTGTACGCCAGCACGTTGGCCGGCCGCCAGGGGATGTCCCACAGGCAGTTGGTGACCTTGCCGAATTCCTCCTCGACGATGACCTGGTCGAGCAGCGAGAGTCCGGGACCGCCCCACTTCTCGGGCATGTTGATGGCGTAGACACCGGCGTCGATCGCGGCCCGGGTCAGCTCGCGGACGGTTTCGGCGGGCAGCGGTCCCCCGGCCTCCTCGGCCTGCTCCTCGTACGGGAGCAGCAGCTCGGTGTAGGCGGCGGCGCGAGCCTTCAGATCGGCCTGTCGGGCGGTGTAGCGGAAGTCCATGGTGTCCTCCGGGACGGCGGGCGTGGGGCGGGGCGTCAGGTCAGTACGGCGCGGGCGTCGAGGGCGAGGGCGCCGTCCGGGCGGACGAGCAGCGGATTGACCTCGATCTCGGTGACCTCGGGGTGGGCGGCGGCGAGCGTGGTGAGGCGCTCGATGACGGCTGCCGCGGCTGCGAGGTCGACCGCCGGCCGGCCTCGGACTCCCTTGAGGAGCGCGGCGGTCCGCAGCCCGGCCAACAGCTGTTCGGCGCGGGCCGCCGGGACGGGTGCCAGGGCGAAGGCGACGTCGTGCAGTGCCTCGGTGAGCACCCCGCCGAGGCCGACCATGGCGATCGGACCGAACCGCGGGTCGCGGTTCACCCCCACGATCAGTTCGACGCCGTCCGTCAGATCGGCCATCGCCTCGACCGAGTAGGAAGCGGCGCCGAGCCGGGCGTGCATCTCCCGGAAGGCGGTGACGAGCGCCGGCCGGTCCGGCAGCCCCAGGGCGACACCGCCGGCGTCCGACTTGTGCAGGAGGTGGAGGGCCTTGAGGACGTAGGGCCCCGGGAACGCGTCGGCGGCGGCGCACAACTGGGCTTTATCGGTGATCTCACGGGCCTCGGGGAACGGCACTCCGGCGGCGGTCAGCAGGGTGCGGACGCCGTGGTAGCCGGGGTCGCGCAGCGGCGGCGCGGCCGGTGGCAGCCGGCGGACGCCGGGCGGGCCGGCGGCCTCGGCCGCGGTCATGGCCGCCAGTGCGCGGGCCGCGTCCTCGGTGGACGCGAACACCGGTATGCCCGCCTCGACCAGCGTCCGGCAGCTGGGGGCTTGCGGGAACATCGACTGGACCACCAGGGGTTTGGCGGTGCGCGCCGCGTGGACGGTCATCTGCTGTGCGGTCTCCAGCTCGCCCGCGGCGAGCGCGCTCCCGCCGCCCGCGGTGCCGCTCTCGGCCGACGGCCCGCCCAGGCCGCCGGTCGCCGCCGAGTAACCGCCGAAGTACCCGGTCAACACGACGGAGTCGACCTCGTCCAGGGCGAGCAGGGCACCGACGGTGTCGCCGTAGGAGTGCGGGTTCTGCTCCCCCATCCCGGCCAGGTCGACGGGGTTGCCCACCGCGGACTGTTCCCACAGCAGCGTCCTGAGCCGTTGCTGTGCGGCGGCCCCGAGTTCGGGCACGGCCAGCCCGGCGGCTTCGGCGGCGTCGGCGGCGATGGCTCCGTGGCCGCCGCCGTCCGTACAGACCGCGGTGCGGTGTCCGGTGGCGCGCCGCCCCCCGTTCAGCGCGGCGAGGACCACGGTCATCTCGTGGGGGGTGGCGACCAGTTCGACGCCCGCGTCGCGACAGGCGGCGGCCACGACATCGGCGGAGGTGGTCAGGGCGCCGGTGTGCGACTGCGCGCTGCGCGCGGAGGCGGCGCCCCGCCCGGCGGTGAGCAGGACCACCGGTTTGCCCGCGGCGGCGGCCGCCTCGGCGAAGGCCCGGCCGTTGCCGAAGTCCTCCGCGTAGACGGCGATGGCCCGGGTGGCGTCGTGCCGGGCGGCGTCCTCGACGAGGTCGACGAGGGTGACGTCGGCCTGGTTGCCCAGCGAGACGAAGCGGGAGAATCCCAAACCGTGCGGGGCGCAGCGGAGTTGGAGTTCGAGCGCGAGGTTGCCGCTCTGGCTCAGCAGGGCGATGCCGCCGGGCGCGAAGCGGTCCGAGGCGAGATAGAGCTCGGTGGTGTTGTCGGCGATGCCGAGGCAGTTCGGGCCGACGAGGACGGCGCCGGCGGCGCGTACCCGGTCGGCGATCGCCTGTTGGCGCGCCAGCCCGAGGGGGCCGGTCTCGGCGAAGCCGGCGGTGATGCCGACGATGGCGCGGGCGCCGCAGGCCAGCGCGTCGTCGACGGCGGCCTCGAAGCCGGGGCCCGGTACGGAGATCACCACGAGTTCGACCGGTTCGCCGATCGAGGCGAGCGAGGTGGCCGTGGTGCGCCCGAGGACCGTGCCGCCCCGGCGGTTGACGAGGTGGACGGGGCGGCGGTCGGGTGCCCGCAGCGCCTGGGCGGCGACCGCATGGCCGTACTTCGCCGGGTCGTCACTGGCACCGACCACCGCGACCGACTTCGGGTCGAACAGGGCCGACAGATCACGTCCCATGGTCACCTCTCCCACCGGAGCGCGGAGTTGGGGCAGGCCTCGGCGGCGGCGCGGGCGGCCTCCTCGGAGGCGCCCGGCGCGGGGTCGGCGACGACGGCGGCGTAGCCCCATTCGTCGAGGTCGATGAGGTCCGGTGCGGGTTCCTGGCACAGGCCGTAGCCCTGGCAGCGGGTGGTGTCGAGACGGAGTTTCACGGTGGTCGTCCTTTCAGCGGGAGGAGGGGGCGGTGCGCGGGCGGGGCACGGCGGGGTGGGCGACGTGCGGGACGGGCACGGTGAGCCGGCCGGCGTCGGCGGGCGCGGCACAGCCCGGGCAGGCGGCGTCGAGGTGCGAGCGGACCAGGTCGGGAAAGGCGCGCAGGAGACTGCCGGCCGTGCCCGCCGCGGCGTCGAGCAGTCCGCAGGCGCCGCGGCCGGGCAGTGCCGTCGACCAGCGGTGCATCCGGGTGAGGAGGTCGGGGTCGGCCGTGCCGGTGGTCAGGGCACCGACGGCGTCGTGGAGGGAGCCGGTGCCCGCGACGCAGATGCCGCACTGCCGTGCGCTCTCGGCGGCGAGATGGGCGAGGACGGCGGAGGCGAGGGACACCGGGCACTCGTCCGGGGCGAGGAAGCGGATCGCCCCGCAGCCCAGTGCCGTGCCCGCGGCCGCGAGGGTGTCGGGGTCCAGTGCGAGGTCGAGTTGGCCGGGGCCGATCAGCCCCCCGAAGAGGCCGCCCATGAGAGCGCCGGCCGGCTCGGGGGTGCCCTGGGCCCGCGCCAGGGTCCGCAGGGTGCAGCCGTAGGGCACCTCGGCGAGCAGGGGTTCCGCGCCGCTGCCCGCGAGCGTCACCAGGGTGGCGCGGGCCGTGCGGTGCCGGCGGTCCGGCCGTGCGGCGATGAGCGCGATACGGGCCAGGGTCTCGACGTTGGCGACGAAGGTCGGTGCGCCGCCGACGCCCTGTTGGTAGGGGCGGGGCGGTTTGGCGGTGGGGAGGGCGGGGCCGCCGTTGATCCGGCGGACCACGGCGGTCTCCTCCCCCGCGACGTAGGTGTGCGGGGTCTCGACGACGTCGCACGGCAGCTGAGGTGCCCGTTCGGCGAGCGCACGGCGGATCCGTTCGCCCGCCACGGTGTCGGAGACGTAGACATAGCCGCGTTCCGCACCGGTGATCTCCGCGGCCCGCGCCAGCCCGTCCAGGACCAGGTGCGGGCGGGCCCGCAGCAGCCAGCGGTCCTTGACGGAGCCGGGCTCGCCTTCCTCACCGTTGGCCACGACGACGGGGCGGGGCCCGGCGTCGCGGACGGCGCGCAGTTTCGCGGCGGTGGGGTAGCCGGCGCCGCCTCGTCCGCGCAGGCCGTCGGCGATCCGGTCGAGGAGCTCCGCCGCTCCGATCGCCTTGCGGTAACCGCCGGTGGCCGCATAGGCCCCGGCGTCCTCGGTCACGCCTGGCGCCGAGCCGAGCACGGAGGGGGTCCCCTGCGGTGTCAGGGAGTCGATCCCGGTCATCCTCGGTCTCCGTCCGGTGAGGTGGTGCGCAGGCTGCGCACCGCGCTTTCCAGGGCGCTGCGGTCCGCGGCCGTGCGGTCGTACCCCGGTCCGGGGAGGCCGATCAGCATGCGGTGGTGGTCGAGCACGACCTCTCCGGCCCGGAGTGCGGCCCGGCGGTCGCCGGGGCGGGTACGGCCGGCGACCGCGGTCACCAGGTCCGTCACCTCCGCGAGATAGCGGAGCCAGCCGTGCTGGGTGCCGTGCAGGATCAGGCGCTCGACGCGGCGCCGTTCGGCCTCGGTCGCCTCCGCGGGGGCGTCCGTCATCCGCCGCGCCGCGGTGCGCAGGGCCGCGACGGTGGCGGGCAGTTCCCGTTCGGGTTCGGGGGTGAGCCCGAGCCAGATCAGGTTCCGACGACCGCTCATGCGTGCCTCCGGGGAGAGGAGTGGGTGCCGGCACGGGTCGGGTCAGGGCAGCTGGGTGTGGGCCTTGCCGTGGCTCGGTGCCGGGGTGAGGTGCCGTTGCGGGGGTTCGGCCGACGGGTCGGGGCGCAACGCACCCGCTCGCTTCCGGGATCCGTGCGGCGGAGCGCCGGAGCAGCGATACGACTACGCTAACTAATCAATTAGTCAGGACACAAGTCTTGACTTCGTTGAAACCCGCCAGCAATCTGACTGACCAATTAGTCAGCACGGATCCGGTGCGCCGGTTCAGGGCCTTTCCACCCCGCCCTGCCGCCCCGGCCCCCAGCACCCGTGCGGCATGGAGGAGTGACCCGATGCACCCCGAAGCCACCACGAAACCGCCGAAACAGGATGTCCCCGGGCCGGCACTGGCCGCCCGCTACTACACCGACCCGGCCACGGCCGCCGCCGAGACGCGGCACATCTTCGCCAAGTCCTGGCAGCTCGTGTGCCATGAGTCCGATCTCCCCGGCCCCGGCGCCCGGCTCGCCGCCACCGTCGCCGACCGCGAGGTACTGGTCGTCCGCACCGAGGACGGCACCCTGGCCGGGCATCTCAATGTGTGCCGGCACCGCGGCACACGGCTGGTCGCGGCCCCCGAAGCCTCCGGCAAGGCCATCCGCTGCCCGTATCACGGCTGGACGTACAAGCTCGACGGACGGCTGGTCGGTGCGCCCGAAGCACGGCAGATCCCCTGCCTGGACAAGCCCGCGCTCGGCCTCTTCCCGGTCCGGGTCGAATCGTTCCTGGGGTTCGTCTTCGCCAACCTCGATCCGGATGCCGTGCCGCTGGCGGAGCAGTGCGCCGGACTGGCGGAGGCCGTCGGCCACTACGCGGGGGCCGATCTGGTGCCGGTCGGACGCAGCCGCATTTACGATCTGGCCGGCGCGGACGTACAGGAAGCCAACTGGAAGGTCGCGGTCGACAACTACCTGGAGGGCTATCACGTCCCGGTCGCCCACCCCGGGCTGATGCGCCTGCTCGACTACCAGGGCTACACCAGCGAGATCGACGAGTCCTACGTGCTCTTCGCCTCGCCGCTGCGCGACAAGCCGTCCTCGAACTGGGCCGAGCGGCTCTACCAGCGCCTCGCGTCCCCGATGCCGGGTCTGAACGAGGCCGACCGGCGGATCTGGCGGTACGCGGTGATCTACCCCAACACACTCATCGACTTCTACCCCGACCATGTGCTTGCCTGGACCGCCATACCGACGGCGGTCGACCGGGTAGCCGTCCCCGGCGCTTTCTACACGCGCCGCGGGACGAGTCCACGGACCCGGCTCGCGCGCCGGCTCAACATCCACATCGGCTGGATCACCAATGACGAAGACGTCGAATTGGTGTCCCGGGTACAGAAAGGCCTCGGCACCCCGGGCTTCGAGCCGGGCCCCCTGTCCCGCCGGGAAGCCGCGGTCGGCTGGTTCGCCGACCGGGTACGCACCGACCTCGGTGGCACCATGCGCTGACACCCACCGGTGAGACAGCGCCACGAGCCGTCCCCCTCGGCGCGCGACGCCCCGCGCCACGGCTGACAGGTCCCGCACGGAGGACAGGGCTTCCGTGCATCCGTGACCGCTCCCTGAAGCAGCGCTCATCCCCTACGGAGAGGACCCCATGTCCCCCGAGGAACCCCCACCTCCGTCCCGGCGCGCGTTCCTGCGCTCGGGCGCCGCCGCGGCGCTCGGTCTCACCCTGGCCGGGTGCGGCTTTCTGCCGGAGGACCGTAACGCCTTCGGAGACCCGGACCAGCCGATCGACGTCAAGGTGGACGGCGACCTGGTGTATTTCAACTGGGCGGACTTCGTCGCCCCGGCCGTCTTCGACGGATTCGAGAAGGAGTACGGCGTCAAGGTCATCCAGTCGAACTTCGACTCGATGGAGGGCATGGCCGCCAAGCTCAACGCCGGGAACCGCTACGACATCATCTTTCCCACGGCGAAATGGGCACAGCGGCTGGCCGACGGCCGGCGGCTGCGCCGTATCGACCACTCCCGGCTGCACCACGCCGACGCGGTGTTCGGCCGGTACCGCTACTTCGCCGACCCCTGGTACGACCGCCGCTCCGCGCATACCGTCCCGTTCACCATGTACAAGACGGGCATCGGCTGGCGGAAGGACCGGATAGGCGACGACCTGGCCGGCTCCTGGGACGACCTGTGGAACGCCCGGGCCAAGGGACAGGTCTTCGTGCTCGACGACCGCGACGAGGTGCTCGGCATGGCCGCGCTCAAACTCGGCCTGGACATCGACACCTCCGACGAGCACGACCTCGCCCGTATCACCACCACGCTGCAGAGCCTCCGTCCCCGGCTGCGCGGTTTCTCCAGCGACAGCTACAACAACCTGCTCAACGGCAACGCGGTGATGACCCAGGCCTGGAGCGGGGACATGGCCGCCATGCTCGGACAGGCCAAGGACCCGTCCGTGCTCGGCTTCGAAGTCGCCCGGGAAGGCGCGCCGATCAACTCGGACTGCTACGCGATCCCCTCCAACGCCCGCCATCCCGGCACGGCGATGCTCTTCATCGACTACATGCTCAGACCCGAGAACGTACGGAAGAACATCCAGTACATCGGCTACCCCATGCCGGTCGGCGGCAGCGAGGACGTCTACGCCTCGATCGTGAAGCCGTTCCCCCAGTGCCTGGTCGCCCCCGACGACCTCAAGGCCCATTTCTTCTTCCGTAATGCGTCCTCGAGGGGCGAGCAGGCCCGCGATACCGCCTGGACCCACGTGAAAGCCGGCTGACATGGCACAACGCACCCCCTCCGGGGCACTCCGGGACCGGCGCGGGCGCTCCGCGTCCGGCACCCGGCTGTGGACCTGGCTCATGCTCCCCGGCACCTTGTGGATGACCGGGTTCCTCATCGCCTCCCTGATCCTCGTGGCCACCCTGGCCCTGGGCACCACCGACCCCCTCGGCAACCCGCGGTTCGGGTTCAACTTCGACAACATCGCGGCGATGGCCGACCCGGCGTATCGCATCGTGCTGCTGCGCTCGCTGGGCTTCGCGCTGATCGCCTGCGTCGTCTGCCTGATCGTGGCCTATCCGGTCGCCTACACCATCGCCCTGCACGGCGGGCGGTTCAAGAATCTGCTGATCGCCGCGATCGTCGTGCCGTTCTTCGCCAACTACCTGGTGCGGATGTACGGCTGGTCGGTGGTGCTGTCCGACGGCGGCCCGGTGCTGAAGGCGCTGCGCGCGGTCGGACTCGCCGATGCGCATACCAAGATCCTGCAGAGTGGGGTCGGCGTCATCGCCGGGCTCGTCTACGGCTTCATCGTATTCATGATCATCCCGCTGTACGCGGCGCTGGAGCGGATGGACCTCTCGCTGATCGAGGCGGGGCGCGACCTGTACGGAGGGCCCTTGCGGACCTTCTTCTTCGTCACCCTCCCGGCGACCCGCCAGGGCGCCGCAGCGGGCGCCGTCCTGGTCTTCCTGCCCGCCATGGGCGACTTCGTCAGTGCCCAGCTGATGGGCGGCCCGGACCAGATCATGATCGGCAACCTGATCCAGGACAAGTTCTTCCAGGGCCAGAACTGGCCGCTCGGCTCCGCCCTCACCATGCTGATGATGGCGGTGCTCTTCATCGGGATGCTCGGCTATCTGCGGCGCACCCGCAAGGACGAGGCGGAGGCCGCCCGATGATGCTCCGTAGCCCGCACCGCCGGCACCGCCGCGGCACCGACCGCAGACCACGGCTCGCCCTCACGGTCACCACGCTCTTCTTCCTCCTGCTCTACCTCCCCATCGGCGTGGTGGTCCTCTTCTCCTTCAACGGCCAGAAGTCCCTCACCGTCTTCAAGGGCTTCAGCCTCCGCTGGTACTCCGCCTTCTTCCACGACAACGTGCTGATCGAGTCGCTCGGCATGAGCCTGCGGGTCTCCCTGGTGGCCATGGCGGGCTCGGTGATCCTGGGAGTGGCGCTGGCCCTGGGCCTGGTGCGCTGCCGTACCCGGCTCGGCTCGCTGGCCGGCCTGATCATGCTGGTCCCGCTGATCACCCCGGAGATCGTCACCGGTGTCGCCGCGATGCTGCTCTTCAAGGGCATGGACGTCACCCTCTCCTCCGGCACCGTGATGCTCGCGGAGATCACCTTCTCCATCTCCTATGTGACGGTGATCCTGCGCTCGCGGATCGCCGCCCTCAACCCGGAGGTCGAGGAGGCAGCGATGGACCTGGGCGCCACCCGCTGGCAGGCCTTGCGGCTGGTCACCCTGCCCGCTCTGCTGCCCAGCATCCTGGCCTCGGCGGTCCTCGTCTTCGCTCTCGTCTTCGACGACTTCGTGCTGGCCTACTTCACCACCGGCGTGGACCCACAGCCGCTCTCCGTACGCATCTACTCGGCGATCCGGTTCGGCGTGCAGCCCACCATCAACGCGGTCGGCACGCTGATGCTCGTCGGTTCCATCGGCCTCATCGGTCTCGCCCTGGCCATCCCGCGTCTGTTCGGCCGCCGCGGTGGCCTCGATCTGCTCTCCGGGAAGTGACACCCATGACCTCCTCCGACGCCCCCTCCGCCGGTGCGGCCCCGGCCGGCGCCGCGCCCGCCGTCCGGCTCGACAACATCAGCAAGAACTACGGCGGGTCCTACGCGGTGCAGGATCTCAGCCTGGACATCGCTCCCGGCGAGTTCTTCTCCCTGCTGGGCCCGTCCGGCTGCGGCAAGACCACCTCGCTGCGGATGATCGGCGGCTTCACCGACCCCACCGCGGGCACCATCCTTCTCAGCGGGGAGGACGTGACCGCGCTCCCGCCGGACAAGCGCAACGTCAATACCGTCTTCCAGAGTTACGCCCTCTTCGACCACCTCTCGGTGGCCGACAATGTGGCCTTCGGCCTCAAGCGCAAGGGCGTCGCCCGGACCGAGATCCGCGAGCGGGTCGGCGCCATGCTCGACCGGGTGCAACTCGGCGGTCTCGGCGGCCGCAAGCCCGGCACGCTCTCCGGCGGGCAGCGCCAGCGGGTGGCCCTGGCCCGCGCCCTGGTCAACCGGCCGCAGGTGCTGCTGCTCGACGAGCCGCTGGCCGCGCTCGACCTCAAGCTCCGGCGGCGGATGCAGGTCGAACTCAAGCAGATCCAGCGCGAGGTCGGTATCACCTTCGTCTTCGTCACCCATGACCAGGACGAGGCGCTGACCATGTCGGACCGGGTGGCGGTGATGAACGAGGGCCACGTGGAGCAGTGCGGCACACCGGAGGACGTCTACGAACGCCCAGCGAGCCGCTTCGTGGCGTCCTTCATGGGGACCTCCAACCTGGTCCCCGGCACCTACCGCGACGGGCAGGTCGTGCTCTACTGCGGCCCCGCTCTGCCGGTCGGCAACCGCAGCGGCGTCGCGGACGGCAGCAGCGTCAGTCTGTCGATACGACCCGAGAAGATCTGGCTCTCCGACTTCGAACCGGGCATGGCGATGGTGCAGGGCGTGGTCCGGGAGACCGTCTACTCCGGCCCCACCACCACCTATCTCATCGAACTCGCCCCCGGCGTCACCGTGTCCGTTCTGGAGCAGAACACCGACCGCTCGCGCATGGAGGACCGCTGGAGCGGCGGCGAGAGCGTGGAGATCGGCTGGCAGCCCGAGCACTGCCTGGTCCTGGACACGCCCTAGGGGTCCGATGGATCAGCCCTGAGGCGGGGCCGCACCGGCCCCCGCCTCGCCGGCCAGGCCTGGTGCGCACGCCCTCAGCCGCCCATCGACAACGAAGGAACGCCCCCATGAACCACGATGTCATCGTGCTCGGTGCCGGCCTCGCCGGGCTCGCCGCGGCACGGGACCTGAACGCGGCCGGCGCCGACGTCCTCGTCCTCGAAGCCCGCGACCGGGTCGGCGGACGCGTCGAGCAGGCCGTGCTGCCCGACGGCCGGCTGGTCCAGCTCGGCGGCGAGGTGGTCGGCCGGGCCCACACCGCCTATCTCGCCCTGGCCGCTGAGCTCGGCCTGACCCTCATTCCCAGCTATGTCGCCGAGCCCGGACGGATGGCGCGGGCCACCGCGGAAGGGGTCTCGGCCGGCGACCCGCCGCACTGGTTCGGCCCCGGTGACGAGGCCTGCCACCGGAAGGTCACCGACTCCTTCGTCGCGCTGGCACGGACCGTGGACCCGCAGGACCCGTGGTCCCATCCGCACGCGGCGACTCTGGACCGCCTGTCGGTCGGCGCCTGGCTGCGCGGCGAAGGCGCGAGCCCGGCCGTCGTGCGGCTCTGGGAGATCGGCCAACTCGCCCTGGCCAGCGGTTCCTACGAACGCACCTCCCTGCTCGCCTCACTGCGCAAGCACGCCGCGGTCCCCGGTGACGACCCCTACGCCTACGAGGACTGGGAGGGCCTGCGGGTGGCCGAGGGCTCGGCGACCGTGGCGCTGCGCATGGCCGCGGAACTCGGCCGGCGCATCCGGCTCGAAGCGGCCGTCGAGGAGGTGGCGGTGCGGCCGGGAGGCTGCCGGGTGCGGCTGGCAGACGGGGCGACTCTGACGGCGAATGCCGTGGTCAGCGCCCTGCCGGTCGGACCGCTCCGCTCGGTCGCCCTCACCGGCGTCTCCGAGGCCCGGCTCGCCTCGCTGCACCGCCAACGGCAGGCCGTCGCGGCCAAGTTCGCCGCCGCCTACGACAAACCCTTCTGGCGCAGCCTGGACCTCAACGGCCTCTCCGAATGTGAGGGCGTGCTCGGCAGCACCTGGCCGCAGAGCGAGGGCATCCTCTCCGCGCTGATCCCTCCCGAGCGCTACGGCGTCCTGCTGGGCATGCCCGCCGCGGTCCGCGACCACGAGCTGCTCTCGGACGTGGCCCGGCTCTACGGCGCAGAGGCCCTCCAGCCGTTCACGTCGTATCTGCGGTTGTGGGGCACCGACCCCTGGACCCAGGGGTACGTCACGCAGTGGAACCCCGGCGATGTCATGGCGGTCGGTCCGCTGCACGGCTCCCACGAACCGCCCTTCTATGTCTGCGGGTCCGACCAGTGGGTCGCCGGCTATATGGAGGGCGCGGTGCGCACCGGCCGCGGCGCGGCACAGGAGGTGCTCCGCCATGGCTGAGAACGACACCTCCGCCCCGGTCCGCAACCACCTCGCGGGGACGGACCGCCCGGCGGCCTCCGGCGCGACGATGGACCTGGTCAACCCCGCCACCGGCGAGGTGCACCGCAGTGCCCCGCGCTCCGGCCCGTCCGACACGGATGCGGCCTGCAGCGCGGCGGAGGCCGCCCTCGCCCGCTGGTCGCTGACCACTCCCGCCGAGCGGCAGCGGGCGCTGCTGCGGATCGCCGACGCGATCGAGGAGCACGCCGACGCCCTGGTGGCCGCCGAGGTCGGGGACACCGGCAAGCCGCCGGAGCAGTTCCGGACCGAGGAACTGCCCGCGGTCGTCGACACCTTCCGCTATTTCGCGGGGGCGGCACGCAATCTGCCGGGGGCGGCGGCCGCCGAGTACACCGAGGGCCGCACATCGGTGCTGCGCCGCGAACCGGTCGGGGTCTGCGCCCAGATCACCCCCTGGAACTACCCGCTGATGATGGCCGCATGGAAGGTCGCCCCGGCGCTCGCGGCAGGCAACACCACCGTCCTCAAGCCCGCCGACACCACCCCGTCCTCCGCCGTGCTGCTGGCCCGGATCGCCGCGGAGCATCTGCCGCCCGGCGTGCTCAATGTGATCTGCGGCGACCGCGACACCGGGCGGTCCCTGACCGCGCACCCGGTGCCCCGTCTCGTCGCCGTCACCGGCAGCGTCCGGGCCGGGCGGGAGATCGCCGCCACCGCAGCGGCGGACCTGAAGCGGGTGCATCTGGAACTGGGCGGGAACGCCCCGGTCCTCGTCCATGAGGACGTGGACGCCGAGAGCACCGCGGCCGAACTCGCGGCCGTGGCGTACTACAACGCCGGCCAGGACTGCACCGCTCCCACCCGGTTTCTGGTGCACCACCGCCGCTACGACGCCTTCGTGGCCGCGTTCGCTGCGGCCGCGCACCGGCTGCGGACCGGGCCGCCCGACGAGCCGGCCGCCGACTACGGCCCCCTCAACAGCGCGGCCCAACTGGACTCCGTACAGGCCTTGTTGAGCCGTCTGCCGCGCCATGCCGAGGTGGTGACGGGAGGGACGGCACCGGCGCGGCCCGGCTGGTTCCACTCCCCCACGGTCGTCGCGGGGGTGCGCCAGAGCGACGAGATCGTGCAGGAGGAGATCTTCGGCCCGGTCGTCACGGTGCAGTCCTTCACCGACGAGGCCGAGGCCCTCCGGCTGGCGAACGGGGTCCGGTTCGGTCTGGCGGCGAGCGTGTGGACCGGCGACCACGAGCGTGCCATGCGGGCCACCCGCGCCCTGCACACCGGGATCGTCTGGGTGAACACCCATGGCACCACGGTGTCGGAGATGCCGCACGGCGGCGTCAAGCACTCCGGTTACGGCAGCGATCTGTCCCTCGCGGGCCTGTTGGACTACACCCAGGTCAAGCACGTCATGTTGTGAGGCGGCGGCTCCCGGGCGCGGCCGTGCCCGGGAGCGCGGTGCCGCGTCGCGCGGCGCTCACGTATCCGCCGGTCCTGGCTCCGTACCGGTGTCGCGGGCGGCTGCGGGCGCCTCCTCCTGAGCACCCGTCAGATCCCGGGCCAGTGCGACGCGGGAGAGCAGCATGGCGCCCCACAGGACCAGCGCGACGCCCAGGCATTCGGGAACCAGCCACCAGCCGGCCCGTACCCGTTCGTCGTAGAGGGTGACCCCCAGTGACAGGCTGACCAGCGCGTCTCCGAGGGTGAGGACGGGCTGCGAGGCGGTCAGCGGGCCCGACTGCATGGCGTTTTCCAGGAGGAAGAGGGCCATGACTCCGACGGCGGCGAAGCCATAGGTCTGCCACGCGGTGAAGAACGCGGCGGGGCCGCCGGTCTGCCAGGCGTGGGTGGCGTCCTTCATCAGCGCCGCGGTGAGTGCGTAGGCGACCGCCGTCGCCCCGGCGAAGCAGGCCGCCCGTACGCCGCCCGCTCCCCGGCGGAGCGCGGCGCCGACCGCCGTGGCGATCACCGCGGCGCAGACCACGAGGGCGAGCACCCAGCGGCTGAACGGGGCGTGGTCGGTGCCGATGGTGGGCGCGGCGGCCGCGAGGGCGCAGCCGAGTCCGACGACGAGCAGTACCACGCCGGTCCATCCGCCGCAGGAGATCCGTCCGCCGAGGAGGACCCGTCCGATGAGCAGGGCGAGGGGCAGTTCGAGGACGAAGAGGGGCTGTACCACCGACAGCGCTCCTTGCGACAGCGCCAGCGCCTGGAAGCAGGCAGCGGCGACGACCGCGAGCATCCCGCCGAGCCAGACGGCACGGTGCAGCAGATCGACGAGCAGCCCGAGGCGCAGCCCGGCGGACAGCGGGACCGTACGGGCCGCGCGTCGCTGCAGCACCGTGGCCAGTGCGTTGCTGGCTGCCGCGAGCAACGCGAACAGTACGGCCGGCCACGTGGCCACGCACCCACCTCCTCGTCGGCCACCCGGGCACCGGGGCGGGGTCCGCCCGCCGGTGGCCGGGCGGGGCGGGACTGTACCGGGCTTCGACGCTATCCGGAGGGCGGCGCGGACGGCCCGGCGACACGGACGCCGGACGGCCGCATTCGCTGGGCCGGACGGCCGCATCCGGGGTGCCGGAGGCGGCTGCGTCAGGGGTGCCGGGGCTGCGTCGAGGGGTAGCGGGTGGCGGCGTCCTGGGTGGCAGATCTTGCCGCGGCAGTGCCGGACCCGCAGGTCACGGCCGCGGTCCGGGCGGCGGAAGGTGGCGCAATACTGCGGCAACACCACTGGCCGGATCTCATCGGTATGGTCCACCGCATGCCAGCCGAACGCACCCGCCAGCACACGACTCCGGTAGCGGCCGCGCGCCGTCGCCGGCTCCGCGCGGACCGCGCCCGGCAGCTCGCCGACCTGCTGCGCCACCAGGTGCTCGGGGGCTGCTTCCCCGAGGGCGTGCTGCCGCACGAGGAGGTGATCGGCGCGGACTACGGCGTGTCCCGCAACACCGTCCGCCAGGCCCTCGACCTGCTGCGTGCCGAACAGCTCGTGGCGCGCCAGCCGGGTGTGGGCACGGTGGTGGTGGGCCAGAAGTACCCGCATGCGCTCGACCGGCTGATGGGGCTCGCCGAGACCCTGCACTCGCACGGCCGGGTCACCAACGAGGTCCGCACCATCAGCCCGGTCGCCGCACCGGCCCCGGTGGCGGACCGGCTGCGGATCCCGCCGCGCAGCGAGGTGCTCTACGTGGAACGGCTGCGCCGACTCGACGGCCTGCCCCTGTCCCTGGACCTCACCTATGTCCCGATGGACATCGGGCTGCCCCTGCTCGACGCCGATCTGGAGAACAACGACGTGTTCCGGCTGATCGAGGAAACCGCCGGA
This sequence comes from Streptomyces sp. NPDC054786, assembly GCF_053611685.1. NCBI lineage: Bacteria > Bacillati > Actinomycetota > Actinomycetes > Kitasatosporales > Streptomycetaceae > Streptomyces > Streptomyces sp. NPDC054786. The sequence goes on along the minus strand of NZ_JBSHAW010000003.1, from coordinate 10,172 downwards.
CAGCCCCTGGGCACCGCCGAGATCACCCTGGAGGCCGTCAACGCCGATGCGCATTCGGCCGCTGTACTGGAGGCACCGCGCGGCACGGCCGTGCTGATGCTCGAACGTCTCACCCATCTTGCCGACGGCACCCCCGTCGACCTGGAGTTCATCCGCTTCCGCGGTGACCGGCTCACCATGCGGGGCCTGCTGCACCGCACCGTCTGAGTCCCCTCGCCCGCTCCTGTCCTCCCCGACCGCTCCCCCTGCCCCGCCATGCCCTGGAGACCGCCATGCCTCTTGCGTCCCAACGCGCCGACGTGCCCGTGACCATCGACGAGTCCAAGTGCATCGACGGCTGCACGCTGTGCGTCGACATGTGCCCGCTGGACTCGCTCGCCATCGACCCGGCGAGCAACAAGGCGTACATGCACGTCGACGAGTGCTGGTACTGCGGTCCGTGCGCCGCACGCTGTCCCACCGGTGCGGTCACGGTCAACATGCCCTATTTGTTGCGATGAGAGGCCCCCGCTCATGAGCTCCCGATTCACGGGCTCCCCGTTCGTGCCGTCCCCGTCCCCCGTCCGGCCCGCGCCGGCCCCTTCTTCCGCCGCACCGCGGGCCGCGCGCCGCAGGGCGCTCGTCGCGGCGCTCTCCGCCGCTGTGCTGGCGGCCTCGCTCAGTGGCTGCGGCACCACGGCGGACGCCTCGGACGGCAAGACCGTCACCGTGACCGTCGGCTACCAGTCCAAGACCATCAACACCGTCACCGCCGGTACGCTGCTGCGCTCGCTGGGCTTCTTCGAACGTGCGCTGCGCGCCCAGGGCAGGCGCGACGGCAAGACGTACAAGGTGCGGTGGCAGGACTACGCGACCGGTGCGCCGATCACCGCGCAGATGGTCGCCGGGAAGGTCGACATCGGCTCGATGGGCGACTTCCCGCTGCTGATCAACGCCGCCCGCGGCAGCCAGCTGCACGCCCCGACCCGGCTGGTGTCGGTCACCGGCTACAACCTGCGCGGGGCGCTCAACACCCTTGTCACCAAGCCCGGTTCCCCCCTGCGCGCGCTGGCGGACCTGCGCGGCAAGAAGGTCTCCAGCAGCGTCGGTTCGGCCTCCGACGGCACTCTCGTACGGGCCCTGCAGCGGGCCGGGATCGACCCGGAACAGGACATCCACAAGCTCAACCAGCAGCCGGCCGTGGGTGCCTCGGCGCTCCAGTCGGGCAGCGCGGACGCCCTCTCCCAGTTCGTGGCCTGGCCGGGGCTGCTCGCCTTCCAGGGCAAGGCGCAGGCCCTCTATGACGGGGGCGCGCTCGGCCTGCCCACCTTTCACGGGGTGACCGTACGGGACGCCTTCGCCGCACAGCGCCCCGCCGTGGTGCGGGCGTTCCTCACCGCACAGCGGGAGGCGACGCGCCATCTGCAGGCCCACCCGGTCGATGCCGCCCAGCAGGTCGCCAAGGCCACCGGGCTGCCGCCCGAGGTGGTCTACCTCTACAACGGCTCCGGCGGCGTCGCCACCTTCGGCCCCACCCTCAAGCCGCAGCTGATCGCCGCGCTGAAGAAGGATGTGGCGGTGCTGCGGGCGGCCAAGCTGACCGGGCCGGTCAATGTTGACTCCTTTGTCAATGACCGTTACGTCAAGCAGAGTTACGGCAGCGGGTACGCCAAGGCCCGGAACAGCACCGCGCACCCGTCGCCCGACGAGGTGTGGCTGCGCGGCGAGGACCGTACCCACTCCTTCACCGGCCCGGAGGCCCTGCTGCGGTTCGCCGCCACCCATCACGACACGGTGCGGGCCGCGTATGTGGCCGATGCGACGACCGGCACCCGCTGGTTCGCCGACAAGTCGGTCTGGGTCCACGACGGCGCACGGCTGCTGCCCTTCGCCACCCGCGCCACCGCCGACGCCTGGACGCGGCACCACCGCGGTGCGCGCACCCTCAGCTACGCCGCCGCCCTGAAGCAGGCCCGGTGAGCGCGCCCACCGCCACGGCGGCCCGTACGGGACGGGCGGGCTCGCACCGATGGACCTGGACCCGCCGTGCCCGGCGCACCGCAGCGGTCCTCGCGGCCCTCGCGGTATGGCAGTTGCTCGCCCAGTTCCGGGTGAACCTGTGGCTGCGGTTCTCCCAGTTCCCGACCGTCACCGAGACGGCTCAGGAGTTCGGCCGCCGGCTCGGCACTGCCGCCTACTGGCAGGACGTCTGCGACAGCGTGACCCGGATCGTCGGCGGCTTCGCCCTCGCGGCGATCCTCGGCGTCGCCGTCGGCACCGCCGTGGCCCGCTCCCCGCTCGCCTCCGATCTCCTCGGCCCGCTGCTCGAAGTGCTGCGCCCATACCGGCGATCGCGCTGGTGCCGGTGGCGATCCTGCTGTTCCCCAGTAATGAGCAGGGCATCGTCTTCATCACCTTCGCCGCGGCGTTCTTCCCGGTCACGGTCTCCACCCGGCACGCGGTACGGGCGCTGACACCCGTCTGGGAGGAGGCGGTGCGCACCATGGGCGGGGGCCGGTGGCGGGCACTGCGGTCGGTCGTACTGCCGGGGGCGTTGCCCGGCATCCTCGGCGGGCTGTCGGTGGGGATCGGTGTCTCGTGGATCTGTGTGATCTCCGCCGAGATGATCTCCGGCGAGTACGGCGTGGGCTACCGGACCTGGCAGGACTACACCATCGTCGACTACCCGGGGGTGTTCGTCGGCATGGCCACCATCGGTCTGCTCGGCCGGTTCACCGCCACGGCGGTGGAACTGCTGGGGCGGCGGTTGACCCGTTGGCTGCCGCGGACCGCGGACGACTCGCCTCCGTCCACGGCCGGCCGCGGCCGGTGGCGGACGGGCCGGGCGGCGATCGGGGAGTCCTCATGACCCGTACCGAGATCACCGCGGCGGCCCCGGCACAGCAACCCGCCCCGGGCCTCCGGCTGACCCTGGACGAGGCCGCACTGGGCCGGCCCGGCGCCCCCGTTCTGGACGGCCTGCACCTCGATGTCGCCCCGGGTGAGATCCTCACCGTCGTCGGACCGTCCGGCTGCGGCAAGTCCACCCTGCTGCGCACCCTGGCAGGTCTGCTGCCGCTGCTCGGCGGCCGGCTGAGCCAGGACGGCGAGCCGGTCGACGGACCCGCCGCCGACCGTGCGCTGATCTTCCAGGAGGACGCGCTGCTGCCCTGGCGCACCCTGCGGGCCAACGTGGAACTCCCGCTGGCCATCCGGGGCGTGGCACGCGCGGAGCGCCGGACGCGGGCGGACGACTGGCTGGCCCGGGTCGGACTGACCGAGCATGCCGCACACCTGCCGCACCACGTCTCCGGCGGCCAGCGGCAGCGCACCCAGCTGGCCCGCGCGCTGGCCGGACGGCCGCGTGCGGTCCTGATGGACGAGCCGTTCGGGGCGCTCGACGCGCAGACCCGGGCGGGGATGCAGCAGTTGCTGGTGACGGCGCTGCGCGGCACCGGCGCCACCGTCGTCTTCGTCACCCACGACGTGGACGAGGCGCTGTTCCTGGGCGACCGGGTCGCGCTGCTGGGCACCGGCCGGGTCCTGGACGTACCCCGGCCTCGCACCCGCGCGGCGCACGCCGAGCCAGCGACGGTCGCACTGCGCCGCGAGGTCCTCGCCTCCCTGGGCGACCGGCCCGTCCCCTGACCTGGCTGGTCAACCGGAACGACCCGAAACATCTGACCGACGAGACCGGCGCGTCATACGACGTGACCCGGCGACCGAAAGGCACCGCCATGCCACACGGCACCGCCCTGGAGGGCACGGAAGCCATGGAGATCCCCTCCCTCGACGCCGCCGAGGAGCTGTCCTGCGACGTCCTCGTGATCGGCGGCGGCACCGCCGGGACCATGGCGGCGCTCACCGCTGCCGAACAGGGCGCCTCCGTCCTGCTGTTGGAGAAGGCGCACGTCCGTCACTCCGGTGCGCTCGCCATGGGCATGGACGGGGTCAACAACGCCGTCGTCCCGGGCCGCGCGGAACCCGACGACTATGTCGCCGAGATCACCCGCGCCAACGACGGCATCGTCGACCAGTCCACCGTCCGCCAGACCGCGACCCGCGGCTTTGCGATGGTGCAGCGGCTGGAGTCGTACGGCGTGAAGTTCGAGAAGGATGAGCACGGTGAGTACGCGGTGCGCCAGGTGCACCGCTCCGGCTCGTATGTGCTGCCGATGCCGGAGGGCAAGGACGTCAAGAAGGTCCTCTACCGGCAGCTGCGCCGCCGGGAGATGCGGGAGCGGATCCGCATCGAGAACCGGATCATGCCGGTGCGGGTGCTGACATCCGGCGGCCGGGCGGTCGGCGCGGCCGGCTTCCACACCCGCACCGGGCAGTTCGTCACGGTCCGGGCCGGCGCGGTGATCCTCGCCACCGGCGCCTGCGGCCGCCTGGGCCTGCCCGCCTCCGGCTATCTCTACGGCACGTACGAGAACCCCACCAACGCGGGTGACGGTTACGCCATGGCGTATCACGCGGGCGCCGAACTGACCGGCATCGAGTGCTTCCAGATCAATCCGCTGATCAAGGATTACAACGGCCCGGCCTGTGCCTATGTCGCCAACCCCTTCGGCGGCTACCAGGTCAACCGGCACGGCGAGCGGTTCGTGGAATCCGACTACTGGTCGGGGCAGATGATGGCGGAGTTCGCGGCCGAGGTCGCCTCCGAACGCGGTCCGGTCTATCTGAAACTGAGTCACCTCCCGGAGGAGTCCGTCTCCGCGCTGGAGACGATCCTGCACACCACCGAGCGCCCCACCCGCGGCACCTTCCACGCCGGGCGCGGCCACGACTACCGCACCCACGACGTGGAGATGCACATCTCCGAGATCGGCCTGTGCGGCGGGCACTCGGCGTCGGGCGTACGCGTCGACGACCACGCCCGCACCACCGTGCCGGGGCTGTATGCGGCGGGTGACCTGGCCTGTGTCCCGCACAACTACATGATCGGCGCCTTCGTCTTCGGCGACCTGGCGGGCGCGGACGCGGCCCGGTACCGGGCGTACGAGGGCGAGTTGCCCGCCGACCAGCTGCGTGCGGCCCACGAACTGGTCTACCGTCCGCTGCGCAACCCCGACGGCCCGCCACAGCCCCAGGTCGAGTACAAGCTCCGCCGCTTCGTCAACGACTATGTCGCCCCGCCCAAGAGCGGCGCCCGCCTGTCGCTGGCCGTCGAGCACTTCGAGCGGATGCACGCCGATATCGCCGGCATGGGCGCCCGCACCCCGCACGAGCTGATGCGCTGCGCCGAGGTCAGCTTCATCCGCGACTGCGCCGAGATGGCCGCCCGCTCGTCGCTGGCCCGCACCGAGTCCCGCTGGGGCCTCTACCACGAGCGCACGGACCACCCGAAGAGCAATGACGACGACTGGCTGCACCATCTCGATCTGCGCAAATCAGCCACCGGCGCGATGGAGTTCACGGCCCGCCCGGTGGCGCCGTATCTCGTCCCGGTCGACGAGTACGCCCCCGTGGGCGGCATCCCCCGGTTCCTCGGCGAGGTCCACCCGGAGCAGGTCGCCACGGCGGGGCGGACGGATACGCCGCCGGTAGGGTCCGCGGGCGGGGCGGAAGGGGAAGGTGCCGGGGTGACGAACGACGCGTTGCCCGGCGCGGGCACCCCGGCCACGCCCCCGCCGGGGACCGCTTCCGCGCCCGGCCCCTCCCCCCGCATCCTCGAACTCCTCGCCCTCACCGAGGACCAGCCGGACCTCCCCACGCTGCGCCCCTACCTCTCCGACCCCGACCCGGCCGTCCGTCGCGCCGCCGTCGATGCGCTCACCGAAAGCGTCCCGCCCGGAACGGGCCCGGCCCTCGCCGCCACCCTCGCCGACCCCGACCCGGCCGTACGAGCCGCCGCCGGCGCCTCGCTGCGGGAGCTGATCGAGGTCCTGACACCGGAACCCGACCTGCGTACGCCGCTGGCCGCCGCCCTTGACGGACCCGACGCCGTCGTCCGCTCGGCGGCCGTGGAGGTGCTGCGCGCGCTCCGCCTCGGTGACCGGGCCCTCTTCGCCACCGCACTCACCGACCCCGCCGTGGAGGTACGCGTCCAGGCCGTCCGCGCCCTGGTCTCCGTCGACGCCCCCGACGCCCTGCAACATGCCACCGCGGATCCCTCCCGCGAGGTCAGGGTGGCTGCCGCGCACGGCCTCGGCACGGTCGGCGGCCCCGACGACCTGGCGGTGCTGCTGCGCGACGAGGACCTCCTCGTACGGGCCGCGGCGCTCGCGGCGCTGGCCACCACCGGCTGCCCGCCGCCGTACGACACGGCGGCCGTCGCGGCGCTCGACGACCCGGCCTGGCAGGTCCGGGCCGGTGCCGCCACGGCCCTGGCGGCCGCCGACCCCGAACGCGCCGTGTCCGCGCTGCGCTCGGCGCTCGCCGACGGGCACGCGGATGTGCGCAAGGCAGGGGTCCTGGCGCTGCGCGCGCACTCCGGCCGCGCGGATGCCCGCCAGGCCTGGGCCGCGGTCGCCGACGACCCGGACGCCGATGTCCGCGCGTACGCCCGGCTCGCATCGAAGGAGTGACACACCTTCGGGCCGCCCGGGGATGCCGCCGGCCGTGGGCTGCGGGCCGAGGACGCCCTGCGGGCGACCCGCCCGCATCGCCCGACCACCGAAGCCCACTGTATAAATCTCCCTGAAACAGGCATATTCCTGCTACCCGACATGGACGGCTGGTCAGGAACCCCTATGCCCTCTTTCTCCCCGCGATGGCCCCGATACGTCGAGTTCGCCCCGAGCGTCCTGGTCGCCGGAGGGCTCGTCTGGGACGCGTTCTCGCCGGCGGACTACTGGGGAGACCCGATGCTGACGGCGGCCAGCGTGACGGCCGGCGCACTGCTCTCCCTGCGGCACACCCTGGCGATCGGCGCCGCCATCGTCGTGGGCGTCTTCGCGCTGACGGTGAAGGACGGCACCGCCGACCACCTCGAGGGCCATCTGGAGCTCATCAACACCCTCTTCGCCGCGTTCATGGGCATCGGGGTCAATAGGGTGATCGCCCGTCACGGACGCCATCTGGACGTCGTCCGTTCGGTGGCGGAGGCCGCCCAGCGTGCCGTGCTGCCCGCGCCGCCGGAACGTATCGGCCGGCTGACCATCGCCGCCCGCTACCAGGCCGCGCAGAGCGAGGCCCGGATCGGCGGGGACGCCTATGCCGTCCAGCGAACCCCGTTCGGTGTCCGGCTGATGATCGCCGATGTGCGGGGCAAGGGACTCGGGGCGGTGAGCGCGGTATCGGTGCTGCTCGGCGCGTTCCGTGAGGCCTCCGAGCAGGAGCCCGACCTGGCGGCGCTGGCCGGCCGGATGGAGCACGCGCTGCTGCGGGAGAGCGAGCACACCTCCGAGGAAAACCGGCTCGAAGGCTTCATCACGGCCCTGATCTGCGAAATCCTCCCGCGGGCCGCGGGCCTTCGGCTGCTGAACTGCGGCCACCCCGCGCCTTACCTCTGCCACGACGACGAGGTGCGCGCGCTGGAGGTCGACGATCCGGGCCTTCCCCTGGGGATGGGTGCCCTGGGCACGGCCCGGACCGCGCCCACCGACTGGCCGTTCCCGGCGGGCAGCACCCTGTTGCTGGTCACCGACGGGGTGACGGAGGCCCGGGACCGTACCGGAACCTTCTACGACCCCGCGACCCAACTGGCAGGCCACGGCCCGTTCCGAGGGCCCCGGGAGGTGATCGACCGCCTGGTGGGGGACGTCGAGCGCTGGACCGGCGGGCCGCGCGACGACGATATGGCGGTCCTCGCCGTCACCCGGCAGGCGGAGGGCCGCAGAAGGCTCAGCCATAGTGAGAGCAGCGTCGAACGCTGACTTGGAGGCCGGGATGCGGGACCTGATCGTCACCTCAACAGCGTGTCGAAGTACGTGGTGTCCGCGACGCTGGACGATCCCGGATGGGAGCCCACCACGGTCCTGCGGGGCGACCTGGGAGATGTGGTGCGGAAACTGAAATCCGCGCCGGGAACCGACATCGTCACGACGGGCAGCATCACACCCGTCCATGCCCTCATCACCGCCGGACTGGTCGACGCATACCGGCTGTTCGTCCACCCGGTCGCCCTGGGGCCCGGCCGTCGACTGTTCGCGGACGCGACCGGCGTACGGAGTCTGCACCTCGCCGAGACCCGGCCCTTCAGCTCGGGCGTCGTCCTGTTGCGCTATCGGACCGCATAGCGAAACCCGGTTCCCACGGGGAGTTCGGCGCCCGCCGGAAATCCGCGCCATCACTCGGCCCCGACGGCCACGTTGATTCTTTCCGGGACCCTTTCGGAATTTCCTCGTGTGCTGCCGAAAATCCGGGGGGTGAGATGAGAAGATCAATCAGAGCATCAGCATCCGCACCGAGCGATTCGTCGCTCCCGCGCAGATGGGAGTTGATGTGTCCCACAACAGATCAACCCTGCTGAGTCAGCGCGCCGCCGTCATTTTTCTGCTTGGCGCCCTCACCGCTATCGGCGCCGGTGTGCTCACCTTCTTCAACGGCGGCACCCCGGCTTCCGCAACCCTCGTCGGCGGCGCCGCGTTCGGCGCAGCCGTCACCTTCTTCCATACGGTCATCGACTGAGATTCCGCTTGGGCACTCCGCCCCCGGCCCGGCCCGGCGGCTCATCGAGGCATGGACGGCCGGTACGGACCCGGTCCGCTCCGCCACCCCTGTGCGGACCGGGACCACTCCCCTACCGGTGCGGTGCGTCCAGGAACGCCCCGGTGAGCGAGTAGGCCGACTGCGCAATGTCCTTCGACGTGCTTTCGGCCATCCCCTTCCCACCCGCGGCGCCGCCGGCTGTCCCGGCCGCAGATGGCCGGGCCCGATGTCGGCCATGCGCCGCAGCCGCGTCGCCACCGCTGGCACCCCCTCAAAAAGGGCCGGCGCCTCGTCCACCGTCGTGTCGAGGAGCTGCGCGATGTCGTGGCCGCGGTTGCCCAAGTCCCGGAGCGGACACCGCACTTGGCTGCACCTGGAGCCCGTCGATCCAGGCGGCGATTCGTCGAGCGGGAGGAGGGAGATGGGAGGGAGGCAGGAGGTGGGAGACGGGCGGCGACGACGGTGGTGAGACCGGCGACGACGACTGCCTGCCCCTCGTGCTGCACCCGCGTACCCCGGCCGTCCGGGCAGGTCTTCTTGATCAGCGGCTGCTCGTCACTTTTCACGATGGGCGGCGTCGATGCGCTCGGGGACGGGGGTGGCGCCGTGCGGGCAGGGCAGCTGGGCCGGCCCCGGACGCGTCGTCCTCGGACATGCCGCCCTCGGACGCGCCACTCACGCGGTACGAGGGCGGGCCTGCCCGCAGGCCGGGCACGGACGGTGACCGATGCGCGCCCAGAGCAACCGCAGAGATGCGGCACTGCAGGACCCGGTACCGCAGCTACGGCGCCACCGACGTCCGGGACGCGCGACTGATCCACACGCTCCGGCAGAGCCGCTGTCTGCCGCCCGGGGTGCGGCCGGTCCTCGGCAACCTGCACCACTCCGGAAGCGGCGACGCCCTGCGCACGGGGCTCACCCAACGCCGGGCGGAGCTCGCCCAGCGAGCGACGGCGACGCCCTCAGCGGGACGGCGCCCCGCACGCCTGCCCCACCGGGGACGAGCCGGCCACCGCGGCCCGAGAAGCCGCCACACCGGCCCGACGGGGCCAGGCGCCGACGCGCACGACCCGCCGGCTGCGGGGGCCGGGCCGCAGGCCACCGCACCCCTTGCGGAATCTGCGCCACCGCATGCGGTGCGCTCCCGCACCTCAAGTGCCAAACTTGAGTCACCGCGCCCGGCCGCCGGCCGGGGCCCTTGTCGCCGAGGGGAACATCATGACCTGGGCATCTTGGACCACTGTCGGGATCCACGCCCTACCCGGCGCCGTTCGCACCGCGGAGATCGGCGTGATCAACGGCGACCTGACCATCCATACGACCTGGTCGGACGACCTGGCTCATGTAGCTGTGCAGTACACCGGAGCCACGGACTGGTACACCATGGCCGGCAGCCCCGTCCCGTGCCATTCCGAAGAAGCCAGCCGTTCCTTCCACCAGGCCGTCGTCGAAGCCGCACGCGGCGGAGACCGGGCCGAAGCCTCCCTGGAAGAACTCTTCCACACCTAGGGCGTGTCGTTTGGATCATGGCGGGCTCGCGGGGTCTGGCACGCACGCTCGCCGCGTTGTCGTCACTCGCCGACGCTCCGCGTCGA